>NZ_JBMKNV010000008.1:0-177973 GCF_049220665.1 Chryseobacillus diguaensis
CATTTGATCACGATTCATTTGATTATTTTTAGACAGCATTTCAATCACCTCACTAGTTACTTCTTTCATTATACAAAAAAACTGCCAACATCCTCCTCAAAATCGAGGAGTTTGTCGACAGTCTGAGGACGCCTTCATATGAAGGCGTCCTTTTTTAGTTTCATAGATGGGTATTCGGGTCTTCCTCAATGCACCAATCGATTTCGTTCAATCCCATTTCTTTTAAGTAAGCATTCGTTTTTGAAAAAGGCTTGCTGCCGAAAAATCCTCTGCTTGCTGAGAAAGGGCTCGGATGGGGTGATTCAATGATGAAATGTTTATTCGAATCAATCATTTCTGTTTTTACCTGGGCATGCTTTCCCCATAAGATGAAGACAACAGGCTTTTCCCGCTTATTCAGTACTTGAATGATTTCGTCGGTAAACCGTTCCCAGCCGATCCCTTTATGGGAGTTTGCTTCCCCGCTTCGTACTGTCAAAACCGTGTTTAAGAGAAGAACCCCTTCCTTGGCCCATTTTATAAGGGAGCCATGGCCTGGTGCGCTGCAGCCAATGTCATCTTCCAATTCTATGAAAATATTTCGAAGAGAAGGCGGTATCTTAACCCCTGGCGTAACAGAGAAGCTTAAGCCATGCGCCTGGCCGTGTCCGTGATAGGGATCCTGGCCGAGAATCACAGCTTTTACCTCTTCATAGGAGGTGCAGTGAAGAGCATTGAAAATATCATATTGATCAGGATAAGTGGTCCCTGATTGGTATTCCTGTTTCAAAAACTCTCTTAATTTTATATAGTAAGGTTCTTGAAATTGGGTCTCGAGAAGGGGCTGCCAGTCATTCTGCAATAATTGCTTCATTTTCCTCTGCTCCTATTCCTTATTCAAGTGCTACAGGCAGGTTTCCTCTACAAGCGAGGTCAGCTTTTTAAGCAATTCTATTGATTCCGCAAGTTCAAGCGAATAAAATCGTTTTGTTCCCTGCTGTTCTATAGAGACGATCCTCTGATCTTTCAGGATTTTCAGATGATGCGAGATGGCAGGCCGTGATAATCGGGACTGATCTGCAATTTCATTTACGGTTAATTTTTCTGTTTCTGCAAGTAATAAAATGATGTCCTGCCTTGCCGGATCACCAAGTGCATGGAATAACGGGATGCAAGAACGAAATGTTTCAATTGCTTGTGCCATCCCTTCCACCCCTTTCTAGGCCCTATCCTGAGTCTTCCGAACAATGTTTACAGTTGTTTTTCTTGGCATAAAACGCACTGCCTGAGCCAATAATTTATTTTTAAATCCTGGAATGATCACTGTTTTCTTTTCTTTAAGACCTTGAATGGCACTGTCTGCTACCTTGTCTGCTTCCATTACCCCGCTTTTAAAGAGCTTAGAGGATCCTAGCTCAGCACGGTCACTAAAACCTGTACTTGTTGGACCAGGGCATAAAACGGATACACGGATACCTGTATCTTTGCACTCATTATCAAGTGCCTCACTAAATGATAACACATAAGCCTTGGTAGCGTAATAAACTGCCATCAATGGGCCTGGCTGAAACGCTGCCGTTGAAGCTACATTCAAAATCTGTCCGCTTCCTCTTGACATCATATCGGGGAGAACGAGCTTGGATAACAGCGTGACCGTTTTGATGTTTAAATCGATCATATTCAATTCCTCTTCAGCAGAAGTTGTATGGAACTCCCCGAATAAACCGAATCCGGCATTATTCACTAACAAATCGATTGAAAGATTATCTTCTTTTAACTCGTTGTAAAAATCTGTGACCTCTTCCATCTTGCTTAAATCCTTCACTTTGATTAAAACCTGGGCAGGCTCAAGCTCTTTTTGAACTTCTTGAAGCTTCTTTTCGCTTCTTGCTGCCAGCACCAGTCTGTAGCCTTCCTTGGCAAGGCGTTTTGCGAGTTCAAGGCCGATACCACCTGAAGCGCCTGTTATGACAGCTGTTTTTGGTTGTTTCATTTTATAACCTCCTCGATGAATATCAGTTTATTTGTTTAAATGTTTAAACATATAATATATTTGTAATCTAAATTTGTCAATTTCAAATTATTAGCCTTTTATAAAATTCCCAAAATAAAAAAATCCTTCACCTAAATAGGAGGCCACTGAAAAAGTCTTTAAAGGATAGCCTTTGTTAAATTGGCCGGTTGATTTCCACTCCAGGATGCTTCGCTTTCCGCGGGGCGTGCGGTGAGCCTCCTCAGCGCTAATGCGCCTGCGGGGTCTCACCTGTCCCGCTGATCCCGCAGGGAGTCTCGCACCTTCCGTTTCAATAAACCTAGTGCTAAGAAACCAATAACTTTAACCAAACTATTAGAGGTCAAATCCCTTACTTTTTAAGGGATCTGGCTTTTTTTGTTTTATAATGGAGATAATCTATTCGAGTAGGGGTGGTTCTAATGATGGGGTCTGATTGGCATGGAAATGCAGGAGCCATGGCCATATTTACCGTCAATCTAAAAAAAATACTGAAGCTGGTGGGGGAAAAATAGGGTGAAAAAGAGAATTGAAAAAAGCCGTACTTATTTAAAATATATGGAATAAATACGGCTTTTTTGTATTTAGGGCCTACCAGAAAATCAAAAAATCGGCAGATTTTCAGTGGCCTCCCTAAATAGTGAGAGGATTTTCAAACGCAGCATGCCTTGAAATAATCGGCATGCCATCCCAGGTAATTTGACTTTCTGCTTCCCGTTGTTTTAATTCCGGCTCCTCTAAAAGAAGGAAAAAATTTCTGCTCGGCAGTTCTCCAAGCTGATGTTTTTGGCAGGGAACTTCTAAGTAGTGCTTTCTTTTTTCAGAGACAATAGAGGATTGATTGTTTCCATGCTCTGAGAACGCATAAAGGACACTTGCTCTCGGCATGCGTTTCACGTGGAACTTTGCCGAAACTCGCAGAATGAAATCCCAGTCCCAGTAATGATGTACATTTGGATCAAACAGGCCGATTTCTTCATGGATACTTTTTCGGTAAAAGCTTCCTGAAGGAATATATATAGAAAAACGTTTCATTTCATTTTTATTATAGGAGTATGCAAATAATCGTCTTTTTTGCGGGAAACGTGTCTTCTCTATTATTTTAAAATCAACTATCTCAGCATCTGAATAAGAGAAATCACAGGATTCAAGCAGTTCTGACATATTTGCTATATGGTCTGGAAGCAAAAGATCATCGTCATCACAGAGCATAATATAATCTCCTGATGCCCTTAAAATCCCAATGTTTCTGGCTTTTACGTGGCCGGCATTTTCCTTTGGGTTAATAATCACTAGAGGAAGATCCTTGTATAAATCAGGTACATCTTGTATATCAGCCCCTGCATCATTCACAACAATTATTTCAAACGGCTTAACTGTTTGCCTATGAAGTGACTCCTATCAATTCTGCTAATTCTATTTTTCTATTGTACGCCGTAATAACTGCTGAAACCTTCATTCCCGGCTTACCCCCTGTCTTTTTTCCTTAAAATCATTCTTATTTACCATATTATTACACTTTGCAGGGAGCAAGCCCTTTATTTATAGAGCATTAAGTTTTTAAGTTTTTTCTAGAGGGTATATTAGGCATATCCAACCTTTTAGGAGATGAAGAAATGAAAACATTTGTAATTGAAAACGGCGTACAAGCAATGGAGAAGATTAAAGATTTAGAAGCTCACGGCTTTCACAAAGATAATATCTATTTGCTGGCTCATGACCCTGAACGTTCAAAGCATTTAACTGAAGAAACTCATACACATGAAGTCGGTATGATCGACCAAGGTTTATTCAGTTCAATGGTCAATGTTTTTCGCTCTAGAGGAGATGAGCTGCGCGCCAAAATGGTTTCTCTTGGTTTTACTGAAAATGAAGCGATGAAAATGGAAGAGGAGCTGGACGAAGGACGAGTTCTTCTAGTAGCGAAAGAATAGAGACAAGAAAGCCGGTGCATAATGCACCGGTTTTTTCGTGTTCAAAATACAATGGATAAGATTAAATCTATGAAAGATACATATTTTTACAATTTTTTCGTATCCCTTTTGTTACAGTTATTTTAGATACAGATCAATTTATAAAGGGGATAGGATCAATGAGTAGAAAACTG
The DNA here is from genome assembly GCF_049220665.1 of Chryseobacillus diguaensis. Classification (NCBI taxonomy): domain Bacteria; kingdom Bacillati; phylum Bacillota; class Bacilli; order Caryophanales; family Bacillaceae; genus Chryseobacillus; species Chryseobacillus diguaensis. The sequence continues at coordinate 4,098 of NZ_JBMKNV010000008.1, forward strand.
GGGGTATTCTTGCTGACTTTAATCATTTCATTCTCTTTTGCCCTGCCCGCTTCCGCATCGGGAAGCAGTCAGTTGATTATTATTAACAAAAGTACAAACACGCTTGCTTTTTATGATAATGGGAAGCTTTCGAAAGTTTTCCGGGTAGCAACAGGCAGAAACGACAGTTTTACACCTGAAGGAACTTTTAAGATTGTTAATAAAATAAAAAATCGTCCCTATTACAAGCTGCATATTCCGGGAGGAAGCAAACAAAATCCTTTAGGAGACAGATGGCTCGGTCTTAATGCAAGAGGAACCTATGGAACCACTTATGCCATTCACGGAAATAACAATGCCAGTTCGATCGGAAAATATATCAGCGGCGGCTGCGTTCGAATGTACAATCAGGATGTTCATTGGCTGTATGATCATGTAAATAAGTTTACGAAAGTAAGAATCCTCCATTCTACTAAAACCTTTGACACGATTGCCCGTTCTTCAGGCTATGCACTTAAAACCCAGCCCGCAACAGCTAAGCCTGATAATAAAAAACCATGAACTGGCTCTTATTTTTGGAAAAAAAAAAAAAAAATAGATGCAAAAAGAGGAACTGCAGTGAATCTTGCAGTTCCCCTTCTTTTTCTCAAGGCTCAGTTTAAGGCTTAAGCTTAATGCTGATTTTTACACCTTGTTGATTGGAGCGGGTGCTTTAGACTCCTGCTTAGAAAAGCGTGTCAAGGGAGACCCCCAAGGAGCAAAGCGACGAGGAGGCTCTAAGGTAAGCCCGCTAAAGCTTGAGTGCCTGCTAGCTTGCTAGCTTCAATCAACAGCCAAGTTTAACAAAGCCTTTCTCAAATGTGTCTGATAAGCATTTTGTCATTTACAACATTCCCCTCAAGCCACAAACTTTGAACAACTTGAGTGAATTGATATAATATTTGTATACAATGTTTTTACTTAGATGGAGGGTTATAGAGAATGACAATACCTAAGGCGTTAACAATTGCCGGTTCAGATTCAAGCGGCGGTGCAGGTATACAAGCAGATTTAAAAACAATGCAGGAGCATGGTGTATATGGTATGTCAGCATTAACTGTCATAGTAGCAATGGATCCTCATGATAACTGGAATCATCAGGTTTTTCCTGTTGATCTTGAAGTGATAAAACCTCAGCTGGCTACTATTGTGGAAGGAATCGGAATAGATGCGATGAAGACTGGTATGCTTCCGACAGTTGAAATTATTAAACTAGCTGCTGAAACGATTAAAAAGCACGGCCTAACAAATGTTGTTGTTGATCCAGTTATGGTTTGCAAGGGTGCCGATGAGGTGCTTTACCCAGACCTTGCTGATGCATTGCGTGATATTTTAAGCCCGCTTGCAACCATTGTGACCCCTAATTTGTTTGAAGCCGGCCAAATGAGCGGTATCGGTACAATTAAAACAGTTGAACAAATGAAGGAAGCTGCAAGAAAAATACATGAACAAGGTACCCCTTTCGTTTTAGTTAAAGGCGGAGGCAAGCTCGAGCACGAGAAAGCAATTGATGTTCTTTATGATGGAGAAGAGTTTAAAATTCTTGAAGGAGAACGGATTGATACTCCTTATACTCATGGGGCAGGCTGTACGTATTCTTCAGCTATTACTTCCGGACTTGCGAAAGGACTTGCACCGAAGGAAGCGATTTATGAGGCTAAACGGTTCATGACGGAAGCCATCCGCCATTCCTTTAAACTCAATGAGTATGTAGGTCCTACCAACCATGCTGCAATGCGTATGTATGGAGATAAATAAATAGCATAAGCTGGGCTCTTAAATGCCCGGCTTTTATATTTTGTAGAATAATAAAGATTTTCTTTCAGTATTCGATTCATTCCGTCAAAAATTTCAGTTATTCACAGCCCTTTTTGCCGATACGAACAATTTATCCACAGAACTTATCAACATATCCACATTTTTTGTCCACATTTTGTGTGGGTACACCCGTTCCCTACTATATCTATTTTGAAATTTAAATTATTCACACCGGATGTGCATAACTTCTTTTTTCCCAGACAAAAATTCCTATATAAGGTTTCAAAATGAATTTTCTGTATATTCTTTTTCAAATATTTGCTAGAATAATAGAAAAAGTACGGGGGAAAATTCTTCTATGCTGGAGCTTTTCTTCTTCATCCTCATTGCTTATACTGTTTGTTTTGCAGCCTTCACTCTTTTATTTTATTTACTTCATCTTTCATCACACCATCAAGATGCCTTTATTAAAGCCACCCATGATACGGTCGATCTTTTGATTAAAATTCCCCTAGGATGGCTGATCACTGCCCTATACTTTATCGGATTGCTTCTTTCCTTTCCCATTTGGCTGGCTAAAATGTCTATAACAAGAAAACCGCCATCATTTCCATCAAAGACAAAAAGTGCACCTAATCAAAAACATCCAAAAATAAAAGGATGAATCCAGATCGACTGATGCCTCTGGATTCATCCTTATTTATTAATGGGAGCCTATTTATTCGAAAATCCTTTACCGTTTACAAACTCTTTCATATACATACGAGCCGGATTTGAAAGCATTTTTGCCATCTGGCCTGTCCAGTTATCTGACCTGGCGCCTGCTGTTCGTCCCATATAATACTCACTTACAACCTTATTATATTCTTCCAGCTGTTTCACCTGCTCTTCATCAGAAGAGTAAGCATCTTCAAAGTAAACACCGCCGATTGGCAGCCTTGGTTTTACATCTGGATTCTGAGCAGGATACCCAACAGCTAGTCCAAATAGCGGTATGACTCGTTCAGGAGTTTTAAGAACTTCGGATACTCCAATTAGATTATTCCGAAGACCCCCGATGTAACAGATCCCCATGCCCATAGATTCGGCAGCTACTGCTGCATTTTGGGCAGCAAGAGCAGCGTCAATGACAGCAACCATAAATTTCTCCGTGCTTTCTAAAGCTGTGGTCACATCAGCTCCTTCTTTTTCTGCCAGGAGCTCATGACGGTGAAGATCTGCACAAAATACGAAAAAATGGCCGTTTTCAGCAACATAGGCTTGGTTTCCTGAAAGCTCTGCCAGTTTCTGTTTCGTATCTTTGTTTTTCACCCCTATAATGGAATAGGCCTGAATAAAGCTTGATGAAGAAGCAGCCTGTGCACTTTTTACAATTGTCTCAATTTCTTGATTTGATAATGGGCGTTCTTCAAATTTTCGAATGGAGCGATGCTTTAAAAGGGTTTTAATGACTTCGTTCATGGTTAGCCTCCTGAATTATATGTAGCAGTATAATATTTGATCAACTGAATTTCCAAGTGATATCTCTATATTCCCTTTTTCACTCACATTTTGAAGCGATCCTTCATTCAATAAAGGGGATCACTGCTCGTCACCTCCCTGTTATAAATTAGTATCTTCGTCAGTGACCGGGTTTATGAAGGGCTCTTTTTTTCGTTTGAAATTAACGTTAGACTACAATAATTTTAGTTCTATCGTCAATTAAATGGTTTGAAACAAAAAAAGAAGAATCAGAACACCGAGCTGATTCCTCTCCACTATTAATATTTTTGCCTTGTTTCTTTTCCAAATAACAAAACAGTGAAAGCACCGATCAAAACAGCTGCACAAAAAATGGTGAAAATGGTGCCGATAGAGGCTTTCATTCCAACAAGGTATCCTGCAGTCAAGGGACCAAGTATTCCGCCTATTCTTCCAAAGGAAGCCGCCATTCCAACCCCTGAGCCCCGAACCTCAGCCGGATATTGTTCAGGTGTGTAAGCATAAAGCGCTCCCCATGCGCCAAGGTTAAAGAAGGAAAGCAGCATTCCTGAAACGATTAGCATTATAAGGGAATCAGCATTTCCAAATATGAATGCGCTTATTGCCGTCCCTGCCAAATATACGACCAGCACAAATTTGCGGCCAAGCCTTTCTATCAGCCAGGCTGCACTATAATATCCCGGAAGCTGTGCAAGAGTCATGATCAGAACATATTGGAAGCTTTTTACCAGGCTGAACCCCTTTAAGATCATGACACTTGGCAGCCAGAGAAACATGCCATAGTAAGAGAAAACGACACAAAACCATAAAATCCAAAGCATGACAGTCTGCGCAGTATAAGGTTTTCCCCATACCGTTTTCATATTTTCCAGTATAGATGATTTTTCTTTCACCTTTATATATTCAGGGGAGTCTGGGAGTTTGCGCCTCAAATAAATCGTGTAAAGAGCAGGCACTGCAGTAATCAGCATGGCAATTCTCCAGCCCGCACTTGGTATAACAAAATAAGAAATAATGGCAGCAAGCAGCCAGCCAAAAGCCCAAAAGCTCTCTAAAAGAACGACTATTCTTCCTCTCTCATTCAGAGGCGCACTTTCTGATACAAGAGTAGAAGCGACTGGAAGCTCCCCCCCGAGTCCCATGCCAATGAAAAACCTGAGTACAAGGAAGATCGATAAGGAGGCAGAAAGTGCTGAAAGACCGCTTCCTATTGAGAAGAGAAGCAATGTGATGAGAAAAACTTTTTTCCTGCCGATCCTGTCAGATAGTAGGCCAAATACGAGTGCTCCGACTGCCATTCCAATAGAGTTCACTGAGCCAATCCAGCCCATTTGACCGGAAGTTAAATTCCATTCCTTTTGCAAGGCCGCTATAATAAAGGACAATATTCCAACGTCTAACGCGTCGAACATCCAGGCTGTACCTGCTATACCAAGCAGTTTTTTTCTTGAAAGCTGCTGTATTTTCTCCATTCTTACCTCCAACATTATCATTCGAAAAGGCTGTTTTCGCAGAGATTGTTTCTTCACGTACAAGCTCTTATCATCATTTCGTTTAGCTTGGTGCATTTTTTTAAAAATTTCCGGCTGAATATTGTCTAGATGTATATTAATTAGATGAAAAAGCAACAAAATTTAAGAAAAGAGCCTTCAAAAAAGATCTTTTATATTATGCCATAGCAGTCAAATGAAGGAAAGGCTTTCTTCTTTCATAGGCTGGTATTGCCTAAGGAAGTTCAGAATAAACTATAAAAAAGAATTTCTTAAAGGCTAGATTGTATAGTTCACATTCAATAAGGAAAAGATAAACCACATAAGGAAATTTCTTGAATAAAATTCTTTAATATTCAGAATTTTATGATATAATAACTGTAACAAAAAGTTCACAATTTGTTTGACTAATTGTCACAATTCCGGCTTTTTGTAAGCGGTAACAAAAATGAAAGGAGTTGAATAAGATGGATGTATTTGTCGTCTATTTATTTATTATTACTGCAACTCCCTTGTTTTTATGGATAGAAAGAAGACGGCTTGCGATTTTCCACATTCCATTTATTGCTGGAATATGGGCCTACTTTATTCTCTATCTTACCGGCGCACTTGATTCCATGAATCATATCATTCTCAACACATTCTTCGTAGCAAACGTCCTATTCGCACACATATCTGCTTTCTTAATCTACGCCTACCCTGCTATTAAAAAGGCAAGAGCTGCTAAACAAGAAAGCATTAATCCTACCATTATGAAATAACCATGCCGGTTCAAGTCAGGCTGATAGAAAACCTGCAGTGCAGCGTTAAGGGTTTTTTAATCAGTCTGAATTCTTTATGTATCGTAGCCCTGCTCAATATAAAAAAACTCCCTGCAATTAACAGCAGGGAGTTTTCTGTTTTTATTTATTTTGCATATCTTTCATTTCATGATTGTGATTCATGTGATACATGTGATCGCTGTGCCCCATTGTGATCCAGACAGATCCTAAAACAAAGGCTAAAGCAACAAATGCAGAGAAGAGAATCGTAATGATTTGCCATTTGCCACTGTCGCTTTCTGTTAAATGCATGAACATTAACAGCTGAACTGCAGCTTGAAAAAAGGCAAACACGAAAATGATAATAAGTTTTGCATTTGATGATAAAGCTGGATTAAATCCAACCCACAGAGCAACAAGCGTAAAGATAATAGAAAGGGCAAAACCAATTACGTGACTCCAAGGGAAATGATCGTGTGAATTTACTGCAGTTTTATTAGTAGCCATCATTTCAACACCATCCCCATCAAGTAGACGCCAGAGAAGATAAAGATCCACACAACGTCAAGGAAATGCCAGTAAAGACTGGAAATAAAGAGTTTTGTTGCAGTTCCAGGAACAAGCCCTCTTCTGCTGATTTGAATAAGAATTAATGTAATCCAGCAAATACCGATGGATACGTGAAGTCCATGAGTACCAGCAAGAACAAAGAAACCGGACCAAAAAGCACTTGTCGGAATAGACGCGCCTTCATGGACATAGTGAATGAACTCGTTAACCTCATAGCCTACAAAGCCCAAGCCAAGAAGCAAGGTAATGATCATCCATACCAATACACCTTTTTTATTTTCACGTCTTAGCTCATGAATAGCCAATCCGCATGTAAAAGAGCTTGTTAATAGAAGGAACGTCATAATTAGAACGCCTTTGACTTCGAACAATTCTCCTGGAGTCGGGCCTTTTGCTGTCGCCCCGAATAATACAAAGTAAGTGGTGAAGAGAGTTGAGAAAAGCGCAATCTCCGCACCAAGGAAAATCCAGAAGCCAAGAATATTCAATCGGCCTTGATGCGATTGATATTCAAGCGGCGTGTTAGAACCTTCTAATGTTTCAGCATGTTCCATATTCCACGCCTCCTTTAAACGGTTGCCCGTTTTTCTGTTTCTTGTATTTCTTCAACACTTACATAGAATCCGTCATCAATTTCCAGAGAACGCAGGATCAAGCAGGCGAATATACCAAGAAGTCCTACGATTGCAATTGGGAATAAGGAGAATACTAATCCAAAGCCGGCAATTCCGAAGCATACAGACATAATTAAAGGTCTGCCTGAGTTGCTTGGCATGTGAATCGGTTTGTATTCTTTTGGTTCCTTTTCGTCACTTGCTTTAGCAGCCTGTTTCATTCTCCAGAAAGAATCCAATCCTGTTACTGCTGGAATTTCAGCAAAGTTATAGTGAGGCGGTACTGCTGTGGAAGTAGCCCATTCAAGTGTACGGCCATCCCATGCATCGCCAGTTGTTTCGCGTTTTTCGTATCTTGCACTCCAATAGATGTTGTAAACAAGAACCACAAATCCAAGACCCATTGCAAATGCGCCAAGGGTTGCAATGACGTTCAACGTAGTCCAGTAGTCGCCAGCTGTATAGGTATTGATACGGCGAGGCATTCCGGCAAGACCAAGGAAGAACATCGGGAAGAAACAAACATTGAATCCTACTGTGAAGATCCAGAAGCTTACTTTTCCGATTTTTTCATTCAGCTTAAAGCCGAACATTTTAGGCCACCAGTAATATAGACCTGCCAAACAGCCGAATACTGTTCCGGCAATCAGCACGTAGTGGAAATGGGCAATTAGGAAATACGTGTTATGGTACTGGTAATCCGCAGATGCCATAGCAAGCATAACCCCTGTTACCCCACCGATTGTGAATGTCGGAATAAAGGCAAGTGCCCAAAGCATTGGAGTCGTAAATCTGATTCGCCCTTTGTAGAGCGTAAACAGCCAGTTGAAGATTTTAACCCCTGTCGGTATCGCAATCGCCATTGTTGTAATAGAGAAGATGGTGTTAACCCCAGTGCTGTTCCCCATTGTGAAAAAGTGATGAACCCAAACAACGAAGCTCAAAATTGTAATACCTACCATGGAAGCAACCATGGCTTTATAACCAAACAGGGTTTTTCGCGCAAAGGTTGAAATAACCTCTGAGAAAACACCAAATGCAGGCAAGATAACAATATAAACTTCAGGATGTCCCCAAATCCAGAACAGGTTGGCCCAAAGCATCGGGCTTCCTCCAGCCTGCAAAGTAAAGAAGTGGGATCCGAATAGACGGTCAAATGATTGCAAAGCAAGTGCAATTGTTAATACAGGGAATGCAAAAACAATGATAACACTTGTAATGAGTACAGACCATGTAAACATAGGCATACGCAGCAATGTCATGCCTTTAGCACGCATTTTTAGAATCGTAACGGCAAAGTTGATACCAGTCATCAATGTACCGATACCGGCAATCTGCAGACCAAGCAGGTAATAGTTCTGACCTGGTCCAGGGCTCATCTCATTTCCGGCAAGCGGCATGTAAGCTGTCCACCCTGCAGAAGGAGAACCCCCAAATACGAATGAAATGTTAAACAGCATTGCTCCGACAAAGAATGTCCAGAAGCTGAGTGCATTCAAGTAAGGAAATGCAACGTCTCGAGCCCCAATTTGCAAAGGAACGGCTACGTTCATAAGTCCAATCAAAAATGGCATCGCCATGAAAAGGATCATAATCGTTCCGTGCGTTGTAAAAATTTCATTGTAATGCTGTGCGCTTAAAAACTTTAATCCTGGCAGTGCAGTCTGCGTACGCATCAAAAGCGCATCAACGCCGCCGCGGAAAAGCATAAGAATAGCTGCCGAAATATACATGATACCAAGTTTTTTATGATCAACAGTAGTCAGATATTCTTTCCAAAGCCATTTCCACTTTTTGAAATAGGTTAGTCCGACCAGAATTGCGACTGAAGTTAATACAATCGAAATCTGTGCACCTATTATCATTGGATCATTAAGGATTAGATTATTTTTAATAAAATCTATCATATCCATACTCCTCCTTTCCTACTTCTTGTTAAGTTCGTCACCTGTATCTTTTTTCTCTTCTTGTCTCGGTTTTGCGCTGTTTTCCTGGTAATCGATACCATACTTCTTGCGGACGTTCAGCGCATATTCAGGATCTTTCGCATTATCAACGAATGTATAGTGAGTTCCTGAGAATGTCATGGGTTTAGAGTTTCCAGGCAGCATAAGCTTCTCATACTCTTTTTCAGTAATCTTAGGTGCTGATTTCTGCTGTTTCGCCCACTTATCAAAATCACCCTGGGATTCAGCAGTTACTTTAAAGCGCATGTTTGTGAAGCCCTCACCAGTATAGTTTGCGTTACGGCCTTCATATACGCCGGGTTCGTCAGCTTGCAAGTAAAGCTTCATTTCCATTCCGGACATGTTGTATTTCTGTCCTCCAAGCTGAGGAATCCAGAAAGATGCCATCGTGTCAGCAGATGTCAGACGGAATTGAATCGGACGATCTGTTGGAATGTGAATGTAGTTGACCGTTTCAATGTTTTGTTCCGGATAACTGAAAATGTACTTCCAGTCAACTGAGGTTGCATAAACAACCAAAGGCTTTTTATCCTTTGAATCTGCTGGCGGTTCCTCCAGGCTGTATATTGTTCGAACGGTAGGAATGGACAATGCAATAACGATGATAATAGGAATAATTGTCCAAATAATTTCAAGAAACTTGCTGCCTTCAATTTCTGGAGGCTCCTGTCCAAGATTGTCTTTTCTTTCACGGAACTTAATCACGATGATCGAAAAGAGTACAAAGACAACGACTATGATTAAAAGCATAAATACAATGGACAATAAAATAAGGTCCTTTTGCTGTGCAGCTACAGGGCCCTTAGGGTCAAGGACTGCCATTTGACTGCAACCACCCATTAGAAAGACCGATATAATAGCTCCAAGCAAAAATAACGGCTTCATCACTTTAACCAAAAGGTTCACCTTCCTTCCCGTATGTCTAAAAAAATATGGAAATAATTATCGAAAAAAGTCATTGGGCATAAGAATTCCAGTACACATTTTACCCTTATGCTACCAAAGATAAAACATGTAAAATACACCTTATTGAAATTGTCATTCATTCTTCAAACAACTGTCACAGCTTATATGAAATATAGCCACAAGTTGTTCAAATGTTTGACAAAAACTTCAATTAAAGTGTTTTATTTTCTTTAATTCGACAATTTTTTTTATATTAATAAAATATCACTTTCTCTAGCAAAATAGAATAACTTTACGAAATTTCTCGGAAAACTGTCACATTTGCCTATGAAGGCGTTTCAATCATTTCATTTGAAGGTATGGTAAAACAAACAGGAAATGAGGTGAATGGAATGTCTGAGGAAAGACAGCCGCTCCGAAACAGCAATGACAAAAATCATCCCGAACAGCTTAAAACGGAGAAAAAAAGCCAGCTTGACGCTGATGATAGCGAGATGAACGTAGACTCAATTCCACTGGAAGATCTAAAACAGGATATGAAAGACGAGAAAAATCCTCATAAGACAAAAAAAAATTCAGCAAGCAATGAACATCATCCAGATTGAAAAATCGGTATCGGCTATTAAAAAGGTTGCACTTCCCGATAAAACAGGGTCTGACATACTGTCTGGCCCTGTTTTATAGTTTTAAAAAAGCGCTGGTGCATAGAAATCGCATCGGGATTTTCAATTCAATTGGCCTTTTGCAGCCTGATCAGCAAACGGTTGCACTTATATGCATTCATTACAATTGATTTACCAATAAAGTGAAATCTCTTATATTTATTTATAAAAATGTAAGCTCATTCAAAAGGAGGAACAAAATGAAAAGCTTCTTCTCGTTTGATTTCACGCATAGAGACTTACTTCGTGGCATGTTTTTTTAAAATTCGCAGCTGTATACTGGTCTGCGATTATCTCATATTCATGAGAAAGCAACAATGTTTAAAAAAGAGCCTTGCATTAAAAGATCAGTAAGAAGTGCTAAAAATGTTTCACATGAAACGTTAATCTGATTGCGGAGGCTCTTCAAACCAGCCCCTTTTAATCATTATTTTTGCCCCTTCTTCACTGTAAGAAAGGATTTCTTTAGCAACCAGCAGAAAATGAGCTGTAATATCCTTTCTAAGACCATAGGAAACGGCCTTCCCAATTAAACTTATTGCAGTGCTAGTGGCTGAAGCAACACTGAAAAGAATCAGCTTTGCAGAAAATGGAGATTCAATGGAGTCAGTAACTTCCAGCGAAACGGGCAATGTCCCAAAATGCCCTTCTTCTCTTAATAGTTTATTGAATACGTCAATTTGCATTAGCGCTAAATGCTTCCCTTTAATTAAATAATGCTTCAGTTCTTCGTCTTTAGAGACTTGAATCATACCAAGCAGAAAAATCAGCCCAATGTAATTATTCTCAATATTAAAGAAGGCTTCGCTTAATTCAAAGGAGTTTAAAGGCCGTTTATCTCCAAAAAAATGGCCAATATACGATTTTTGTTCAGCATAATGGACCCTGTCCGGGTATGGGATTTTAGGAGGCCGATCGTATATCCCTTTGGACAGCATTAATTTGACTGCTTTTTCATATAAACGGACTTGGTTTATCTGTTCCTGTATAAAAAATTCAAGAAGGTCCGAACGGGCAACATTAATTAAATGAGTAGCATAACTATGGAGGGTAAGCTTAGAAGCTCTATAGACATACCTTAAAGCATTTAAATCGGTATATAAGGGCGGTGCTTCCAACATTACATCCCGATCAGAAAATCCTTCCGGCACAGGAAATTTTTCTTGTTTGAAAATGGCAGTGATCATGTCCTGGCTGCCCGAAGACATGTCGATTGCTTCTTTTAATAGTTGGAGGATTTCCTCATCTTCCATGTATTTGAGAAAATGCTTTAGAAAACATAGGGAAGCACTTTCTTGGATATATGTACTCCACAATGCAGTTATTTCTGGTGTTGTTAAATTGATATTGTGCTGAACCAATGAAAGACCTCCCAGGAGCAATAAATAGTTTGCTTAGTTTTTGCTAATTAAGCTGAACTATTCTCTCCTCTTTTCTATTGGCTGTTTTCGAATTAAAAAACGGAAACGACCCCAATTGGATCGGGATCGTCTAAGCTGGACTATCGTTTTGCTACATGGCAGTCTGTTTTTTTGTTTGCAGTGTTTTACCAGTTGTTTTACTGCTTTTCTTTTCACGCTTTTCAAGTCTTCGCGCCACAAGTGACAGGCTGAAATTAACGATAAAATAAAGGCAGGCTAACAAAATATAAATTGGAATCACGTAACTGACATGTTTCGCATTCACAATTTGAGCATTATGCATCAGTTCAGGCATGGCAATGACAATAGCAAGTGATGTATCTTTCAGCAGTGAAATAAATTGGCTGACAATAGGAGGAACCATCCTTCGAAGTGCTTGCGGAAGGATGATATACCGCATCGTCTGGATCCAGGTAAGACCGGAAGACCGCCCAGCTTCAATTTGTCCTTTTTCGATGGAATTCAATCCGCTGCGTATAATTTCTGAAAGCATCGCTGCCTCAAAAATAGTCAGCCCTACAATAGTAGAAGGAACAATTCCAAGCTTAATCCCAACTTCAGGAAGGGCAAAATGGGTAAAAAAGATAATCAGCAAAAGAGGAAGGTTTCGGATTGCTTCCACAACTACTGCTGTCACTTTTGATAAAATAAAGATTTTTGCATAACGCACGGTAGCAAGCAGTCCGCCAATAATGAAACTGAAGATGATGGATATTACTGCAATAAAAAGTGTATTCAGCAGCCCTTGAAGCAAATATATCAGGTTGCCTGCAGAATAAGCTCCTAGAAAATCCATGTGTAGGCTCCCTCCTTTAATTGCTTACGGCAAGACGCCGTTCCAGATAGCCGACAAAAAGACTTAATGGAACCGTCAGGATGAGATAAAACATGGCTACAAAAATATAAACATCAAAAACAACATACGTTTCTGAAGACACAGAGTCTCCGAAATACATCAAATCAAGACCTGTAATTACCCCTAAAATCGAGGAATTTTTGACTAAATTAATAAATTGGTTACCAAGAGGGGGGATAACGATTTTAATAGCCTGAGGCAAAATAATATACCTCATCGTCTGCAGGTAAGTAAGGCCTGAAGATCGCCCAGCTTCCATCTGCCCTTTATCAACCGAGAGAATGCCGGCCCTTACCGCCTCAGCCACGAAAGAAGCCGTATAAATAGATAAAGCGATCGTTCCGGAAAGAAATCCGTTAAACCTAATCCCAATACTCGGCAGACCCACAAAAATAAAAAAGGCGATTAGCAAAAGCGGGATATTGCGGATAAATTCTACATAGGCTGTCCCGGCGAAACGAAGTATCTTGTAGGGTGAAATCCTCATAACTGCAATAATGACACCTATAATAAAGCTTGCAATCAAGGCAATGACACTTGCTTTTACCGTATTTAGGAAGCCGGCCATATACTGGTCAAAGTTATTGATTAATATGGAGAAATCCAGCATCATTTACCTCCTTTTGAAAAGGTTCTTTTCTACGAATAAACAAATTAACAGCAAAATGAGCCGGAAAATAGAAAGGGGATGGCGAAATCCCACCCGCCTTACATCACAGTTTAGTATCCGGCTTTTCCTCTTTTCTTATTGTTCTTTAATCCATTTGGATTTGGTCTTATCGTACTCTCCATTTTTCTTAAGTTCTTTCAGGAAGTCATTTACATATTTCGTAAATTTGTCATCGCCTTTCTTAATAGCAATTCCATAAGGCTCTTCCGTAAATGGCTTGCCGACAAGTTCGAAATTAGGATCCTGGTCTGCCATTCCATAAAGAATGGAGTTATCTGTCGTAAGGGCATCACCCTGGCCTGCCTTTAAAGCTGTAAAGGCTTCTGCATAGTTTTCAAACTCGAGAACTTCTGTATCCGGCGCTTTTTCCTTTATATTTTTTACAGATGTAGATCCCTTAACAGCTAACACCTTCGTGTCTTTTTTTAGATCTTCCACACCTTTAATAGGGCTTCCCTTTTTAACAAGCAGAGACTGTCCCGCAAGAAAATAAACATCTGTGAAATTCACTTCTTTTTTCCGCTCTTCTGTAATCGTCATTGTCGCAATAATGGCATCGATGTCACCGTTTTTCAGCATTTGAACCCTGGTTTTAGAGGTAACTTCCTTTAATTCAAGCTTTGATTCATCGCCGAAAATCTTTTTAGCCAGCGCTTTAGCGATGTCAATATCAAAGCCATCCACTTTTCCAGTCGATGGATCTTTATAACCGAATAGATTCGTATCGAATTTTACCCCAACAACCAATTTTCCGCGTTTTTTGATAGCATCCAGGGTATCATTTGAAGCAGAGCCATTCGCACCGCTGCTTCCGCATCCCGCAGCCATTGAAAGAATCAGCATTAAAACAAACCCGATCACCCATATTTTTCTCTTTTTCATCCTTCGTTCCCCCTTGATTATTAATGGTTTAATATTCTGCTTAAAAATAACTTCGCCCGCTCTTCTCTAGGGCTGGAAAAGAAAATGTTCGGCTCACTGTCTTCAAGAATTCTTCCTTCATCCATAAAAATAATACGGTTGGCTACTTCGCGGGCAAAGCCCATTTCATGCGTGACAACCACCATTGTCATGCCTTCTTTTGCAAGGTTTTTCATAACGTCCAGCACTTCCCCGATCATCTCAGGATCAAGGGCAGATGTTGGTTCATCAAACAGCATGATCTTCGGCTTCAGTGCAAGGCCCCTAGCAATCGCCACCCGCTGCTGCTGGCCTCCTGAAAGCTGTGATGGATAGGAGTCAACTTTCTCCGGAATTCCTACCTTTTCCAAGTAATACATAGCTGTCTCTTTCGCTTCCTGATCTGAAATTCCTAAAGCCTTTTTTGGAGCAAGCGTGATGTTCTCCAGAACAGTCATATGAGGATACAGATTAAAATGCTGGAATACCATTCCGATGTTTTTACGGAGATCGTTAATGTTGATTTTTTTGTCATTGACGGTTTTTTCATCAACTAAAAGCTCCCCGTCAGTTATACCTTCCAATCTGTTGATACAGCGAAGCATCGTACTTTTTCCTGACCCAGAAGGGCCAACTACAACAACAACCTCTCCTTCCTGCACCTCCAGGTTTATATCTTTCAAGACCTGAAAGCTTCCGAAGTGTTTGTTCACTTGCCGAAAGGAAATCATTTTGCCGCACCCCCTCTTTGGTTTATGTATCTAGCACAAGCTATTAGAACTTGCTGCTCCCAATTGGAATTTTCTTCATTAAATTCTTAATTATGAATTTTCTGAACTAATTACATATATTTCTCTTCAGTGTTACAAAAACCCTTCTTTTTCTTCAATTTTTTTTATTTTTATATCAGGATTTTCCATTTAAACAGGAACAAATAGAGGCTGCCAGTGTCCATGGCAGCCTCTGCAGCAAAACTTAGTCTTTGTTGCTTAACGCAGCAGCCCCTTCTTCTCCTGTTCTGATTTTAACGGCATTCGTAAGTTCGTATACGAATATTTTCCCATCACCGGGCTTTCCGGTGCTGCAGACTTTCCGCGCTGTATCGATCACTGTCTGAACTGGTACTTCGCACACAACAATTTCCACTTTAATCCGCTGAAGTACGGTCACTTCCCGTTTTTTCCCCCTGTATGTCTCTGTATATCCCTTTTGAAGACCTGCACCCACGGCATTTGTTACTGTTATGCCGCTCACCCCGATTTTAGCGAGCTCTTCTTTCAGTTCATCAAATTTAGATGGTCTTGTGATAATCTCTATTTTTGTCAGCTTTTCACTCATTTGATCACCTTTTTCTTAAAAGTATGCTTTTTCCGCATCATAAGAATTATGTTTTAAGGGGCCCTTTTACCCTTTTTCAAACAGATTCGTGATAACCTCTCTCTCCATGCATTGTGATGTCAAGTCCAAGAGATTCTTCTTCTTCGCTTGCTCTGACAGGAACAAATACATCAATCACCTTTATGATCACATATGTTGCAACTGCAACGAAAAGGTAGGTAGCTGCTATAGCTACAAGCTGCTTCCATAAAAGACTCGGGTCTCCATAAAACAAACCGTTTGCACCTGCTTCATTCACTGTTTTTGTTGCAAACAGGCCTGTCGCAATTCCGCCCCATGTTCCGCCAATGCCATGAAGGCCAAATGCATCAAGAGCATCATCAAAACCAAGCCTTTTCTTTGCTGATGTCACAAACCAATAGCATAAAGCACTGCCCACAATACCGATGACAACAGAGGCCCCTGGAGTAACGAATCCGCATGCAGGAGTGATCGCCACAAGTCCTGCTACCGCTCCCGAAACAGCACCAAGCATTGTTGGTTTTTTGCTGAAAAGCCATTCGCAGGCTATCCACCCGATTATTCCAGCAGCAGCCGCCGTATTTGTATTCACAAAGGCCGTTAGAGCAACTTCATTCAGCGACAGGGCACTTCCTACATTAAATCCAAACCACCCGAACCACAAAAGCCCTCCGCCCAAGACTGTAAATGGCAGCTGATGTGGTGTTGTACTTTCAGCACCTTTTCTTTTGCCAAGGAACAAAGCGAGGACAAGGCCTGCAACTCCAGAGGATATGTGAACTACATTTCCGCCTGCAAAATCAAGTGCACCAAGATCTCTAAGCCAGCCGCCGACTCCCCACACCCAATGAGCTACCGGTGCATAGACGATTAAAGACCAAAGTGCTGTAAATAGAACAAAAGCAGAAAATCTCATTCTTTCAGCAAAAGCACCAGATATGATAGCTGGTGTTAAGGCGGCAAACATCAGCTGAAACATCATATACAGATTATGAGGAATGGTCGCGCTGTAATCAGGGTTTGGCTTGAATGAAACTCCGTTTAGCCCTGACCAGTCCAAGCTTCCAATGATGGCATTTCCATTTGGGCCAAAGGCAATAGAATAACCAAGCAAAATCCATAAAATGGATACAATCGCCATTGAACCATAGCTGTGCATGGTCGTGCTCAGAACATTTTTGCTTCTGACCATTCCGCCATAAAACAAGGCAAGGCCTGGTATCATAAGCATGACCATTACTGTTCCCAGAAACATAAATACCGTATCGCCGATTTGCATGCTGAATCCCCCCGAAATTATCAAAATAAGTTCATGTTAATTTTCCTAACACTCAATGTATCTTTTTATCTAGTTATTACTTACATTATAACGTCAGTTTACCTGCCAAAGAAAAGAAGATGGAAGATTTTCTAACAAGTAAATTAAATATTCTATTTTTTCTTTTTGGCTCTAAGGCTGTTTTCTCAAAGATTGTGCCATTCGTATGGTCTTAGTACACGCATAAAGGTAAGGCTCGTGGCATCTTTTCTTAAAAATGTATTCTGTTCTAAAAGATCTTAAAAGAGCGAAAAAACAACAAAGCTTAAGAAAAGAGCCTAAAAAAATAATGCCACTTAATGAAACAAAAAAGTCCAGCGAAGGCAATTTGCCTAAGCTGGACTATTTTAATCTTGGTTATGTTAAATTGATTTCTTAATACATATTAATGTTGAATAGAGCGGAAAGCGAACGCCTGCAGCGGAAATCAACAGCCGAGTTTAGCAGAGCTTTAATCTTAAGAAATGAACAATCCCATAACAGTTGCAGAAAGGATGGAAGCAAGCGTTGAACCAAGCAAAAGCTTCATACCGAACTTGGCCACTTCTTCTCCTTGCTTCTCCTGCAAGGCACGGACGGAACCTGTAATTATTCCAACTGAACTGAAGTTTGCAAAACTGACAAGGAATACAGATACAATCGCAACTGTGCGATCAGAAAGTCCTTTCGCCATTCCTTGGAAGTTAATCATCGCAACAAATTCGTTCGTTACCATTTTTGTCGCCATAATGCTTCCAGCCTTTGTTGTT
Source organism: Chryseobacillus diguaensis (assembly GCF_049220665.1). Lineage (NCBI taxonomy): Bacteria > Bacillati > Bacillota > Bacilli > Caryophanales > Bacillaceae > Chryseobacillus > Chryseobacillus diguaensis. Next base: position 21,599 of record NZ_JBMKNV010000008.1, read on the forward strand.
TCTGCCATCGGCACACCTATCAAAAAGGCAATCGGAGAGAAGATATAACCTAAGATGGTTTCAAAGGAAATATGGAAAATAGCTGTGAACAGGAAGTTGATAAAATTAATTAAAGCAATAAATCCAATCAGCATGGCTGCAACGATTACTGCAATCTTCAAGCCATCCATAATACTGTCGCTGATCATCTGGAAAAAGGATGGGCGAACCTTTTCTTCTTCAACCAATAGCAGGTCGCCTTCTTCTTCAATACTGTAAGGGTTGATGATATTCGCAATAATAAGCGCGGAAAGAATATTTAAAACGATTGCAATAACAACATATTTCGACTCAAGCATTGTCATGTAAGCCCCAACTATTGAGACACTGACAGCACTCATTGCTGACGTACATAATGTATAAAGGCGTCTTTTAGACACAAGACCAAGCTGTTTTTTTGTTGTTAAAAAAACTTCTGACTGGCCCAGAATAGCAGAGGAAACAGCAATGTAGTTTTCAAGCTTGCCCATACCATTCAATTTACTTAAAAATAGCCCTACATATTTAATAATGAATGGAAGGACTTTAAAGTGGTTCAATATTCCGATTAAAACGGATATGAAGATAATGGGGAGAAGCACGTCAAGAAAGAATGTGGAAGCTTTTGCATTTTCCAATCCTCCAAAAACAAAATCCACGCCGCTAATCGCAAGCTCCATAATTTTACTGAAAGTCTTTGAAATAGCTCCAATAACAACAACACCAAATTTGGTGTTAAGCAGCAAGAAGGTTAACACAATCTGAGTTACAAGCATGATAAGAATTGGCTTGAACTTTATGCCTTTCCGGTTAAAGCTGACGGCATAGCCTATGGCAAAAACCAAAAGCAACCCAGTAATAAAAAAGATAATGTTCATTCTTTTCCCTCCGAGCAATTATTCCATAAACCAAGGATATATAATTGCATATCGTGATAGTAATTATTTGGAAAAAATAATATTCCCTTCCAGAAATAACTTTTAAAGAATTTATTATTCTTGCAACATCTATCATACAAGTTTTTCAAAAAACCGGCAAGTAAGCGTTTTAAATTATTTTATATAGAAAATTATGGCTTTTTATATAAAATTTAAAATACATGTCTTCTCACGTAAAAAATCAATCATTCATTTCAATAAAACATTTTTGTTATATTAGAAAAATAAAATGTCCTTTCGTTGCTGTACTCTGCCTCCATAGAGTTCCTTATCTAAATCAAACGTATCCTTCAAAATTGCCAAACAAATGACAGATAATAAAAAAGGCTGTTATCGCAAAGTTTGTTGCTGCTCGTATGGATTAAAGAACACGCATAAAGATTAGTTTCAGGGCATCTTTTCTTAAAATAGGCAGATGTACTGTTGTTCTAAAATGAAAAAACAAAGTTTATGAAACCATAAAAAAGAACATTAAATGCTCTTTTACATAAGTGTTCATTAGACCACCGGTCGGTTTGTCAATAGATGAAAATAAAATAGGCAAATCACCCATCTGACATTTTTGATTTTGGCTGAGAAGAGGTAACATGTGGTTATATTAATGCTTTAAGGAAGGTTTGTTATGAAAATATTGCTTGCAGAAGACGATCATCGATTAGCAAAATTAATGATTGCGATGCTAAAAAAACAATTTTATACAGTAGACTGGGTTGAGGAGGGAAATACAGCATATGATTACGGTGCTTCCGGTTCTTTTGATGTGATCATTCTAGACTGGATGCTCCCTGGCAAAACAGGCATTGAAGTAAGCAAGCTTCTGCGGCAGGAAGGCTTTCAGGGCGCTATCATCCTTTTGACTGCCAGAGATACAACAAAAGACCGTATTGAAGGCCTTGATGCCGGGGCAGATGACTATATAGCAAAACCTTTTGAATTTGAGGAGCTTTTCGCAAGGCTGAGAGCCCTTTTGAGAAGAAATTTTTATCCGCTGGAACAAAACACACTAACCTATGATGATTTAACAATTGATCTTAACAATCACCAAGTGTACAAAGATCGTGAACCGCTGAATCTGACTGCAAGGGAATTTCAGCTTTTAACGTTTTTCGCCAGGCACCCAGGACAGACACTGACCAAGGACACAATTCTCGATAGAGTTTGGGATGAGAGCAGTGAGGTCACTGCGAATACACTAGAAGCCTATATTAAACTGCTCCGTCAAAAGCTTGATTCAGCTGATAAACAAAAATATATCCGAACCATTCGCGGCGCTGGATATCAATGGGTAAAAAAAGATGTTTAGCAGCCTGCGCTGGAAACTTACAAAAGCTTATACCATATGGTTCTTGCTCACGTTCACTGCCATTTTGCTGATCCTGTTTTTTGTGTTCCGCTCCATTCTTTTTTCTATTGAAAGCAAGGAGCTTCAGGACCTTCTGGAAAATGAAAAAGCAGCCTACACAGATGGCTCTGTTGTACAAGAACAGCCCTATTCGTATTACACTTCCTTTTTCATCCCAGAATCCGGGAAGATAAAAATATTTAAAAAGGAAGAAAGACTGACTCCAGCCTTTCTTCACTATAGTAAAAATGCCCGTAAAAACCTGGAAATGGCTGACTTGCAGTCAGCTGACGGGAAAAAGCTTCATGTTATTTACGGAAAAATTCCTATTATTGAAAATGGAAAAAAGAAAGGCGAACTGTTTGTCGTGAAAGATATCAGTCATGTTCACGAACAAACCGAACGCTGGTTTTTCATCTTATTTTTAATTGGATTAATAACCGGCTCCGTTTCCTTGCTGATCGGCAGCAAGCTTGCAGGAAGAGCAATTGAGCCAGTAAAAGAAAATTACGAAAGGCAGAAAAAATTTGTTTCAGATGCCTCACACGAGCTTCGCACACCGCTCAGCATCTTTTCTGCCTCTCTTCAAGTCATGGAAGAAGAAGAAAAGGAGCGCTTATCTCCTTTCTCCGCTGAAGTGCTAAAAGATTTGAAGGATGAAATGAAGCATATGAACAGCTTGATTACCAATCTTCTCACCCTTGCCAAATCTGACTCAGACTCCATTTCAATAGAAAAAGCTGTTTTTTCATTTTCAGAAATGACAAGCTCAGTGATCCATCAATACCAAATGAAAGAAAAAGGGTTACGAAAATTCCGCCTTGAAGGTCCAGATGACGATCCCTGCATGGCAGAAACGGATAAAACAAGAGTAAAAGAACTCCTGTATATCTTTCTTGATAATGCTGTAAAGTACACCGCAAAAGATGGAGAAATTACTCTGCGTTATGAACCTGACCATCGAAGCAAACACCTGGTCATTCATATCATCGATAATGGCATCGGAATTTCCGAAGAAGATATGCCTTTTATCTACGATCGGTTTTTCAGAGCTGAAAAAGGACGGTCCAAAAAATTAGGCGGTAGCGGCCTCGGGCTTTCCATCGCTTCAGGACTGCTTCATTCCCTGGACGGTAAAATAGATGTGAACAGCACTCCAGGAAACGGGACAGACTTTACTATTTCACTTCCCGTGCTGATCTAGAGAAACGGACTTTACATAAACCTGTTCAGCCAACCCTTTTTCAGTTTATTTTCAGCTTCCCCTTGTAAGATAGAACCAAGTTTAAAAAAGGAGTCGATTACATGTTTACCCCTATTCACCCAATACTGGTTCATTTTCCGATTGCCTTTTTATTGCTTGGCGTTGTTGCGCAATTTCTTGCTCTATGGAAAAAAGATTATTTCAATAAAACGGCGATGCTTTTGCTCTCCATTGGCTGGGTCACAGCCTTCATCTCCTATTTAACAGGTGACGGAGCAGAACACTTTGCAGAACAAACAAAAGGCGATGCCATCGAGTCCATCGTTCATACACACGAACTTTATGCAAAAATAACCCTAGTCCTCTTTGCCATTGTGATTTTCTTGAAAATTTTCGGCCGTTTCCGTAAAGGTTCATTCCTCGTACCAGTAATCTTGATTCTTTCTCTTGCAGGAGCCGGAACTCTTGCCATGACAGGATACTATGGAGGAGAAATGGTTTATCATGTCAATCCTTCTCAAAATCACCCTGCCGCTGGCCATACCGAGCATGATGGAGATGAATGAAAACAAGACAGCCTTTAAAAGGCTGTCTTGTTTTTTTGTTGTTTTTGAGGAGGTTAGTTTTTTAGTTTGGCAGTCAAAGGGGGACATATACTGCCCTGTATTAACACTTATTTTGATAAGCCGGCAATCGACGGGGACAAATCTTTAGCGCTTTACCTTAGTGGGGACAGGACCCTTCAGAGGCATCTGACCCCAGCACTATAAACCACTAAACACTTTCCCAAATAAAAAAACTTAACACCCAAAAAAAAGTGTCCGGTTCAAGCGAAAAAATCTCCTAAATTGCCTCTTTAAAACTCTTATCATTTTCCTTAAACTCTTCTTCAAAATCCGATAATTTCTTTACTGCATTTTCGAGCTTAAAATTAGCAATAGAGTGCTGCAGGTTTCCGGCCAATGATTCCAGGAGAACGGTTGATTTTGAGATTTCCTCAACGGATTCCAGCTGCTCTTGTGAAGAGATATTGGATTTCTGAAGGCTGTTGACGCTGTGTTCCATAATTAGCCCAATTTCTGTAAGTGACTCAACGATTTTAGCGCTTAAGGTCTCTGCTTGCAGAACTTCTGCACGAACTGCATTTCCTTTTTTAAAGGTTTGGGTGATGGATTCTTCTATGTAAGATAAGGAACGCTTTGCATCTTCCGTTAAGATAAGACCTTCGGCAATTTTTTGCTTGTTAATGTTCATGCTGGATACTGCCTTACCTGTTCCTGATTGAATATCATGGACCATTTCTGATATTTCAATAGCTGATTTTTTGCTTTCTTCTGCAAGATTTCTGACTTCGTCTGCTACGACGGCAAATCCTCTACCATGCTCGCCTGCCCGTGCCGCTTCGATGGCTGCATTCAGGGCTAGAAGATTTGTTTGCTCAGAAATGTTCGTGATCATTTGGACGATGTGGTCGATTTCTTTTGAATGCTCCCCCAGCTCCTGAATAATAATGGTTGTCTGTTCGACTGAATGATGGATTTCTTCCATCTGGGCGACTGCGTTTTTGACAGCTTTTGCACCTGCTTCTGTTTGGACCTAAATTTGTCGAATTTTTTCACATTACTATTTTACTAAAAACGTTTTCTGCTTTTCTGTTACTGTTCCCGGAAAGCTTGCTGTTGTTGTTCGTATGGGTTTAGAACACACATGAAGATAAGCTTCGTGGCATCAAAGCTTTCCTATTAATTCTCCTCATGCGGTGCACATCGATTGGCGATTGGTGCATAGTGATAGATAATAAGTAAAGACAGAATGAATAGAAAGGATGAGCAATGTGATTGCATTTATTGGGACAGGAATTATGGGAAACAGAATGGCAAATAATCTTATCAAAAAGGATTATGAGCTTACTGTTTATAACCGGACAAAAGAAAAGGCTAAAAATTTGCTGGATAAAGGCGCCAAGTGGGCAAATTCCCCAAAGGCTGCTGTTGAGGGAGCAAAAATTGTTTTCACAATGCTATCAAATCCTGCAGCTGTAGAAGATGCTGCTCTCGGAGAAAACGGTTTTCTTAAAGGAATGAAGGAAGGCTCTCTCTGGGTTGACTGCAGCACCGTTCATCCTGACTTTTCCCGCAAGATGGCAGGTGAAGCCGGAAACCGAAGTATTCGGTTCCTGGACGCTCCTGTAGCTGGATCTAAAATTCCCGCTGAAAAGGGGGAGCTCGTTTTCCTTGTCGGAGGTAAAAAGGAGGACTTGGATGAAGTAGAATCGCTGCTTCAGGTGATGGGAAAAGCGATTAAACATCAGGGTGAAAATGGCAAAGGTACATCCATGAAGCTTGTCGTCAACTTAACACTCGCTCAGGCTATGGCCTCTTTCTCTGAAGCGGTTGCTTTAGGAGAAGCAATGGATCTTGAAAAAGAAACCATTATTGAAACTCTTCTTGGCGGGGCTACTGCGGCTCCTTTTCTCCACAGCAAAAAAGACAAGCTAGTGAATGGAGATTTCGATCCTGAGTTTCCTCTTGAGCATGTGCAGAAGGATCTGCAGCTGATTTCAGAAGCAGCTTACTATAATGGCATCTCCCTTCCAATTGCCAATGTTACGAAAGAGGTATATGGGCTTGCCATGCAGCATGGTTTAAGCAAAAAAGACTTTTCCGCTATTTATGAGTTTTTATCAAAAGAAAAATAATGAAAGGCTGTTTTCGCAAGGATGTTTGCTATTCGTATATGTAAACAACACGCATGAAGATAAGCTTCGTGGCATCTTTTCTTAAAATTTGCAGTTGTATTTTTGTTTAGGAATATTTATTTCTATGAAAAACAACAAAGTTTGAGAAAAGAGCCTAACGAAAAGAACCCTTATCCATATAGTTGGATAAGGGTTCTTTTCATTGTATAAACCGCTTTTAACGGGACTTTTTTCTGCTGTTGATCATTTTCTTAGCTATTGGATAGATTACCGGAGCCCATTTAATGGCTTTTTTTACGAGATTTTTTATCGTTAATCCCTCCTCTGTTCCTATTATGATACCCTTATTCTTTCCTGCTAAAACGAATTGTCTGCATTGGAAAGCTTGTACAGCACATGGTCCATTGTTTCTTTTACTTTTTCTAAATCCGGTTCTTCTTTTCCGTTTTTTAGTAATTGAAACTTCTTTATTTCATACAAATCATATAAAGCCTGCTTGTAAGTTAGTCCAGAGTCTATTAAAAAACCTGGTTCGAAGATTCGCTGAAAGACGGCCATATCCTGCATGATTAGTATTTTTGGATTCAGTTCATGAAAAGCTCCATCCTTCATGCCCTGCTCATAAAAACGCTCGATTTGTTCTACTCTTTTTTTCCTTGCCGCATTTATTTTTTCATAGAGAAAAGGACAATGTGCCCGTAGATCGTTTAAAAAAATACCAGATGTGTATATAGAAGATAGAGCTTCCTGTTCGAATACCTTAAGGAATCGTTCATGGTAGGAAATGTTCTGATCATTTACTTTTTGGTCAAATTCCTGCAAATAATCGAGATAAATATTCCCTACTTCAAGAATAATATCTTCTTTAGAAGTAAAGTAGTTGTAAAGTGTGGCTTTGCTGATATCCATCAGCTGAGCCATGTCCTGTATTTTAAGAGCGCCAAATCCTTGGGTCCGCATCACGTTCATGATCTTTTTTGCAAAGGATTGCCTCATGTCTTCTCGCTGTTCAGGTCCTATTTTTCGCATCGAATCAACCTCTCTATTCTTATATTATAGCATAAAATCTTCTTTTTATCCGTCTATATTAGACACTTTGATTGACTTTAGTTTACAAAGTATAATAAAGGTGATAGAGTGGGAAACAAGCAATAAGATAGACATTTCAAAAAAATTTAGTCTAAAAAGTAAAGGGAGATTGATATAATGAGTCAAAATAAAACAGCTATTATTACAGGTGCAAGCAGCGGAATCGGTCAAGCTGCAGCAAAGGAACTGGCAGCGAAAGGATATAATGTTGTTCTTGCAGCGCGCCGTGAAGATCGTTTGAAAGATCTTAAAAGTGAAATTGAATCTGATGGAGGCCAGGCTGAATATATAGTAACAGACGTAACTTCTCAGGAAGACATGGAAGCTTTAGCTAAAATGGCTTCCGAAAAGTTTGGCAAAATTGATGTACTGGTGAATAATGCCGGCCTTATGCCTCTATCATACATGAACAAATTAAAGGTTGATGAATGGACCAAAATGGTTGATGTTAATATAAAAGGTGTTTTATTTGGGATCGCAGCTGTTCTTCCTTATATGGAAAAACAAAAAAGCGGCCACATTATCAATGTATCTTCAGTAGCAGGCCACTTGGTTATGCCGGGAAGCGCGGTTTACAGCGGAACGAAATATGCTGTTCGTGCGATTACAGAAGGGCTTCGCCAGGAGATGAGCGCATCTCATAATATCCGTACAACTATCATCTGCCCTGGAGCTGTAGCAACTGAATTGACAAATACCATTACAGATGAAGATGTTTTGAATTCCTTTAAAAAGCAGGAAATGAAACTACTCGAAGGAATCGATATTGCAAAAGCGATCGCTTACGCCGTTGAACAGCCGGAACATGTGGATGTCAACGAAATCATTGTAAGACCTACACAGCAAACGATGTAATACAACTTGGTACAGATTAAAAATGTGAATCCCTATGGACTTAGCGGAGCTGTTCATTCAGCATCCATTAAGCATGGCATAACAGGTTGCCTGGAAGATTCATACGATGATCCATGTGAATGATCAGTCCGTTAATGATGAGGCGCACATGCCATTGGGCGGTGAAAAAGACTCCGGGCTTGGACGCTTTAACGGAGAATGGGCCTTGGAAGAATTCACTACTATTAAATGGCTTTCCGTTCAGCATGAAAGAAGAAACTACGGTCAATTTTCCAATTTGTAAGCTAGACAAAACCCCGCACATATATGCGGGGCTTTTTCTCGTTGATTAAATGCTGTAAAAAGGGCCTTACTTCTTCGGCGGAAGGCTCTTTAAATAATCTGCCGCTTCTTTGATCGTTTTGACTGGAACAATTTTAATATTGTATCCATCCTCTTTTGCTGCTTTCATGACTTCCTTTGTATTGGTATCATATTCGTTTATATCAGCAGGGCATAGGAAAATCTCCGCGCCCTCATTGTGAGCCGCAACAATTTTATCTTCTATGCCGCCGATCTGCCCGACATGACCGTCTGTATCAATTGTTCCTGTACCAGCAATCTTGTAGCCCTTCGAGAGGTCTTCAGGCAGAAGCTGGTTAAGTATTTCAAGAGAAAACATCAGGCCTGCTGAAGGGCCGCCAATATCCTCTGCATGGATGGTTACTTTTGTCAGTGTTTTGAGTGTGAATTCATCTTCAGGTCCGATGCCGAGGCCAGCCCTGTTCCGTTCAAGCTGAACCAGCTTGATTTTGGCTTTTTGATCCTTCCCATCATGTATAAAGGAAATATCGACAGTCTGTCCCGCTTTCTTGTTTTTAAGATAACTCATGAAGTCATCCATTGTAAGAACTTTATTGCCATCTACCGATGTAATGATGTCGCCCACTTGAATGATCCCTTTGGCATTAGAGGTTTTTAAAACACTGTTCACAAATACACCTTTATGGATCACTTCAACCTTTTCGCCTGCTTCTTTAAGTCCTGCGGCAATGGCACTTTGCTGAGACGAGCTCATCATGTGCGTTAAAAGACGTTCGTACTCCTTGTCGGTGTAATCACCTTTAACATCTTCTTCCTTGGTGATTTGGGTGTGGGGAGTAACTAAACCTGCCAGCAAAATAAATATATTACTCGCCTTTGTTGAAAGTACTGTTGTAAGAAAAAGCTTTCCTTTTTCATCCTTTTTTCCCTTCTCAACGGTCACAATCGGCGAAAGCGCCTCAGCTGAGCCCGGCTGATAGAGATAATAAGGGGTAGGAATGAAAAGGGCAGCAGCTAAAACGAAAACAAGCACTACTGCTGTAATGCGCCATTTATTTTTCCCGAAAAATCCTTGCATTTTATGTTCCTTTCGGCAGGGCCAAATTGCGCTATTACTGCCCTTTTGAGTAATTTCTAGATTGATTATATGTTATTTTTTCCAATGCTGACAATCTTTATTTCTATGTCAATAAAGCACTTCTCTCCATGATACAGAGAGGCCTTTTTTCCATGCCAAAACGTTCGCTAAGAGCAGTAATGCAAGGTATGCATAGATTCCATAGCTTACAAAGGTGATGGCAAAATGAATAAGAGCGAAAACACCTAGCCCGAGAAGCAGAAAGAAAATTTTAAAGCCTTCATTTTGCTGGACAGCTTCATAGCCTTCTGAAAATGGCAGCGCATCTCTCATCATTCTAAAACAAACGATTGAGAAAAGAAGCACGCTTAAGAACACAATGATTAGATCTGGAAGAATCCTTACTCCAAATAAAAAGGAAAAGACAAGGCTGTTAATCAAAAACAGCGGCAAGAATAACTTAACGAGCGCTGCTTTCAGTGCCCCCTTAAATATTGGAGCAAGGTAAGGGAGAGGTATCACTTTATAAATCCAGGATGCTTTATGCCTGCCGGAAAACTTCATCATCATCGCAATGGTTGGGATTAAAAGCGCTGTGAAGTAAAGGCATAAATAAAGCTTTCCTGAAGATATGCCCGCGAGTCCCTGAGTGCGCAAATCATTGAAAATAAAGATGTATGGAAAGATAAAGCTAAAACCTACCGAAGGATAAACCTTCAGTTTAAAATCCCGCTCATTTTTCATCATATCAAAAGCAAATCGAAAAAAGACCCGTTCTTCCCTGCTTGTGCAAAGGATCTTGGCCATCGCATTTTGAAAACGGCGATTTTCTTTTTTTCCTTTCCCATGATGGTTGGAAAGTTTTTGCAAATTCTGCTCGAATGCCGGCATAAGCTGCCGATAAACAATAATCGACACAATCGGCACAATAACAGCTAAAGCAGAGAATATAATAAAATAGGTGTTTCCGCTATGATGAAGGAGCACTTCAAAAGGGGCTCCAAACCAGATAGGAATGATAAAAAACTGGTACCACTTCGGTGTAAACACAATATTGAAATCCACAACGCTGAATAAGCGTGCCACTAGCTGATAGCCGATTGCAATTCCAGCTGAAAGGGCAATCTGAACGTAATTAATAATATCCTTCAGCTTCTCTCCATCAAAGAACCTCAGTATGAAATAATAGATAAACGCTGTCATGACAATGATCAGGAGATCCATGAGAATCACTTCAGCCAAAAAAATCAGGAAGAAAAAAATCCCGTGAGAAAAAAGGGAAACAACAAGAGCTGGCCCTGTTAACGAGATTGTCAGGAAAAATAGGTAAATAAAGATATGGATCGTTTTAGCTGCTGATATTGTTTCTCTTTTGATTGGTTTTGAACTGAGGATATTTTTATCCCTAACATCCAATAGAACAGAAGAAAAATCTGAGATGACTGATGTCATAATCATGAACATCATAATGCCAAATACGACACTCATCTGAAACACATACTCATTCTCTATCAGAATAAAGGGAAGAAGAATCAGTCCCATAAGGACATAGATCCATAGTGAGCTGTAGAATTTATTCTGATTGCTTTCTTCCTTTTTCTTTTTGGCGGATTGGCTGATAATTGTCGGTACTCTTCTGCCGTCCATCATCAGCTTCACTTGAAGAATTCTTCTCATAACGTCATATTCGATTCCATTTCTTACAAACAGCCCTTTGAAACGGTCCAGGAATAAGAGAATCTTCATTTCCTTCATCATGGTTGTTCCTCTTGAACAGCTGCTACAAAGTCTCTGGCAATCGCTTCATGTTTATTAAAGCCTGTCAGCTGATTAAATATTTCCTCAAGAGAACCTTCCAGATTCCTTTCCTTCAGTTCTTTGAAGGTGCCATCTACTGCAATCTCTCCATTATGAAGCAGGATAATCCGGTTTGAGATCTTCTCCACAACCTCCATGATATGAGACGAATAGAAGATCGTTTTCCCCTGCGCTGCAAGCTGAGCCAGTATTTCCTTGACAACCATAACACTATTCGCATCCAGCCCGCTCAGCGGCTCATCCAAAAACAGAATATCCGGATTATGAAGGAGGCTTGAGATAAGCATGACCTTCTGCTTCATTCCTTTGGAATAAGAAGAAATCCGCACGTCATACACTTCTTCAATCCCAAAGTAAGCCATCAGTTTTTCCGCTTTTTCATCTGTTTCATCGCAGCTAAGGCCGTAAAGTTCTCCAATGAATGTTAAATATTCTCGGGCAGTCAGGTTATCATAAATCTCAGCTACCTCCGGAACATACCCTATTTTCCTTTTGTATTCCATATTTCCTGATGAAAGGTCATTGCCCAGTATACTGACAGACCCTGTGTATCCCTCCACAAGGCCAAGCATAATTTTAACTGTCGTACTCTTCCCTGCCCCGTTCGGCCCTATGTATCCAATGATCTGCCCTTTAAAGACGTCTAAATTAACCCCTTTTAGCACTTGTTTTGTCCCAAAACTGATTTTCAAATCCCGAATACTGATAACTGGTTCCCCTTTGCTTCCCATTTACCAACGCTCCCAGAGTCATTTACTATGAATTTTAGCATAAGATGATGCATTCTTTCATTTAAGAAATATGTAATTGCCAATAGATTTGCTGTAAGCACTCATTGACACCTTACAAGAAGGCGATTTCCGCTACAATTACTGCTATTTGTATAGACTGAAACACGCAGGAAGATAACTAGCCGGATTTCATTTTTTCTGCGGGAAACATCATCGTTTTTATAAGAAAAGCTGTGTGAGAAACCATCACACAGCTTTTCCCTATTGTTTTATTTTCCTTCTCTTATTGTTTTTGAAGAGACGTCTATTGTATAATCCTTCGTATTTTTCCCAATAGCTCCACCATCATTTTTGAAGATATTGGATTTAGAAGCTTCTGAAGGTTCAATATGGACACTCACTTCTTTTTGTCCTGCTGAAAGAGTTCCTGAATAGGCAAAGCTCATATCATTTTCAACTTTTACCTTTTCGCCATTGATCGTTAAATCTCCGTCCTTAATGGCCGTTCCTTTGACAGTCAGCTTCGCGCCATCGGTCTGGATATCCTTTACAGTTACAGGCATATCGATCCATCTTAAAATCGTATCATTCACAACCATTTTGTTGCTGCCCTGGTTCTGAACGACGATTTTCATGTCCGTTCCTGTTGCACCAAAGCCGTAATAACTAATATCATCATCGGCCGGATCACTTGGGGTATGATCAGAAAGTCCCTCCTGATCCCATGACCCGCTTTTAGCGTATTTGTATGTCAGCTCAGTACCTTCCTGTGCCTCAACCGTGTATTCCCAGTCAGGTGTGACTGCACCGTTTCTCGACATTTCCCATGCTCCCGTATTCCAGCCGTTCAGGCTGTTTGGAATATTGACCTTCGCATTCAGCGGAGTATAATCCGGAGCATGCACTTTAAAGGTTACCTGTACCATTACAATGTCCGGCGTTACTGAAACAGCTTGTGAATCAGCGAAATTTCCGGCTTTATCAAGCACATGGATCGAATAGGTGTACTTTGTGCCATTATCGACCTGATAGTCACGATAAGCTGTCTCTGTTTCTGCTAGATCGGCGATTTTTTCGCCATTCCGGTAAACAAGGATGAGATAAGGATCATCTGCCTTCGTCAATGACCAGCTGAGATTAACCTGGCCTGATTCAACCTGTGGCTGAGAAAGTGCCACTCCTTCTGCAGGCTTCTTTGTATCTGATTTATTTGGCAAAATGTTCACCCTGGATGTCTCAGAATATTTCCATGAACCGCCAAGATCAGGTGTAAAGGCCAATCGGTATTCATAGCTGCCTTTTTCATAAGGCGTAAAGGATGCTTTAAAGACATTGAATGTTCCTTCCGTTTCAGGTTCTGCTGCAGAGTAATCTGTCCAGGCACCGGCTCCATTCATTCTTACCTGGAGCTTCCCTTGCACGCCTTCAGCTAACCCGCCTTCTGTAACACCTTTCATATACAGCTTGGCACTGATCTCATATGTTTGGGAAAGATCAAGCTCACTGTCTGGAAGAGTTGTTAATCCGCTGATGGAAGCCTTTTTCAGATCATAATGCGGGATAAGTGCTTTCGTCATGGCGAGACTTGATTCATTCCCATTTTCATCTTGTGCAGCAACGGCATAATAATATTTTTGACCGTTAGTCAGATTGTTTAATGTGATACTTTGTTTGGCTGTTTCCTGTACTTTTTGGTACATGCCTCCCTGAATGCTTGAAACATAAATGTTATAGGAGGATGCTTTTCCATGCCAGCCTAATGTTACTTCTTTTGACCCTGCTTCTGCTGTCAGATGCTTCACACTGTGAGGCGCTTTGACCTTTTCTGAAGAAAGAAGCATTCTTCCCGTTTCAGCAGGAATCCGGATTTCCGCTGTACCGTTTGAAACGGTCACAGAGTAAGCTGGATCAAGCTGATCAGTCAACTTAAGACCGTTCAAAAGGACATCTTTTACGTTCACCTTTATCGTTTGTTCTTTACTTCCTCTATTTACGACGACAAGAGCAGCTTTTCCTCCATTAGTGCGCGTATACGCCATTACATCGCCATCTGCATAAACATGCTTCAGATCTCCGTGCGAAAAGAGGTCACTGTTTTTCTTGCGGATTTCCCCGATTTTTTGATATTTTGCTATTAATTCTTTATTTTCTTTGCCCCAAGGGAAGGTTCTTCTATCATCTGGATCTTTTGAACCCGTTAAACCGGCTTCATCACCATAATAGATCGTTGGGGCACCTGCATAGCCCATTTGGAAAAGAGCTGCAAGACCGAGACGCTTGATTCCAAGCTCGTAATTGTATTTAGGATCTTTTTCAGCCCGTTCATAGCTATCTGTTCCATTACCAAGAAGGTACACCGCTCTTGCTGTATCATGAGATCCCATCAGGTTCATAAGCGCCTGGAAGGCTTCTTTCGGATAGTCCTCCTGAATTGCCATCAGGCTTTGTTCAGCATTTTGGGCATTCCCGTTTTTCAGGAAGTCGAGCATCGCTCCTCTAAAACGGTAATTCATCACTGAATCGTATTGATCGCCAAGGAAGTACTTGGATGCATCATCCCAGATCTCGCCAAGGATCAGCGGCTGTTCACCGCGCTTTAGGGTTGCGCCTGCACCTGTCATCGTCTTGCTCTTAATTTGTTTTCTGAATTCCTGCCAGAAGGAGCTGTCCACTTCATTGGCAACGTCAAGCCTCCAGCCTGAGCTTCCTTTGTTAATCCATGTTTTGGAGACGGAATCCTTGTCATACATCATGTAGTTGTCAAAATCCGTGTTGTTCAGCTCACTCGGATGGTTTACTTTAGTTCCGTCTACTGATTTAAACTCCGGCAGACTATCGTATCCCCACCACGCCTGATACTTATAGCGTTCATTCGGAGTACCTATATCTACTTTTTCATTTTCAATGTTGAACCAATTTTGAAAGCCATATGGGCTGAAAATTTGGCCTTCTTTGTTAAACTGCTTTTCCGCTTCTGCTTTTGCTTCTTTTTCCGTCATTTTTTTCGTGTTCATTAAATCATAGATTCTGGACCAGTATTCATAAGCTCCGACTGTATTGTATTTTCCGTAGCGATCAAAATAAATCGAATCATCTGAAACGTGGTTAAATACGCCATCAAGGATTAAATGCATGCCTCTTCTCGATAATTCATCTGTAAAAGCCTTGAATTCTTCCGGGCTTCCAAACATCGGATCAAGTGCTTTATAGTCTGTTGCATCGTATTTATGATTGGATGGGGCTAAAGCAATCGGGTTCAGATAGAGGGTATTGACCCCAAGAGACTGAAGGTAATTTAATTTTGATTTAATTCCCGCGATGTCTCCTCCGAAAAAGTCATTGCTCCATTCATTATCACCTTTATAAGAAGGGTCCGTGTTTTCTCTCGGATTATCAGGAAGCGTGCTCCAGGATGCAGGATGTTCAATCGGCTGCTTCCCTCTAGCACCTATTCTGTCTTTTGCATGGTCATTTTTTGTGTTCCCATTGTAGAATCTGTCAGGGAAAATTTGATAGACTACCGCTTCTTTCATCCAATCCGGTGTTTTGTAAGCAGGATCATAGACAGTCAGCTGAAACAGGCCAGCGTTCTTTTCTGAAGCTTTTCCTGTATGTCCTTCCTGAGTATCCTCACCGTATTCCAATACGGCATCCTGGTCTCCAGCGATAAATTTATAGCCGTGCACACCTTTGGCATCAGGAGTAAAGACAGCTTCCCAGAATTCGATCGGGCCTTTGTCCTTTGTATCGGTCCATCCCTCTTTTGTCATTTTCAGCATTTTTGTAGTGCCAGTTTGATAGTTTTTCACATAAACACTTGCTCTCGCAAGATCCCCTTTTTTTGCAGAAAGCCTTAAGGTTACCTTTTTGCCGACCGGAACAGCACCGAACGGAGCTCTGTATGCTGCATCCCACGTATCGTGGTAAAGCGCCTCTCCTTTGATTTGTCCATCTGATCCGGATGGATTGTAATCAGTAGACACTTCTTTTGTTTTGCTATTATAAAAGAAAGTAATGTCAGTGTCCTGAAGCACATTCAGCTTGGCATTACTTGAAGGGTAATCCTCACCCCAGGCATTTCCGAGCACTACTTTAAATTCGTATTTTCCTTTTGGCACCTTAGCCGTATAAGAATAAATGCCGGTAAATGCGCTGTCTGTAAAGAGAGCCGTTGATTTGTCCGGGCTCCATGCCGGCCCTGCTCCAATTGCAGGCTGAAGATCACCTGCAAGCCGAGGTGTTTTTTCCTCTGGCAGCGCTTGATAGACTGTACTGTCTGTCACTGCATGAGTCACATCAGAATAATAGAATGTTACCTCTTGTTTCTCGCTTAGAGAGAGCTTAATATTCTCTCCTCCCTTTTTTCCGCCAGCACCATAGTTTTCATCCCAGCTCCCATTGATGGCAACTTTGTATTCGTATGTACCTGCTGGGAGAGTCCCTTTAAAAACGTAGATGCCATTTTCCTTTGAGACCATTTTTGTTTTTTCTGAAGCCGGATCCCATTCGCTCGAATTTCCGAGCTCATCCTGAAGGCTGCCAACGAGCGTAACTGTCCTTTCGGTATTCTCCGCCTTTACCCCAGCCGGAAAAAATCCTGTCAGAAGCTGTGCCATTAAAACCAACACTCCCAGCACGGAAAACCATTTTTTGTTCCTCATCCCCATTGCCTCTCCCTTTTCCCCTTAAAGGACATGTATTAATGAAACCGTTTGCGCAAATTGTTGCACTTTGTCTATTAATCTATCAACTAGATAGCATCCTCCAATATGCAAACGCTTCCACTCATCGCTAATTTTTTCATAAATTTTCTATCTATTCAATCTTTTTCTTTCGACATTTCTTTAAGCAGGACCTTTCACACAAGAAGTGAGAAAAATGCAGGAAAAAACCCCGGCTTTAGCGCCGGAACTGAGTGCTCATTTACCTGTCGCAAATTTCTGAAATCCAATTTTCTAAGGCTGATAATATGCATGGCATAGCCCGCTTAAACTGCTATACCATGCTATTTGATCGACTGATAGATTATCGTGGCTTTGCGACGATGCCATTGTGCACCTTAATAAATCCATGGCGTAATATTTGAAAGCCATTTTCGTAGACATAGAGGCCCATTTGCCTGATGTCCATCAGTTCTCTATAAGTATGGTTCATCACATCTGCCATAATCATATAAAAAAGACGTGCTTTCAGCTGGTGGCGGGGAGTTGTCATAATGACATATCCACCGGGCTTTAGAAATTTCCTGTGCCATTCCATTACTTCAGCCTTCAGCTCATCTGGAAAATGCTCTAGAAGGCCGACGCTCAAAACAATATCGAATTCCTTCCCAAAGGAAAGATTTCTGATATCATCAACCACATAATGAATCTTCATCTGATCCTTATACCAGATTCTCGGCTGTCCTGTTAACGGATTATCGCCAAGGAACGGATAGCGCTCAGGAAAGTGGCCGAACCGGTCTGTTCTGCAAAATTCGTCATAATCGACAAGCACAACTTCTCCTCCAGGATACATAGCATGCAGCTGCATGGCTTCGTATCCTTCGGCTGCACCGAGAAACAAAATTCTTGGTTTCTGGACATCAAGCCCTTGAAATAAAGCCCTCTTACCACGGGGATCCCATGTTCCATCCTCAACGCGATGAACATAATTCCACAAAGAAAGCCTGATGGTTTCGCCAAGTGCATGCTTCACTTCACTCAGCTGAAATCTCGACAAATAATGCTTCAGCTCCTTTTTACTTGAGGACATTTCTTCGGGCATATCCTTTATAAACCACTCATGAAACGACCGGTTGAAATATTCCCACGAGGTTTTGACAGACATTTCGCCAAGCTCATTTTCATACACTTTCCGATCCTTTGACATCGTCTTTACTTCATAGGGCTTTCCAGCTTCCTTCCATGACAGCTGCGACCAGTCCGACACCTGATTGGCATTGAAAAAATGGTCCAGATTTTCATTGAAAGGATTCCGAAGATCAACGCGGTAGCTCGGCTCAAGCAATGTTCTTCCAAAGTCGGCCTCTGTGAATGGATAACGGCTGCTAGCTTCTGAAAGCGGGAGTGTCATGTGGATTCTCCTTTCCTTTCTCATATAACGCATTTTGCTTATTCAGTTCTTTACCAAGCTGTCCAAACAGCATCAGCCGGTACATGCGAAAATCCGCCCGGAGCGACCAAAGAGGGTGACCAAACGTTGCGGGCTTATTGCCTTCGATAAAAAAGTGACTGATCCACGCGATTGAATAAGCCGTGACAGGAGCTAAAAGCAAAAACCAAAAATTCAGGAAGACAATCGACAATATGAAAAACACAAAAACAAAGCTCGTTCCCGCAAAATGCCATCTTCTCGTTGCAGGCTTGCTATGCTGTGATAAATAAAACGGCCAAAATTCTTTGTAGCTTTGAAAATTCATTTTTGAACCCCCTTTATGTTAAGCGCTTACATAACTAAATACTTCCACATTGGATTTGGTAATCCTTTTTTGGAGGATGTTGAGGTACTCTGCTGTGTTAAAAACTGTTTGATTCGGAAGATGAAACCGGCACTTTAGCAATCAGAATTTAGAAAATTTTGTTGAAGAAAATGCGGCTTATTTTGATAGAGCTGAGGACTGGTGAAGGGAAAATTATCGGTTTATGTGGGGAGAGGAAGATTTATGAGCGCTCTCAAGTTTTTATGAGCGGCTGCAGGGATTTATGAGCGCTCAGCTTTTTTTATGAGCGACTACCAAGATTTATGAGCTCTCTTCAGCTTTTATGAGCGTCTACCGGGTTTTATGAGCGCCGGCAGGCTTTTTTGAGAACCTACCGCGTTATGAGCACCTCCCAGCTTTTATGAACGCTACTTAAATTCACGAGTACTCACGAGTATGAGCTGAGCTCCTCTAATGAATCTATATACCATACAATCTAACTTTCAAAAACACAATGTCTATAAATTGACAATATTCTGATTTAATGTTTAATTGGAAGTGATAGTGTAAGCGATTACATAAAAAAGGGAGGAATTAGGAATGGTATATGCATTTCCCGGGCAAGAAGGAGCAATTGTTCAATTTAAGGAAAGATATGATAATTTCATTGGCGGCCGCTGGACTCCGCCTGTTAAAGGGGAGTATTTTGATAATGTGACTCCTGTGACAGGTAAAGTTTTCTGCCAGGTGGCCCGTTCTACCGAAGAAGATATCGAACTTGCGCTTGATGCTGCTCACAAAGCAAAGGATTCTTGGGGGAAATCTTCTGTAACTGAACGCTCTCTCATTTTGAACCGGATTGCAGACCGCATGGAAGAGAATCTAGAAAAGCTCGCCGTTGCAGAGTCTTGGGAAAATGGGAAAGCTGTCAGGGAAACATTGAACGCGGACATTCCGCTTGCCATTGACCATTTCCGCTATTTCGCTTCTGTCATTCGCGCTCAGGAAGGAAGTCTTTCTGAAATTGACAGCAATACAGTTGCCTATCATTTTTATGAGCCGCTAGGTGTTGTTGGGCAAATTATTCCTTGGAATTTCCCAATTTTAATGGCAGCGTGGAAAATAGCGCCTGCTCTTGCTGCAGGTAATGCCATTGTTTTAAAGCCGGCTGAGCAGACTCCAAGCTCACTGCTTTATTTAATAGAACTTGTTGCTGATCTGATCCCTGAAGGGGTTTTAAATATTGTAAATGGTTATGGACTTGAAGCAGGAAAACCGCTCGCATCCAATCCTAGAATAAACAAGGTGGCTTTTACTGGTGAGACGACAACGGGCCGTCTGATCATGCAGTATGCTTCCCAAAATATCATTCCAGTCACACTCGAGCTTGGCGGCAAGTCCCCGAATATATTCTTTGATGATCTGCTTCGCGAGGACGACGATTTTCTTGATAAAGCGATTGAAGGCATGGTCATGTTCGCTCTAAATCAAGGAGAAGTTTGTACATGTCCTTCAAGAGCCCTTATTCATGAATCAATCTATGACCGCTTTATGGAAAGAGCTCTAGAACGGGTGAAAGCAATCAAAGCCGGAAATCCTCTTGATCCTGAGACAATGATGGGAGCTCAAGCCTCTTCTGAACAGATGGAAAAAATCCTTTCTTATCTTGAAATCGGCAAATCCGAGGGTGCTGAGTGTCTGATTGGAGGAGAACGGAACAGGCTTGATGGAGAGCTTTCAGACGGTTATTACATTCAGCCGACAATGTTCAAGGGAAATAACAGCATGAGAATTTTCCAGGAAGAAATCTTTGGACCAGTCCTTTCTGTTACGACTTTTAAAGACAATGAAGAAGCGTTGGAGCTTGCAAATAATACGCTTTATGGACTTGGTGCAGGCATCTGGTCAAGAGACATTCATACTGCTTACCGATTTGGCCGTGAAATACAGGCAGGCCGTGTTTGGACGAACTGCTATCACCAATATCCTGCTCATGCAGCATTCGGAGGATATAAAATGTCAGGTATTGGCCGCGAAAATCATAAAATGATGCTAAGCCATTATCAGCAGGTGAAGAATTTGCTTGTCAGCTACAGCCCAAGCAAGCTCGGATTCTTTTAATCCTGCGAAAGGAGGAATCCCTTTTGGTCGATCGCGTAACAGCAACTGATTCAGCACTGGAATTGATTGCAAAACTGAAGGATAAGCATGGCCCGATTATGTTTCACCAGTCTGGCGGATGCTGCGACGGAAGCTCCCCGATGTGCTATCCAGAAGGAGATCTGCTGCTCGGAAGCCAGGATGTACTTCTAGGAGAAATTGGAAACAGCCCATTCTACATCCATAAAAAACAGTATGAGTACTGGAAGCACACTCAGCTTATTATTGATGTTGTTGATGGCAGGGGAGGCATGTTTTCGCTGGAGGGTGTAGAAGGAAAAAGATTTCTTTCAAGATCACGCCCTTTTACAAAAGAAGAATATGAGGAGTTATCAGAGGCAGGACACGTATAAACACCTTATTATTCTTGAAAAATTTTGAGGCAGCCTGATGGCTGCTTTTTTTCTGTTTAAAATATATGGGAGCTCAGATGAAGATGATTACTGAATGAAGCAGATTCAGGCACTAATAGTAATAATAAACGACCTCCAAAAAATTCCTCTGTAACAATTTTCAAAATAGTGATATAATGTTCCTTAGCTTTTTTAAATTCGGTTCTTCTCCATTTTTCCAGTTGCTATTCTTTTTCATTTTTTTCGTAATGGAAAGAATCGGACTACTACTAATGAAATTGGCGGTGTTTAAATTGTCAGATGATTCAAAACAAAACAAGTTTGTCCCGTATGTGCCAGCTTCCAGAACTCTTCCTGAGCTGACCGTCACTGCTGTTGTACTTGGGATTATACTGGCCATTGTTTTCGGGGCTGCAAATGCTTATCTTGGTCTTCGTGTGGGATTGACTGTGTCAGCATCCATCCCTGCTGCGGTTATTTCCATGGCCATTCTTCGCGGCTTATTCCGCAGGAATTCCATATTGGAAAATAACATTGTTCAAACAATGACAACGGCCGGGGAAGCCATCGGGGCTGGAGCTGTATTTACGCTTCCTGCACTTTTCCTCTGGCATGTACCTGTTAATCAGGGTCTTTTTATTTTCATCGTATTAACTGGAGGATTCCTTGGAGTCTTTATGATGGTTCCTCTGCGCCAGCTCTTAATTGTGAAAGAGCATGAAGTTCTTCCTTACCCGGAAGGTACTGCGTGTGCTGAAGTATTAAAGTCAGGTGAAGAAGGCGGGAACAGTGCAAAGCTGATCGGGATCGGTCTTTTGGTCGGCGGAATCTTTAAGGCTGTCGGTGATGGCTTTAAACTGTTTAAAACAGAAGTTGAAACAGGTATTACAAATTTCAAAAATGCTGTTGTGGGTATTGATACTCTTCCTGCTCTTCTTGGTGTAGGTTATATTATCGGACCTCGTGTAGCAGGCCAGATGCTTGGGGGAGGCCTTCTCGCCTGGATCGTACTCATTCCAGTAATCAGCTTCTTCGGAAGCGGCGGTACACATGCCATTTTCCCTGCTACAGACCCTATTGCGAAGCTTGATGCATGGGGAATCTGGGATGGCTATATCCGTTATATCGGTGCTGGAGCCGTTGCAGTCGGCGGATTAATTACGCTAGTTAAATCTCTTCCTGCTCTTTTCGGTTCACTTTTCGATACACTTAAAGGAGTTCGTGCAGGAAGAGGACAAGCTCAGTATGCTATTCCCCGTACTGAAAAGGATATTCCTAGGCAATATGTTATTGGCGGCATCATCGCTATCATTTTAATCATTGCGTTTGTACCTGTTACAAATGTCGGCATCATCGGGGCAGTGGCTATTGCCATATTCGGATTCCTTTTTGTATCTGTTGCTTCAAGGATCGTTGGGGTTGTCGGAAGCTCTTCTTCTCCGGTTTCCGGTATGACAATCGCAACTCTGCTTATTGTAACACTCGTTTATAAAGCAACAGGCTTTACCGGTATGAAAGGAATGGTAGCTGCACTAGTTGTTGCAGCGATCATTTGTACGGCACTCGCTGTTGCGGGAGATGTTTCACAGGATTTAAAAACAGGTTATATTGTCGGCGGGACACCTTGGAAGCAGCAGGTTGCCATGATGATCGGTGTGGTTGCATCAGGCTCTGTTATCGGTATTATTCTGATTTTAATGGACAATGCCTATCATATGGGCTCTGCAGAACTGCCAGCTCCTAAAGCAGCCTTGATGAAGATTCTTGCAGAAGGCGTGCTTGGAGGAAATCTTCCATGGGATCTGATCTTTATTGGAGCAGCAATCGCCATTACGCTAGAATTTTTCGGCCTGAATTCACTTGTCGTAGCCGTTGGAATTTACTTGCCGGTTCATGTAAGTACTCCAATCATGGTCGGCGGTTTTGTTCGTTACTTTATCGATCGTTTTTCAAAAACCGATGCGATTCGGGAAGCACGCACTGACAGAGGAACATTGTTTGCTTCCGGTTTGATTGCTGGGGAATCTCTTGTCGGTGTGCTCATTGCGATCCTTATCTACTTCGGGGCACCGATTCCTGAGGAAGCAAAGATCGCCAGCAACCTGATTCCATTCCTATTGTTCCTGATTTTAGCAGGACTTTTATGGTTTGTTTCTGTAAAAGGAAAAAAATCAGATGTTTAAAAAACAAAGCAAGAGGAACCTTCTAACGATGGTTCCTCTTTTAAAAGAGCATGTTGCTTTTGAAGAAAAGAAAGAGGATTCACCTGCATATCTGATTGTCGAGCGGACCAGCTGGGCAGAGAGAATGTCTGTGAAATTTCTGAAGCAGCCTTCAGTTCGGAGGATCAAACTGGATGAAAACGGTGAATTTGTCATCCGTCAGATGATAACACGAAAAACCGTATCAGACATTGCCGGGGAAATAAAAGCCCATTTCGGTGAAGAGGCAGAGCCTGTCCTGCCTCGCCTTGTTAAATTTCTGGAGATACTTGAAGCACAGGAATGGATTTTCTGGAAAGAATAAAGTAGGGAAACCATTTTCATGGCTTCCCCCTTATTAAACCGTACGTGTCCTATTAGGACATACGGCTTACCAGTTTTTCAATACTCTGCTAACCTTTGGGTATAGTTCATTTTACGAATCCGGTCAGGAGTGTAATACTCTTGGCCTTTTTCTTTTGCTCTCTTTATTTGCTTGGCTTGTTTCTTCTTTTGTTTGTCTTTCATTTGAGTGAGGTAACTTTCCAGGTGAGACCATGCACTTTATGATAATACAGCCAGTAAGGAGGGATCAGATCAATCCTTGCGAAAAATTCATTGTTCCATTTCGTTTTCATGGCCTGTCCTTTTCTTTGAGTCGGATGCTTATGGATCATGGCGACTCTCAGCCTTCTCCTTATATACCCATCTATTCCTGACATTTCATCTTTAAACCCTATGAAGTAACAGACATTTGGTATTCTGAGTGCTTGATTTTCCTGCACGGCTTCATGGATCAGAAGAAAATAATTCACTTTCCCTCTGATCACTGGGTTTACTTCATTCTAGGAAATAACCCTGACAAAAACGACTTTTAGGTAGCTTCCTTCTTTAAAATCGGGTGAAGTCTTAAAGTCTCCTGGGAGTGAAAATTCCTCTTCCAGTTTGTATTTGCAGCCTATTTCTTTAAATGCCGCGTCAATAAACTTTTTGAACTTGTCCATCGAAAGGGCGCTGCTGTTTGTGGAAGCCACTATGACACCGTTCTTTTCTGTGATTTCGATTGATTCCTTTAACAGTTCCTTATAATCTTTTACTGCACTGAACGTATGTTTTTTTGTTTTTGCAAAGCTCGGAGGGTCAAGAATCACCAAATCAAATTTCATTTTCTTTTTCGCTGCGTATTTAAAATAATGAAATACATCTTCCACGATAATATCCTGTGCTTCAAAATCAATCCCGTTTACGCTAAATTGTTCAATCGTTTTGGATTTACTCCTGTTTGCAACGTCTACACTGGTCGTTTTAACAGCTCCTCCAAGAGCGGCAAATACAGCAAAGGCTCCAGTGTAAGAAAACATATTCAGAACTGTTTTGCCTTTTGAATAACGATCTCTGATTGTTTTTCTAACCTCTCGCTGATCCAGAAATACTCCGACCATTGCACCGTCGTTTAAATATACAGCAAAGTTGGCCCCATTTTCTTTGACGATAAGAGGAAATTCTCCTCTTTCTCCTTCTACAAAATCGTCTTCTTCTATATATTGGCCTTTAAAATCGAACCTTTTCTTTTGGTAAATCCCTTTAAATGAGACTGTTTCTTTTAATGCCTGGATGATTTGCTTCTTAAAGGTATAAATTCCAAGACTGTACCAGCTGATTAAATAAAACCCGTCATAATAATCGATCGTTAAACCGCCAATACCATCGCCTTCTCCATTGAACATCCGGAATGAAGCAGTATCAGCACTCTCATAAAAAGGCTTTCTTTCATCTGCAGCTGCTTTTAATTTTCGTGTAAAAAACTGCTGGTCGATACCTTCATTTTCTTTTTTACTGATGATCCAGCCATAGCCCTTATTCTGCTTGCCGTAATAGCCTTTTCCTAAAAAACGGCCCTGTTCATCGAGAAGATTCAATATTTCTCCCTCGTTCTTAAGCAAACCCGGATTTGCCAGCGCATCTTTTAATATAAGCGGATATCCTTTTTGCAGCTGCGCAGCATACTTTTTCAGGATTTTCACATTTGTTTCCTTTTGCATGTCATCCATCCAATCTATTAACCATTTGCTGATTCCAGTATAACATTAACTATTTTTTTAATTGCGCTTCCTCTTTTTAAAGGATGGTTTATTATCCTCCCGTTTAGGCTTGTTTTCAGCAAATTGGATTTCTATTTTTTGAATAGGGGCATCAATGGCTCGTTTGATATCATCTAAATATCCTTGATCTCTAGGACCGGTAAATGTTATTGCAAGACCTGAGCTTCCTGCTCTGCCCGTTCTTCCGATCCGATGGATATAGCTGTCTGCATCCTGCGGAATATCATAGTTTATGACATGGGTAACCCCTTCTACGTCGATACCCCTTGCTGCAACATCTGTAGCAACCAGGATTTGCAGTTCTGCCTTCTTAAAACGCGCCATTACTCTTTCTCTCTGGCTTTGGGAAAGGTCCCCATGAAGAGCATCACAGTTGTAGCCAAGCCCTTTTAGCTCATCATTCAGTTTTTGGGCCCTCCGTTTCGTTCTGCAAAACACAACAGCAAGGTATGGCCTGTATTCGTCGATTATTTTACATAGTGTACCCTGTTTCGCCCTGTCCGTTACTTGAAGATAGCGCTGTTTGATTTCTTTTACATTTAAATGGGTTTTGGTGTCTGAAACATCTACAGCTTTTTCAGTATAACTCGCTGCCAGCGCTTTTACAGCAGGGGTCAGCGTAGCAGAAAACAAAACCGTCTGTCTTGTTTCAGGAACAGCAGCGATAATCTGTTTTACTTCATTTAGAAAGCCAATATGCAGCATTTGATCAGCCTCATCCAGCACGAGAGTGTGTACACCGGATAAATCAAGGGTTTCACGGCGAAGATGGTCAAGAATTCGGCCTGGGGTTCCGACAACTAATTGGGGGAAGGACTGAAGCTTTTTAATTTGGCGTTCCACATCCTGGCCTCCATACACAGCAAGCATCTGAAGGGATCCGTCATTGAGTTTTACTGCCTCTTCCCAAATTTGTTTCGCAAGTTCCCTTGTGGGAGCCACTACAATTGCTTGCACTTGGCTTAGATCTGTTTTTAAATTCTGCAGAATGGGAAGCAGGAAGGCCAGTGTTTTTCCAGAACCGGTCTCTGCCTGCCCGATCAGGTCTTTTCCTGCAAGAAGATGAGGGATGCTTTTGGATTGGATGGTGGTGGGGACTGTAATGTGCTGCTCTTTTAATTTTTCTTCCAAGCTGTGCTGAATGCCGAGCTGTTTGAATGCTGTCATGCTATTAGCCTCTTTCGTAAAGTTATTATACCAGGATATCTTTAGCTGGAAAATTGTTCTGGCTGATCTTAATAAAAAAGAGCAGATAATTATATCCGCTCTCATCCTATTATAAGGTAAATGTTGTTATTTATTCATGCTGGCAAGAAAGCCTCCGAGTAGATCGTCAACACTCTCTTCAGGTTCCTTTTTTTCTGCTCTTGCTGTATGGAGATCCCCTTGAATCTTATCCAGATCAAAATCGTCCAAATCATCATCCCCAAGATCTTCCCAATTTAGCAAGCCATTAGAACTTTCTGATTCTGCTTCTGCTTCTTCATCTGCTTGGGCCGTTGCTGCGGCTGTCTCCTCTTGGAGGTACAGGGCTTCGTCAATATCAAAAGAATTGCTGTTTAAAGATGCTAGCAGTGTCGTAGCCCTCACAGGATTTGAAAGCAATTGATACAAAATGCTTCCTAAGAGCGCTTCAGAATGCTCATGCTTAATCCAGCTTCGCTGTTCTTTGGTTAGCTGCTTGGGCAAAGGGATGGTCAGCGCCTCCCTTTCTTTTGAGAGGGACTCGCTAACACCTTTTAAGACAAAATCTGCTATTTTACTGGAAAAGTTTCTTCGTTCCGACTCCTTAAGCTTTTGCAGCTGTTTTAAAAGGTGATCGGGTGTATCAGAGGGGACCCGGAATGTAATAGCCTGTCCCCGCTGGATACCTTTCTCCGAAGGTTTCATATCATATCACCCTATTTAGATGAAGTTGCTTTTGCCTTTTCATCCTTTTTTTCTTCTATTTTTCGGTTTCTTTTGACAAAATCGGAAATCAGCTTGTAGTAGGCGTTGGACATCATCCAAATGCTTTCTTTTTCGTCTTCAAAAAATTCGATGTTATACCCATCAAGGTTGTTGTTAAGCGTTTTTAGATAGTCTTTTAGAACAGAAGCTCCTCCGCCTACAAAGTAGCAGATTTCTGTTTGGGAATTGCGCTGCCATACGTTGCGAAGGAAGCGATATTGCTTTTTCGCAAGTTCCAGCAAAATTCGATCCGTAATGTCATGGACGCTCGTCCTGCTGCCTCTGACCATGATGTGGTTGCGATCATTTTTTCTTGTAATAATTTCGACAACATCTCTTCTGCTGTCGAGTTCAATACCATGCTTTGTGCGAATTTCTTCGCGGATCGCTTCAAGAGATTCTGAAACTCCAAGATTAAAGCCCTGTGCTTTATCGTCATCAACATTGCGGTTTCGGATGACAGCGATGTCTGTAGAAAGGCCTCCGATATCCTGGATCAGGATCCTTTTATCAATCAGATCCTTGTTAATGATGTTTAAATCGTTATCCATTACAAGATTAATATAAGCGGCAAATCCTTCTGGATAAATCTTTACTTCGTCAAACTTGATGTTCACTTTAATTCCCTGATATTTAGGAGTAACAAGAAATTCTACCTGATGCACAGATCCAAGCAGCTGGGCGCGGTAGCCGACATCTTTGCCTTCTTTTACTTCTCTAAGCGGAAGACCTGTACCCAATGTGTAATTAGCATCGATAACATTGTTTGTTTTTTTGAAACCTTTATCAACTTTTTCATTAACTGCATCCAGAGCAAGGGAAGCAAACAGCATTACCAATGTTTGATCTTCTTCCGATTTGTGGCTGCCTGGATCTAATTCTGTCGAATTGCTGCTTTTAGTCGCAAGACTGCCGACACGATAAATGACATTGTTTTCTAATAGGGCAGGGGAGTGAACTCGGATATGAATGTTTTCTAATGGATCTTTTTCATCCAGCTCTTCAATTCCTATTACCGGTCTATCTTCAAGGTCTCTTGCAATAACGTTTGGTATGTATAGTTCTGAATCTAGTTTTCCAAACAGTGCTTTTACTGCATCATTCCCAACATCTACTGCAGCTATTCTGGAGTTCATCATTAAACAACTTTCCCTTCTTTTTAAGAGTACCCTATACTATTCGATTTTAATTTGGGTTTTCATGCCATTGAAAGATAGAAAATCATGAATGAGGCTTTCGATGCAAACAAAAGCGTATACAACCCTACCATTATTGTAAACAATTTATCTCTATTTGTACACATTCTTTTATAACAGCATGCACACATATTTGTACACATGTATACAAATTGTATTCTAATTGTATACAATTTGTTTTCTTGTAAACTAATTTGTAAACACAAATCATTATTTACCAGCAAATGGGTTCTAGAGGCTAATATTGTTTCTAACGGAAATTGTATTTTATTGGAATTAAACAGTGTATACCTCTTCTTAAAATTATTTAAAGAGATGAAAAAGTCACAAAAAAAAAAAAAAAAACCCGAAAGATTTGGATTTTCAAAAGGATAGACATTACGAATGATTAAACCAGTCACAAAAAATGTGATAATCGTGATTAAGTTGATGCGTATAAAGAACAGAGGAATAAATAAGCTCCGACTTAAAAACGTCAAAACGTTCTCCGACCAGCAGAATTTCTTTTTCAACTAGGATAATCAAGCAAACCAGCTTCCAGATCTTTATCAGCGCGCGTATGAATTTTCGCAGTGATTTGCCCAATACCTATCGAAGCATTATAGGAATGAATACAAAAAAGCATAATAACGAATGAAGGAGTAACTGTTCATTTTTTGCTAAAATGACATTAAATGATGAGAAACGACAAAAAAAAAGGATGAAACGATGGATATAAAGCATTTGCAATATTTTATTGAAGTAGTTCGTTTTAAAAGCTTCACCCAGGCAGCCGACCATCTCTTTATCACCCAGCCAACCATCAGTAAGATGATAAAAAATTTGGAGGAAGAACTTGGTGTTCAGCTGTTTAAGCGTTCAAGAAAAAAACTGTCTCTTACAGATGCGGGACAAGTTATTTATGAGGAAGCCCTGTCCATCAGCAAAGCATTCCGCAACCTGGAAATGGAACTGGATAACCTGCTCAGCCTAAAAAAAGGACTCATACGAATAGGAGTACCGCCTATTATCGACTCAAGCTTTATACCGAAGCTGATCGGGAACTTCCATGAAGAAAATAAAGATATAAAATTTCATTTAGAAGAAAAAGGTTCAAAAAGGATTGAGGAAGAGGTAAGCCGGGACTTGCTTGATGCTGGGCTGATTGTTCTTCCAACAAACGAAGAACAATTTGATTACTTTCCGGTTGATGAGGAAGATTTCAGATTGGTTGTACATCCTGAACACCCACTTGCATATAAAAAGGAAGTCAATTTATCAGAGCTGAAGGATGAACCTTTCATCCTTTTTAATAAAGATTTCGCCCTGCATGACCGTATTATTTCATCTTGTATCAGCGCTGGTTTTACACCCCGCGTCATCTCTGAAACATCCCAATGGGACTTTATAGGAGAAATGGTGGCATGCAGGCTTGGAGTAACTCTTTTGCCTGCCAGTATCTGCAAGAACTTGACGAACAAGGTTAGAACGATAACAGTCATTAATCCTACAATCACATGGAAACTGGCGATTATATCGCGAAAAGATCATTATTTATCTTATGCAGTAAGAGAATGGCTGAAGTTTACAAAAGAACAATTTATTCAGCAATAAAAAACACGAACAATAAGCGAGCGTTTACATATAGTTGTAACCATTTACATAGATTTTACCTATAATCAAGATAAAATATAACCATTTTACTCACAATTTATCTCATTATACACTTAAAAATGGACAAAATATTGATCCGTTAGTTAATGAAAGGGACTGATTTTGTGGAACCTATTAAAACAAAAGTAAGCCGCATCGTAAATACTGATCAGGTATTATCCTGTGATTTAAATAATTACAATACATTGTTTGGCGGAGTGTTAATGAAAAGATTGGATAGTGCTGCAACATTGTCTGCCAGACGCCACTCTCGAGCAAAAGTATGTGTTACAGCATCAACTGATTCCATTGACTTCTTATGTCCGATTCATCAGACCGATTCAGTTTGCATTGAATCCTTTGTTTCCTATACAGGCAGAACCTCAATGGAAATTTTCTGCAAGGTTATAGCAGAGGACATGATCAATGGCGAAAGACGAATTGCTGCTACAGCATTCTTAACCTTTGTTGCACTTGACGAAAATAAACGCCCTCTTGAAGTGCCTGGCGTTATTCCTGAAACAGATGAAGAAAAATTCATCTACGAGACCGCTAAAGACCGTGCAGAAATGCGTAAGCTTAGAAGAACAGCAAGCAAAGAGCTTGCCCAGAATCTGACTCTTAATAAACCTTGGGACTGAAATCAAGCCTAAAAGGCAGGAAATAAAATGGTAGCAGCAGCAAAAAAGCAGAGATAAGCAGCAGGCTTATTACTCTGCTTTTTTTTCGCCTTAAAAATTATTTTTCCATAAGGCTAAAATTCGTAGAGATTGTTGTTTAAAACACGAATAAAGTTTAATTCACAGATGGTATCTTGTTCGAATTTCATTTATTTAGATGAAAAAGCAACAAACTTTAAGAAAAGAGCCTCACAAAAAGGTTTAGGAAGTTCCTCCTAGTGATATTTATTCTTTAGATCTTTATTTTGTTTATCATGAGGGGGAAGCTGGTATGAAACGCAATCACACGATGATGCAATTTTTTGAATGGTATATTGAGCCGGATGGTAACCATTGGAAAAGACTAAAGGAACTGGCTCCCGAACTTAAGCAGCAAGGAATAGATTCCGTTTGGATTCCCCCTGTTACGAAAGGGCATTCCGCTGAAGATACTGGTTATGGGATATACGATCTTTACGATCTCGGCGAATTTGACCAAAAAGGAACCATCCGTACAAAGTATGGCAATAAGCAGGACCTTCACGAGGCTGTAGAAGCATGCCGTGAAAATGAAATCTGTGTGTATGCAGATGTCGTGATGAACCATAAAGCAGGTGCTGATGAAACAGAAGAATTCCAGGTAATTGAGGTTGATCCTGAAAACCGCGAAGAAGAAATATCAGAACCATTTGAGATCGAGGGATGGACGAAGTTTACTTTTCCTGGCCGGAAAGACAATTATTCAGCTTTCAAATGGAATTTCGACCATTTTAATGGAACTGATTATGATGTAAAAAATAAAAAAACAGGTGTATTCCGCATTGTCGGCGAAAACAAAAGCTGGAACAAAAATGTCGATGACGAGTTTGGAAATTATGATTATTTGATGTTTGCGAACATTGATTATGACCATCCTGAAGTTAAAGAAGAAATGCTTAAATGGGGCAAATGGATGGCAGATGAACTCAATTTAGACGGATACCGCCTTGATGCCATAAAACACATTAACCATCATTTTATTAGAGATTTTGCCATTGAGATGAAAAAACACCGCGGTGACGATTTTTATATGGTTGGTGAATTCTGGAAAACAAAACTTGAAGCATGTCAGAAATTCCTTAATACGGTGGATTACCAAATTGACCTCTTTGACGTTTCCCTGCACTACAAGCTTCACGAAGCTTCAAAAGCAGGAAAAGATTTTGATCTTTCCTTCATATTTGAAAATACTCTTGTCCAGTCACACCCTCTTAACGCCGTTACCTTTGTCGATAACCATGATTCCCAGCCTGGAGAGTCTCTTGAATCCTGGATTGAAGACTGGTTTAAACAAAGCGCCTATGCCTTGATCTTGCTTCGCAAGGACGGGTATCCTTGTGTCTTTTACGGTGATTATTACGGCTTAAAAGGTGAATATCCAATGGACGGAAAGAAAGAAGCGATTGATCCCCTTCTCTATGCACGTTATCACAAAGCATATGGGGACCAGGAGGACTACTTTGACCATCCGAATACTATCGGGTGGGTTAGACGCGGAAATGATGAAATAGAGCGCTCCGGATGCGCTGTAGTGATCTCCAATGGAGACGATGGCGAAAAAAGAATGTTTGTCGGTGAAAACCGCGCAGGGGAAATATGGAGGGATATGACCAACTCCATAAAGGATACAATCGAAATTGGGAAAGACGGGTTTGCTGTATTTCCAGTGAATGGCGGCAGTGTTTCCGTTTGGGCACAGCCGGATGAGGAAGATCGGGATAACTGATTGAATTAATCATTTATCCCTTTTAGATTACACTTATATAAGGCGAGTCTCATAGCAGGAGGCTTGCTTTTTTCTGTGAAAATTTCCCGCCAGAAATACCTTCTTCCTTACACAGCTGAGAATAATATTTCCTTTGTTCCTTTTTTCCAGGGATTAAGAGTTAATTTCGTCTTACAAGCCAATAACTGTCCAAACTTTCATGATAACTGGCCAAAAGCCCCTCTTTACTGTCCGAACTCCTTATCATACCGTCCAAAGGGCCCATTTTATGAGCACAGCCACTACTACAGCTTATTTCCAATTGCTTCGTGAACGTTCCCTCCTTCTATCTTTCTCAATTTCTTTTCTTGTCTTGAAGCCCAAAAAGTGGCTAAAAGCGGACCTGAAACATTATGCCAGAAGCTAAATAGAGCGCTCGGCACAGCAGCCGCGGGTGAAAAATGACTCATGGCAAGTGCTGCGCCAAGTCCTGAATTTTGCATGCCGACTTCAAATGTAATAGCCTTCTGCGCTTCGTAGCTTAATCCGCAAAGTCTTGCTGCGAGAAATCCGAGTCCAAAGCCAAGAAGATTATGGAGAATGACAACACCTAGCACCAAGAGGCCTGACTTTAGAATCATTTCGTGGCTTCCTGCTACAACTGAGGTGACAATAACCACTATGGCTACGACGGAGACGAGAGGCATCACTTTTACAGCTTCTTTTACTTGCGGCTTAAAAAAGTATTGAACGATTACTCCAAGAATAATCGGAATTAAAATCACTTCCAATACATCGATAAACATCTTCCCCGCATCTACGTGAAGCCATGAGCTTGCGAGCAGATAAATGATGGCAGGAGTTAAAACAGGTGCAAGAATCGTAGAAATGGATGCAACTGAAACGGCAAGAGCTGTATCTCCTTTAGAGAGAAATGTCATAACATTTGAGGCTGTGCCGCTTGGACAGCATCCGACCAAAATCACTCCGATCGCAAGCTCTTTTGGAAGATGAAACAGGACCGCTAATAAATAGGCAATACCGGGCATGATTACATAATGGGCTGTAACTCCTATCAGGACACTTTTCGGATTCTTGCCGACTTCTTTAAAATCACTCATCGACAGTGTCATACCCATTCCAAACATGATAACGCCTAAAAGGATGGAGACATAAGGCTTAATCCAAAGAAAGCCCTGCGGTGCGATAAAGCTGATAAATCCAAATAAAAGAATCCAAATAATAAACGTTTTCCCCGCAAATTGGCTTATTCTTTCTAGTAAATTCATAATCTCTCTCCTTCTTTAAATAGTGTTTTCGATTATAAACCTATTAAACTAAATTTTCAATCTTATCTGATAATTTTTGTTTTACAGGGCCGTTATAATAAGAATTGGCTGTTGATTGCAGCTAGCTTTAACTGAGCCCTACCTATAAGAAAGGCTGATTCGCTCTTTTAGCGATTCAGCCTTCTTTGGTTATCCTTTTTCCCCGCCATTCCAGCTCTTCCCGAACTTTCCCTGATAACGAGATCGCATGGAATCACAATTTTTTTCGCAATGGAACGGCTGGACTGAATTTGCTCCAGCAGAAGATCCACTGCCGCCTCCCCCATGAATTCTGTATAAACTTTTACAGTGGTTAATGGAGGATGAATATGCTGAGCCATTTCAATGTCATTGAAGCCAACAATGGAAATGTCCTCTGGAACGCGGATGCCTTTTTCATGCAAAGCACGCAAGGCTCCTATGGCCATTGAATCGCTCGCAATAAAAAAAGCTGAAGGTCTGGTGCTGTATTCCAGGGCTTTGTTCATCAATTCAAATCCATCTTCAGCGGTGAAGCGCCCAATATGCACAAGTTCAGGGTTATACAAGCTTTTCAATGTCAAATATTCGTAAAAAGACTTTTCACGGATATCTTTAATCGGCTGGTTTTCTCCAACCATTTCTCTCCCGCCTATAAAACCAATGGATTGATGGCCGTTTATGAGGAGATAATCCAATACCTGCTCCATCGCACTCTGAAAATCTGGCACCACACAATCCAGACAGCTGGACAGAAAGTAATCAACAAGCACAAAATGAGGTGAAAACTGTTTGAACTGCTTTACATCTGCCTTGCTGTACTTTCCGGCTGCTATCACCCCGTGAAGGATGCCATTGAAGTTGGTTTTAAATGTATTTTTTGTTTTATACAGCTTCACAAGGTTGATTCCTCTGCTAAAGCACGCCTTTTCAATTCCGAGACGGATAGATAAATAGTAAGGGTCGGCAATTTCCTGATCCTGTGAATACCAGTAATAGAAACCTATGTTAAGCGCCGTTTTACCCTTTGCTTTCATCTGCTGTTTTGTTTTTTCGTAACCCAGCTTTTCAGCAGCATGAAAAATGCGTTCTCTCGTTTCAGGAGCAACGGATAAATTCTCATCCTCGTTTAATACTCTGGAAACAGTAGCAGGTGATACTCCCGCTTTTTTTGCAATATCTTTTATAGTTGCCAAAACTGTCTCCACCTGCCTTCGCATCCGATTAGCATTATTTACTAATGATTTCATAAAGATTTTACTATCTTTACCAATAACATGCTACATAAAAATTTAAGCGCTTTCATAAAATTTATAAAATGAACCATTTTACCCGTTTAAAAAATTTTATAATCTCTATTTACCAACGCTTTTGAGACTTAATTATGAGAATCTTAATAAATATTTAAAAAACATGTTGTATTATATTTACTAAACTTGTAAAATAATCACAGATTAAGCGCTTTCATAGTTTACATCAGCATTCATAATTTGCTAAAGGGGAATGATCAAATGGCTAACATGAAAAAGGGGTTAATTCTGTCTTTATCTATGGCTTCTGCTCTAATGCTTGCAGCAGGCTGCAGCAACTCAACAAGCGGTGCCGGCGGATCCGGTAAACCAACTGTCGGAGCAACAATTTACAAGTTTGATGACAACTTCATGTCCTATGTGCGCCGAGCAATGGATAAAGAAGCAACTGGAAAAGTAAATCTTGTACTGAATGATTCTCAAAATGACCAGGCGAAACAAATGGAGCAAGTTGACACGCTAATCGCAAAAGGAGCAAAATCACTTGCCATTAACCTTGTTGACCCGAAATCTGCTTCAACTGTCATTGACAAAGCAAAACCGAAAAACCTGCCAGTTATCTTCTTTAACAAAGAGCCTGATGCACAAGTTCTAAAAGGCTATGATAAAGCCTATTATGTCGGTACGAACTCCTCTGAGGCTGGTGTGATCCAAGGACAAATGATTGCGAAGCTTTGGGAAGCAAACAAAGCGAAATGGGATAAGAACAAAGACGGCAAAATTCAGTATGTTCTTCTGAAAGGTGAACCTGGGCATCCGGATGCAGAGGCCCGTACTAAATATGTAATCGACACTCTTAAAGGAAAAGGCATTGATACAGAAGAGCTTGCTATGGATACTGCAATGTGGGATGCAACTAAAGCAACAGAAAAAATGGATGCTTGGCTTGCTAAATACAGCGATAAAATTGAATTCGTTATCGCTAACAATGACGGTATGGCTCTAGGTGCTATCTCTTCTCTTGAAAAAGCAGGCTATTTAACTGGAGACAAAATGATGCCAGTAGTTGGTGTTGATGCGATTCCTGAAGCACTTGAAATGATTGAAAAAGGCAAAATGGTTGGTACTGTACTAAACGATGCGAAAAACCAAGGTCAAGCAACTGTTGATCTTGCAGCTAATGCTGCTAATGGCAAAGATGTTATAGACGGAACAAAATGGAAGCTTGATGATACGAAATCCGTTCGTGTTCCATATGTAGAAGTTACAAAAGACAACATTCAAGTTGGTAAAGATGCTTACAAATAAGCCGTTCCATTTAAAGTAAACAAGATTGAGAGAATATGAGCTGCACATTTTTGTGCTCTCATATTTTTTAAGTGGTATGCAAGGAGGTCCGATCATGTCAGAAGCCAATAGTAAATACTTATTGGAAATGCTCCATTTAACAAAAAGATTTCCAGGCGTTATCGCACTTCAAGATGTGACCTTGAGAGTTAAGTCAGGATCCGTACATGCCTTGATGGGTGAGAATGGTGCAGGAAAATCAACCCTTATGAAATGTCTTTTCGGCATCTATTCAATGAATGAAGGCCAAATTCTTTTGGAGGGACAGGAAGTATCGTTCGCAACGTCCAAGCAAGCGCTTGAAAGCGGCGTTTCCATGGTCCATCAGGAGCTGAACCAGGTACGGCAGCGGAATGTTATGGATAATATCTGGCTCGGCCGCTATCCGAAAAAAGGCTTATTTATCGATGAGAAGAAAATGTACGAGGATACAGCAGCCATTTTCAAAAACCTGGATATTAACATTGATCCTCGCCGCAAAGTGAGTTCACTTTCTGTTTCCGAGATGCAGATGGTTGAAATTGCGAAAGCCGTCTCCTATCATTCTAAAATCATTGTGATGGATGAACCTACATCTTCCCTAACTGAAAAAGAAGTGGATCATCTATTCCGTATCATTAAAAAGCTTCAAAGCGACAATGCAGCCATTATCTATATATCTCACAAAATGGAAGAAATTCTGAAAATATCGGATGAAGTAACCATCATGAGGGATGGCAAAAGCATTGCAACTAAAGAAGCGAAAGACCTTACAACGGAAGAAATTATCAAGCTGATGGTTGGCCGCGATTTAACTCATCGTTTCCCTCCAAAAGAAAATCAGCCACAAGAGGTTATTTTAAAAGTAAAAGAAATGACTGCTCTTACTCAGCCTGGCTTCCAGGATGTCAGTTTTGAGCTCAGAAAAGGAGAAATTCTGGGCATTGCAGGGCTGGTTGGCTCTAAGCGGACAGAAGTTGTAGAAGCGATGTTTGGAATAAGAGCCCTTTCATCCGGATCAATGGAACTTCACGGCAAAGAAATTCATAATCATTCTCCGAAAGCTGCGATTAAGAACGGATTTGCTTTAGTGACTGAAGAACGCCGTACGACAGGGATTTATCCTGAGCTTAGTGTCAGCTTCAATTCGATTATTGCGAATTTGCGAAAATATAAAACCAAAGGCGGCTTTCTCTCAGACAAAAAAGTCTATGAGGATTCAAAATGGGTGGTTGATTCAATGAAGGTCCGAACTCCATCCGTTAAAACACCTATCGGAAGCCTTTCAGGCGGAAACCAGCAAAAAGTGATTATCGGACGATGGCTGCTAACGAAACCTGAAATCCTACTGCTTGATGAACCGACAAGGGGTATTGACGTTGGTGCCAAGTTTGAAATTTATCAGCTTATCAATGAATTGGCTGCTGAAGGAAAAGGCATTATTGTAATTTCTTCTGAAATGCCTGAGCTCCTTGGTATTACCGATCGAATCCTTGTTATGAGCAACGGAAAAGCAGCTGGAGTTGTGGATACTGCCACAGCAACACAGGAAGAAATCATGCGCCTGGCAGCATTGTACTAGGAGGAAACACAGATGAATAATGAAGCATCCCGAAAATCAAACGTATTAAAGTGGCTCATCGATAATGTCATCTATGTCGTATTGCTTTTGCTCGTTGTCGTGATTGTCATTGCATCACCTGACTTTTTATCCATTACCAACTTTCTTAATATTTTAAGCCAGTCTTCCTCCCGGATTATTATTGCGCTGGGTGTAGCTGGAATCCTTATCACATTCGGAACAGACCTTTCTGCAGGCCGTATGGTAGGTCTCGCAGCCGTTGTTTCCGCTTCCATGCTGCAGGCGTCGGATTATGCGTATAAAATGTACCCTCATTTAGCTGAGCTGCCGATTTTTATTCCGATTCTGATTGCGATGGTTATTACTGGCCTGCTTGGAGCACTTAACGGTGTGATCGTTACAAAGCTTCATGTACCGCCTTTTATCGCAACACTTGGTATGATGATTACCGTTTATGGCTTAACGTCTATCTACTTTGACCGTCCTCCATACGGAGCACAGCCAATCGGAGGCTTGAGCGATAAATTTACAACTTTTGCACAGCGCGGTATTCCAATTGGTTCCTATGAAATTCCTTATCTCGTAATCTATGCAATTATTGCTTCTGTGATTATATGGGTGATCTGGAATAAAACCCAGCTTGGGAAAAACATGTATGCAATTGGCGGAAATCCGGAAGCTGCAAAAGTATCCGGAGTTAATGTTACAAAAAACCTGATTATCATTTACACTATAGCAGGACTTCTTTACGGTTTCTCAGGTGCTCTTGAAGCAGGACGTGTAGGAAGTGCAACCAATAACACAGGGAACATGTATGAGCTTGACGCCATCGCGGCCTGTGTAGTCGGGGGCGTGTCTCTTTCAGGCGGTATCGGAACCGTTCCTGGAGTTATTACTGGGGTATTAATTTTCCAAATCATCAGTTACGGACTTGCTTTCCTTGGTGTAACACCATACGTTCAATTTATCGTTAAAGGTGCCATTATTATCCTTGCGGTAGCGATTGATATGCGAAAGCATGCAAAAAAGAAATAACCAAAAGCCGGCCAAAAGCCGGCTTTTACTTCTTTACCCAATTACCATCGCTGTTTTTCTCATATTTCTGTTTTACTGCGCTCCATGCGACTTTAAAGGCGGTTTCTTCCTTCTTATACTCTTCGTTTGCCGAATTAAAGGCTTCCTTAAATATTTCCTGAGCATGCTTTGGCAAATTATCTTTCACGGAATCCGGAAGCTCGTTTCTGGAATCATAAGGCATTGGCTTTTCCTCCTTTTATCATCTCTTATACTGACTATTTCCAATTCCTCTGCTTTCCAAACAAAAAATACCCTTCTCAATAAATGAGAGGGGCATCTTCCTTTAAATTATTCGCCTAAATCTACATTGTGATACACTTGCTGAACATCTTCTAGCTCTTCAAGCGCATCAATCATTTTTTCAAACTGCGCTTGGGAATCTTCCGGAAGAGACATTTCATTTTGGGCAAGCATCGTCAGCTCTGCCACTGTAAATTCTGTAATGCCAGCATTTTTAAAGGCTTCCTGTACCGCTTGGAATTGATCAGGTTCAGCATAAACGATGACAGAATCGTCTTCCTCTACGATATCACGTGCATCTACATCTGCTTCCATTAACAATTCAAGAACTTCATCTGCTGTTTTTCCTTCTACACCGATAACAGCTGTTGCATCAAACATATAAGCTACTGATCCGCTCACACCCATGTTGCCTCCATTTTTGCCAAATGCAGCGCGAACATCTGAAGCTGTACGGTTTACGTTGTTTGTCAGCGCGTCAACGATAACCATGGAGCCGTTTGGTCCAAATCCTTCGTAACGAAGGTTATCGTAGTTTTCTTCTGAACCGCCTTTTGCTTTTTCAATCGCACGGTCAATGATTGT
The DNA here is from genome assembly GCF_049220665.1 of Chryseobacillus diguaensis. NCBI lineage: Bacteria > Bacillati > Bacillota > Bacilli > Caryophanales > Bacillaceae > Chryseobacillus > Chryseobacillus diguaensis. The sequence continues at coordinate 61,458 of NZ_JBMKNV010000008.1, forward strand.
TTTTGGCACACTGTATGTCTTAGCGCGTTCTAGAACAACTTTTAAAGCCTGATTCGATTCAGGATCCGGTTCTCCCTGTCTTGCCACTACATAAATTTCGCGTCCGAATTTTGCATATATCCGGCTTGTATTTGCATCTTTTGATGCCTTTTTTTCTTTAATATTGTTCCACTTACGACCCATACTGTTCCACTCTCTTTCAAATTTATATCTGAATAAATCGCTCACAGAAAGGAGCGCTAATGTTTGTTTCTATTATACCTCATTTGTCCAGATTGTTAAAAGACAGGAGATAGCACTCTTGCTTTCAATTGATTTACTTTATCCCTTATTTTTGATAAAATTCTAACTATTTAGTAAATGGAGGGATTAGAGATGACGCTAGAAACACAAAAACAAGCACCTCCCTATCGTGCAGACCATGTAGGCAGTCTGCTTAGGACTGACCAAATTAAACAAGCAAGGCTGAAAAAATCAACTGGGGAAATTTCAGGAGATGAGCTTCGTGTCATAGAAAATGAAGAAATCAAACGCATTGTTGAAAAGCAGAAGGAAGCCGGAATGCAGGCTGTAACAGACGGAGAATTCCGGAGAGCATGGTGGCATTTCGATTTTCTTGAAAACCTGGACGGGGTAATAGGCTATGATACCGACACAGGCATTCAATTCCACCAGAAGCAAACCAAATCCCATACGATCAAAGTAACAGAAAAGCTGGATTTTACGGATCATCCAATGCTTCGAGATTATCAGTTTCTGCACAGTATTGCAGGGAACCATACTGCCAAAATGACGATTCCAAGTCCAAGCATGCTTCACTTCAGAGGTGAAATAGACCGGGACGTATACCCCACTGACGATGCGTTTTTCAGCGATTTAGCTGCTGCTTATAAAAAAGCCATTCATGCCTTTTATAAAGCAGGCTGCCGCTACTTGCAGATGGATGATACAGCATGGGCATACCTCTGTTCAGATGAACAAAGAGACCAAATCCGAGCAAGGGGCCTTGATCCGGATAAACTTGGTGAATGGTACGCCAAAACGATCAATGAGGCCATAGCTGACCGCCCCTCTGACATGAAAATCACTATGCACATTTGCAGGGGAAATTTCCGTTCTACCTGGATTTCTTCAGGGGGATATGAGCCGGTTGCAGAAATCCTTTTTAGCGGCCTTAATATCGATGCATTCTTCCTTGAGTATGATACAGACCGTTCAGGAGGCTTTGAGCCGCTTCGTTTTGTCTCAAGACATGATTTGAACATTGTGCTGGGTCTTATCACATCTAAATTTGGAGAGCTCGAGGATCGTAATGTGATTAAGAGGAGAATTGAAGAAGCCTCGCGCTTTGTAAGCTTAAATCAGCTCTGCCTCAGTCCGCAATGCGGTTTCGCTTCGACTGAAGAAGGCAATTTGCTGACGGAAGAACAGCAGTGGGCGAAGCTTCGGCATACGGCTAATATTGCCGAAGAGGTTTGGGGATAAGAAAGTACCGGTCCATTTGAAGGCCGCTTATATTTTTATCCATAAAAAATGTTTGCAAAAGGCTGTTTTCGCATAGATTGTTGAGCTATTCGTACTATCTTAGAACACGCATAGAGACTTACTTCGTGGCATCTTTTCTAAAAATTCGCAGCTTTATATTGGTCCGCGATTATCTGATATAGATGAAAAAGCAACAATGTTTATGAAAAGAGCCTTACAAAAAAGCAGCAGCCCGAAACCTTCGGCCTGCTGCTTCCCCTATTTAATTGCTCACAATAAAATCATCAATATTCAGCCTTGAGCCTGAGCTTCCGGATACAACAATTTTAAATCTTACAGAGCCTGTCTGATTGACAGATACTGTTGTTGTTCCTAAGGATGAAGAGCTTGTGTGAGAGCTTCCTGCATTTGTCCACGTGGAACCTTGATTTGTGGACTTTTGCAGCTGCCAAGTTGCTCCTGTGTCACTTCCGAAGTTTCCGCTTGTGATTTGGACACTAGCTGCTCCGTTTACATCAAAGTTCATGAAAATGCTTCCGCTTGCTTTTATTCGCGCTGATTGAGAACCGTTTTTCAAATCGCCTGACTGATTGCCGAGGAGTGCATTGTCAAAATACCAGGAACCGCTTGAAAGTGTCACGTTTCCAGCTGCATAAGCTCCTTTTGTGCCTGTCTCAAACGCTTCATTTACAGTACCTGTCGTCGTGCCGCCGCCAGTGCTGCCTGACCCGTAGCCATAAGAACCAGCTTTAAAGGTAGATGGATCATACCATTTATAGCCTGCAGAAGGTGCTGACCATGGCTCTGATTGAGGCTCTGTTGAGTTTTGCGGTGTTTCCATGGAAAGAAGGGATGTCGGCTGGTCAAGCTGAAGCCCGCTCACTTGAGAAAGACTTGTGTAGCTTTCCTGTTTTGATAGCCAGTTTACTACATTCACAAGCAGTGTTCCGTCATTTTGCTCTTTAAATCCGTCATAGGTCGTTTTCTTTGCGCCTGTTTCTTCTCTTAAGTATTTAGGTGTAGCATCTTCTACTGGAGAAGAATCTCCGATAAAGGCTGCTTTACCTGCACCAACTTTGGAAACGGCAACAAAAGGTCCTTCTGCTCGTCCTCCTCCGCTGTACACACCTTGATCTACTGCATTGCTCCATGCTGCAGATGTTTGAGGAAGGTATACGATTCCTTTCGCTTTGTTTGGATCTGTGATGGCTAAAGTTGATCCTGCATGCATCGCTATAGTTGAAACACCGCTAGTGATTCCGAATGCCTGGCTTGATGGAACGATATCATTCGCTGTAATATCTCCAAGAGCGTTGTAACGGAATCTGATTCCAAAATTGTCCGAAAGCCAGTCAGAGCCCTGGACTCCTGTCATAGCTTGTGAAGAGGCTTCCTCGGAAGTCATGCCTTTAGTGGGGTTCGGATATGCACCCCTTCTGTAGCCGTTAAACACTTCTGAAGCGTCCCAGCGGTTTTTATTACGGTCTGCGTTATAATGATCGGCTATAAAGAAGATGCTGCCGCCGTTCTGAACATATTGCAGCAATGCTGCCTGCTCAGAGGTTTTATAAGGAATATTCGCTTCCCCAATAACAAGAACATCATAGCCTGAAAGATCCTGATACGTAATCGGAGTACTTTTGCGAAGCTCCTTCGCATAATAGCCTTTACCTGCTAAAGCATTGGCAAGGTCAGAGAAACCACCATCTAAAACCCAGTCAGCTGCCCCCGCTGTCTGACCGTGCGTGTTATCAAACAGCACTTTTTTGCCATTTGAAGTTCCAACAGGCTGAAGCTGCGGGGCCGCGTCTTGAGGACCTTCTGCATAGACGGAAGATCCTGCGTTTAGGAAAAACGGAAAAACAAGCATGAGAACCAAAGTATAAATAGATAATTTCTGACGGCTCACTTCTTTTCACTCCCTAAATTCAAAGTAGTATTCCACCTTAAATTAGCATGTAATTGTTAGGGAAATGTTAAGAACAGTAAAAATACTCCATAGATCCTACTGATTTCCTTTTCTCCTAATATTTTGGACATATAAAAAAACAGCCTGGTCCCGGTTTTCCGGCTTTTTTTATGGGTGATATTGGAAGGTTTCCAGATCTATGCAGGACTGCTGAATAACAATGCCTTCCGCCTGTAAAAGAGCTTTTTGTGAAAAGCTTCCTTCGTCATCTTTTATCGCGACTTCCCCTTTTGAATTAATAACCCTGTGCCATGGGAGACTGTATTTTCTGCTCATTGAATGCAGGATGCGGACAATCTGCCTTGCTCCGCGGGGACTTCCTGCAAGTGCTGCAATTTGGCCGTATGTCATTACTTTTCCCTCTGGAATCTCTTTTATTATAGCGATGGCTCTTTCTGTAAAAGGCTTCATCTAAAGCTTCCTCCTTTTTCAACCGAACGGACTCTTTATTGCTCTTCCCTTTATTATATTGAAAAAGACAGCTTGGGAATTTCCCAGCTGCCTTTTTCTACATCTGTTCTGCTGCTTTTTCTTCTTTCACCATATGATTCACAAGGGCATACCGCTGCCAGTTTCTGCTCTTCCAGCGGTAGAACATGATAATAGCGCGGGACCATTCATCCGAAGCAATGGCAAGCCATATTCCTGCAAGGCCGAGATGAAGATGAAAAACGAGAAAATAGCCAAGCGGCACACTCATGCCAACCATTGAAATCATCCCCATCCAGACAGGGAATGTGGCATCGCCCGCAGCTCTCAATGAGTTGATCAAAACGATGTTCACTGTTCTGCCCGTTTCCAGGAGAATGCTTAAAATTAATACACTGGTCCCAAGCTTGATGATTTCAGGATCGTGCGTGAAAAGGCTCATCAGCTGGTGACGCAGCAGGATGACGATGACAACCATCAACAGCGTTACTCCAAACGCCCAGCGCACACTCTTCCAAACCCTTTGATAGGCTTCTTCACTTCGGTTTCCGCCAACCAGCCGGCCTACTATAATCGCCGTCCCCATTCCGATCGCAATGGCAAAAAGGAAAATAAACATGGAAATATTCGTCGCGTATTGCCTAGCTGCAAGAGAGGCGGCACCGAGATAGGTGGCATAATATAAAAAGACAATTTGGCATGCCTGATACATAATCTGCTCAAATGCAGAAGGAATGCCGATTTTAAGAATTTTCCCTATATACTCCTTTGATAGGGAAAGGTAATATTCTATTTTCACTCTTACTTCCATAATGCGATACAGCAGCCAGAAGAATACCACGAGGGCAATCAAACGGCTTACAACAGAAGAAATGGCTGCCCCCTGCACACCCAGTTCCGGCAGTCCGAATTTGCCGAAAATCAATGAATAGTTTCCAGCGATATGAATCACGTTCATTCCAAGCGAGACAAGCATCGCCTCTTTTGTAAATCCATGAACACGAATGATCGCAGCAAGAGAATTAATAATAGCTTGTAAAAAGATAGCCCCGCCGACGATCGATAAATAGCTTTGGGCGTATGTCAAAATGTCTCCCTGAAGGTTCAATGCATGAAGCATTTTTCCGCAGAAAAGCAAAAAGGTTCCGCTGATAACAAGGCCAGCCATTAAATTTAATACAACTGCCATCGCTGAAATTTTCGCCGCTTCTGTGAATTTTCTCGATCCAATATATTGGGCAGCAACGATAGACGCACCGTTTCCGATGACTTCTAATATTAAAATAGCAATCTGGAGATACTGGTTTGCGGCTCCGACACCTGAAACAGCATTATCTGAAATCGCACTAAGCATAAACGTATCGGCAATACCCATCAGCATAAAAAGAAAGACTTCAAGAAAAATAGGCCAGGTCAAAAAAAACAGATTAAATTCTTTTTTCTGTTTACCGTCCTTCAGTACTTCGGTTTGAACAGCTGTCAAGATGTCACCTTCTTTTAGATTTTCCATTCTTAAACTTTGTTGCTTTATATAAATGAATTCGAAAACATGTATCCATCTGTGAATTTTAAGAAAAGATGCCTAGTCTTCATGCTTGTTCTAAACCCCTAAGACTAGCAACAAATTTTGTAAAAACAGTCTAAACAAATGTATCTTATCACAGTTATGAAATCGTTACACCATTTTCAAATGATGAAAAAACCCCTGGAAGCCTTAATCCAGGGACAAATGTTTTTAACAGATGCAGGTTTTCCGTTTTTTCCCGACTGCGCCTTTTTGGACCATTTTTTCAATGTATTCTTTTGCAAGAGGAACCTTACAGGCAGTCTGGCCGACGTTAACGTTCACCTTGCCGATTTTTTCTGCAATCTGTTTAGCCTCTTCATGCAAGGGAGGGCAGTAGGCTCCGGCGGCTATAACAAATCCGTTCATGACGTAGCGAACCCGATTTCTCTCGCCGTGAATTTCGGCTTCTATTTTTTTCAAAAGCCCGTATACTTCGTCATTGCTTATTTCCTCATGCGGCGCAATCGAAAGGTAATTAGCGTATGTGCTCCATCCTGCCGCAGCAACCAGCTCGCTTTCAGAAGCCATCCACTCTCTTGCAAGCTCAAGCGCATAGGGTGTTTCTGCTGTTACCTGTGCAACCGTACATTCGCTTATCATATGCCAGTTCGCCTGCTCAGCCCATTCCTTTAGCTGCTCTTTTTTCATCAACTCCGGTTTCACAGAAAGCCCTGCTAAATACATAGCATCGCTGTTTCCAGAGGCATAAAGCTTTAAGGCCAATTCCTGATCTTTTTTCACTTGTTTGACAAGATGCTTTTTCATGTCCCCTATTTTTACTCCGAAAAGCGGTTCCTTTGCTCCATGACGTTCAAATGTTTTTTTCGTTTGGTTCGATCCAAGTTCTTCCAGCTTATCTATTACGGCTTGATAATCCACTTCACCTTTCACCCCCAAATTTTATATCTATTACCTTCTAAAGTCCTCTTCCAATTCCTTCAGATGCCATATTTTTCAGAAACTCTTCATACATTCTTCTGAAAGCTATCGGACGAAACATATTGGCTGCATGGCCAGTATGGGAAATTTCTTTGTATTCCGCATGAGGAATGACTTCTTTCAAATCTGTAATGCTCGATTTAAAGAGCTGATCGTGATCCCCCATGATCCATAGTACCGGAATGCCGACTTTCATTAAATCAGAGCGTAAATCATAGTGAAGCCTGTGGCCGATCGCATCCTTCAGCACTTTTTCATGGAGTTCATGGCCATATTTGTAATACAGCTTAGAGGAGATAATAGCATATGGATCTATCACATTGCTTTTGGGAAACAAGTCCCGTGAATAGTTTCTCAGCCATTCTGTGTAATTGCCGTAGTCATTGGTCCAGAAGTGCTGAAGGACTCTGGATAACGGTGAATCAGAGTTATAATGTCCGCCTATGTAGCATAGGCTTGAGACTTTTTCCTTCCACTTTTTATAAAAAATTGTGCTTGGATAGCAGCCATAGCTGATTGAACAAATATGAGCTTTTTCAATCCTTTCCCGCTCATACAGCTCCTCAAGCTGCCTCGTCAGATGTTCCAGAGTAAAATCCGCTTCTTGTCCCCTATCTTTCCCATGGCCTGGAAGGTCATAGGCGTAAGTATTGTATCCATGGCCGAAATAGTCCATCTGTTTTTTAAACGCCCGTCTCGTTCCTGTTAGACCGTGAATAAAAACGATGTTTTCTTTCATATAGCCTCCCTGTCAAACATTCTTCTGCTTTTTAGCATAGCATATGAATTAATGCCAAAAAAGAAGAAGAGGGCCTCCAAGAAAAGCAGTGTAATAAATGGGGCCAATGCTATTTTCCATTATCGGGCATTGGCCTGTTACATAATTGACGTGAGATCCCCCTTTTTCTATACTTGAAGAACTTCCAAAAGAAACAGGAGAATTCATAGATGGATTTTACAATACGATTTCTATCCTTTTACGTTATTCAAATAGAAGATAAAGACGAACAGGCAAATAAGCGATTTAAACACTATCAAACTCTTAATTCGGAGGAATTTGAAAGCAGTCCTCTTAAGAACTTTTTAGACGGAGAGCTTGCGAAAATTGTGAAACGCAAGTCAGAGCGCCATCCAAAATCAGAGGAGGTACCAACCAAAATCGGCCACTTTGTTGTGGAACCTGGGCATGAGCTTGATTCAAATCCAAACTACAATATGTTTCATAAAATACGATTTGCTGATACAAAAGAAATGTTTAACGAAATAAGCGAACAGTTTATTCGAAACTACCTTGATACAAGCGCTGTAAGAGGGGGAGCCTTTTTAGTAGCATCAGCTGTTCCAAGAAAATACTTTGATGAGGCTTTTGTTTTTATTATGAAATGCGATTTTGAGCCTAAGGTAGCTTCGATTGCGGATGAAGCTACCCTTATTAAAACCGTCGAGATGGCCATTACGACGAAAAATATGAAATCCATTCAATATCCGTATATGCCCGAGGAGGGAATGACGGAGGAGGGTGAGCTGAAAATTCATCAATCTTCCCATGCCCGCTATTTTGAAGACTTCTTAAAATATGTGGAATATGGGGAATCCATGCCTGAAATTATGAAATCCCAGGTCATGAATATGGTTCAGGAGCATGTTTACGAAGCTTTTAATGAAAACAGCCAGGAACTCAAGCAATTCGAGCATGATATGGAAATTTGGGAGGCAAGCCCTAAACGGGAGCTTCAAGAGCGGCTTGATACCCATCAGGTGATTGAGGCGGCCGCTCAAATAGTAGAGACCTCTCCTGAAGCTGAGCTTAAAATGAAGCTTGGCGAAACGGAGATTAAGGGACTGCTAGCGGAGTTCGGTGATTCCATTCACCTGGCTAAAATCAATGACCGGTACATATTGCTGGTTGAAGCGGACTCCATTTCTTTTGAAAAAGGATTTTCACCAATTGAATTTCATAGGCCTGAGGGGCTTCATGATGTCATTGAGAGAATTAAAAACAAGCAGGGATAGGAAAAACCACAGGTCTTTAGCCTGTGGTTTTTCATTGGGATTAATTATAGCTCTATTCCAAACAGCAAGGTGCTTCGATTTTGATTTTATGGCAGCTCAGTTGTTCCCATTAAGAACCTGTCACATTCTCTTGCTGCTTCTCTGCCTTCATTGATGGCCCAGACAATGAGACTCTGGCCCCGCCGCATATCTCCTGCGGAAAATACGCCCTCGATATTCGTTTGATAATTTCCATATTCGGCTTTCACTGTAGAATTTTCTTCTGTTTCAACCTCCAAAGCTTTGATCAGCTCCTGCTCAGGTCCGCTGAAGCCAATGGCAAGAAGCACTAGATCTGCCGGCCATACTTTTTCGGTGCCAGGAATTTCTTCTCTTGTCCTAACGCCATTTTCGTCAATTTTCAGCTCAACGTTAATGGTATGAACTTCTTTGACTTGGCCATCAGAGTTCCCAACAAACTTCTTTGTCATGACAGCATAAGCTCTTGGATCTTTTCCAAAAACAGCAGCAGATTCCTCCTGCCCATATTCTATCCGGTGAATAATTGGATACTGAGGCCAAGGGTTTTCCTCTTCATTCCGTACTGGCAGCTTTTGATTGTAAATATCAAACTGAACCAGGCTTTTGCAATTATGGCGCAAGGATGTTGCCAGACAGTCTGTACCTGTATCACCGCCGCCGATGACGATAACATTTTTCCCTTCTGCCGAGATCCGCTTTCCGTCCGAGAAATTGGAGTCGAGCAGACTTTTTGTGTTGGAATGGAGAAATTCCATGGCATAGTGGATGCCTTTCAATTCTCTGCCTTCTACTTGCAAATCACGGTGAACGGCAGCTCCTCCGCAAAGAATCACTGCATCAAATTCCTCCCTGAGCCTTGAGACAGGAAAGTCTTTGCCAACCTCTGTATTCACAACAAATTCAATGCCTTCTTCTTTTAATAGATTTACCCTGCGTTCGACAACGGCATAAGGGAGTTTCATTTCAGGAATTCCATAGGTTAAGAGCCCGCCTGGCCTGTCGCTTTTTTCAAAAACGGTTACAAGGTGCCCTGCCTTGTTCAGCTGGGCGGCTGAGGCAAGCCCTGCAGGTCCTGAACCGACAACAGCCACTTTTTTGCCTGTCCGGAATTCAGGCGGCTCAGGAACGACCCATCCTTCCTCAAATCCTTTTTCAATAATAGCTCTCTCCACTGTACGGATCGCAACCGGGGGCTCATTTATGCCAAGGACACATGCCCCTTCACAAGGTGCAGGACAGGCAAAACCCGTAAACTCAGGAAAGTTGTTCATCTCATGCTCACGCTTTAGCGCTTCCTTCCATTGCCCTTTGTAGACAAGGTCGTTCCATTCAGGAATCAGATGGTAAACAGGGCATCCTGTTGTTACTCCATTTAGCAGCATTCCGCTCTGGCATGTTGGGACGCCGCAGTCCATGCAGCGGGCGCCCTGTTTTTTTACTTCTTCTTCAGACATAGGAGCTTTGTAGTTCTCCCAGTCTTTCGTACGCTCTGCAGGATCCCGTTCAGGCGTCGTCCTGCGTTCGTATTCCATAAAACCAGTCTGTTTTCCCATCCTTTCCACCTCCTGCAAATGATTTATTTTACTGCTTCCAGATTCAAATTGCTTTCTTCAAAAGCTTTCATTTCCGCTTCTTCTTTAGAAAGTCCGGTACCTTGCAATCGCTGAATTCTTTCCCGTATCTCTAAAAATTGCTTTGGAATAATGCGGATAATCTGTGAAGCTTGAGTCTGCCAGTCTTCCAAAATTCTTGCCCCTTTTGGACTTCTTGTATATTCCACATGCTTGACGATCATTTCATGGATTTGCTCTATTTCCTGATGATCCTTCAGCTGCTCAATATGAACGAGTTCCTTGTTGCATTTTTTCTTAACATTTTCAAGAGAATCATCCAATACGTAAGCCATGCCGCCTGACATGCCGGCTGCGAAATTTTTGCCGGTTGGGCCAAGTACAAGGACTTTTCCGCCTGTCATATATTCACAGCCATGATCGCCTACTCCTTCAACGACAATATTAGCTCCGCTGTTTCTGACGCAAAACCGCTCGCCAGCCAGTCCATTTATATACGCTTCTCCATCTGATGCTCCGTAAAAAGACACATTTCCGATTATCGTATTTTCTTCAGGAATATAGGTCGAGTCAGGAGAAGGATAAACGATAATTTTGCCACCTGATAGCCCTTTGCCTACATAATCGTTTGCATCTCCTTCCAGTGTCAAGGTGACTCCTTTTGGAATAAAGGCGCCAAAGCTTTGACCAGCCGAACCATTAAATTTCAGACGGATCGTATCTTCCTTCAGTCCTTCTTCGCCGTAGCGTCGCGTAATTTCACTGCCGAGCATCGTGCCGGTCACGCGGTTAATGTTGCGGATTGCTGTGGTCGCTTCGACGGGTTCACCGTTTTCAATGGCTTTTTTACACAACGGGATTAATTCCTGGTAATCCAGCGATTTTTCAAGGCCATGATCCTGTTTTACGATAGCACGGCGGCTGACGTGAGCAGGAACATCCGGCTGATGCAAGAGAGCAGACAGGTCCACATTCTTGCCTTTCCAATGATCAATGGCTTTATTCGGTTCAAGAACATCCGTCCTGCCAACCATTTCATTGATGGAATAAAACCCGAGCTCTGCCATAAGCTCTCTTGCTTCCTGTGCAATAAAGCGCATGAAATTGGCTACATGCTCAGGATCACCATTGAATTTCTTCCGAAGCTCAGGATTTTGGGTAGCAATCCCGACAGGACAAGTATCAAGATGGCATACTCTCATCAATATGCAGCCCAATACGACAAGCGGCGCTGTGGAAAATCCGAATTCCTCAGCCCCTAGAAGTGCTGCTATGACCACATCCCGTCCAGTCATCATTTTCCCGTCTGTCTCAACAACAATCCGGTCTCTAAGCCGGTTCAGGACGAGTGTTTGATGCGTTTCTGCAAGACCTATTTCCCAAGGAAGCCCCGCATGCTTGATGCTCGTTCTTGCCGCTGCACCTGTCCCGCCGTCATATCCACTGATCAGCACAAGATCTGCCCGGCCTTTTGCCACGCCTGCAGCAATTGTTCCAACCCCGACAGCCGAAACGAGTTTAACGCTGACTGTGGCTTTTGGATTAGCGTTTTTCAGGTTGTGAATGAGTTCAGCTAAATCTTCAATCGAATAAATATCATGGTGGGGAGGAGGTGAAATCAATTCCACCCCAGGGGTGGAGCCTCTTACTTCAGCGATCCACGGATAAACCTTTTTACCCGGCAGATGCCCTCCTTCACCCGGTTTTGCACCTTGTGCAATTTTTATTTGAATTTCATCCGCATTTACTAGATAGTGGCTGCTTACTCCAAACCTTCCGGATGCAACCTGCTTAATGGAACTTCTCCGCAAGTCGCCATTTGGGTTCGCCTCGAATCTCTCCGGATTTTCTCCACCTTCGCCTGTGTTGCTCCGGCCGCCGATGCGGTTCATTGCAATGGCCAATGATTCATGGGCTTCCTGGCTGATGGAACCATAAGACATAGCACCTGTTTTAAACCTTTTGCAGATCTCTTCAACCGGCTCAACTTCTTCAATCGGAATCGGCTTTCTCTTTTTAAAAGAGAGCAGTCCTTTTAATGACTGCAGGTTGCTGCTTTCATCTGTCAGCAGCTTCGAATATTCTTTGAACAATGCATAATTATTCGTTCTGCATGCTTGCTGAAGAGTATGAATCGTTTGCGGATTATACTGGTGATCCTCTCCATTTTTCCGGTACTGGAATTCGTCTCCTGACGGAAGATAGCTTCTTCCGCCTCTTTTTTTATGAAAAGCTTCCTTATGGCGCATAAGGGATTCTGTTTGGATGACATCAAGCCCAATTCCGCCAAGACGGGATGCTGTTCTTGTGAAATATTTTGAAATAACATCCTGATGAATTCCTACAGCTTCAAATATTTGTGCACCCCGATAGCTTTGAATAGTTGAAATACCCATTTTGGAGAGGACCTTTACTACCCCGTCTGTAACTGCCTGAATATAATTCTCTTCTGCTTTTTCAAAAGACTCAGCAAGAATATCCTCATTTTCCAGCAGTCCTCCGATGGAATCGAAAGCTAGATAAGGGTTAATTCCCTCTGCACCATATCCAAGCAGTGCGGCAAAATGGTGGACTTCTCTAGGCTCTCCAGACTCCAGCAGAATGCTTACCTTTGTTCTTGAACCCTCCCGGATCAGATGGTGATGAAGCCCCGATACAGCGAGCAGTGCAGGGATGGCCGCTCGTTCTTCACTGACTTCCCTGTCTGAAAGAATAAGAAGCACTGCGCCATCCTGTATCGCCTGATCTGCTTTCGCAAAAAGCTCTTCCAATGATTTCTCAAGCTCATTTGAGTCTTCTTTAGCTGCAAACAGAATAGGCAGAGTAACCGTTTTAAAGCCCTCAAGCTGCTGCTGTCTCAGCTTCTCAAGCTCCCTATTGGCAAGAACCGGTGTTTTCAAATGAATATGCCGGCAGCTCTTCGGACCGGGCTGAACCAGGTTTCCTTCCGCTCCGATTGTCGTGCCTGCTGATATTACAATTTCTTCGCGTATTGCATCTATCGGAGGATTTGTTACTTGTGCAAACAGCTGCTTAAAGTAGTTATATAGAAGCTGCGGTTTTTTAGATAATACTGCTAGAGGCGAATCATAACCCATTGACCCTACTGGATCTTTTCCAGAGGACGCGAGCGGCTTCAGAATTTTGTTCAGTTCTTCTGTTGTATACCCAAAAGCAAGCTGCTGCGTGAGAAGTGATTCTTCATCACTAAACGCCTGCACATAACCAGTTTCAGGGAGCTCGTCCATCTGAACTCTGTTAGCCTTCAGCCATTCACCGTATGGTTTTTCAGAAGACACCTGCTTTTTGATCTCTTCATCTGGAATGATTTCGCCTTTTTCCAGGTCAATCAAAAGCATCTTGCCTGGATGCAGGCGATCCTTGTATTCAATTTCATCCGCAAAAAGATCCAGTGCACCCACTTCAGAGCCAAGAACAATCATTCCGTTTTTCGTAACAGAATACCGTGCCGGCCTCAATCCATTGCGGTCAAGACAAGCTCCAATCTGCTTTCCGTCTGTGAAAACAACGGCTGCCGGACCATCCCAAGGCTCCATAAGACTGCTGTGATATTCATAAAAACTGCGTTTATCTTCCTGCATTTCATTGTCGTTGGCCCATGGTTCAGGAATCATCATCATAGCCGTATGGGCAAGGGACCGCCCGGAAAGGTGAAAGAATTCAAATCCGTTATCAAACATTGACGAATCACTGCCGTTTGTATCAATGACAGGCAAAAGCTTCTGAAGCTCCTCATCGCTGAAGCAGTCAGATGAGCAAAGTGCTTCGCGCGCCCTCATCCAATTGACATTTCCTCTAATCGTATTAAATTCCCCGTTGTGGATCGTCATGCGGTTCGGATGGGAACGCTCCCAGCTTGGAAACGTGTTCGTACTGAAACGGGAATGCACGAGAGCCAAGGCAGATTTGTAGTCAGGATGATTTAAATCAATGTAAAACGAATCGAGCTGTTCTGGAATCAGCATCCCTTTATAAATAATTGTACTTGTCGATAAACTGCTAATATAAAAAGGCTCATGCCCTTCGTTTTCAGGAATCGTTTTTTCAGCTATTTTACGAATAATATAAAGCTTTCTTTCAAATTGCATGCGGTCATTTATATCATCAGAAGGCGCAATAAAGACCTGGCAAATAAATGGCTCCGTCTTCTTGGCAACATGGCCCACAAAGGAGTCATTCACCGGAACAGTACGCCAGCCAAGGCAATCTTGTCCCTCTTCTTCAATAATGGCTTCAAACATTTCCTTGCTTTTATTCCGGATATCGTGATCCTGCGAAAGAAAAACCATCCCGATTCCATAGCCGCCTTCTGGAGGAAGAAAGATATCTTCCCTCTCACATTGCTTTTTGAAATACCTGTGAGGAATCTGCGTTAGTATGCCGGCCCCATCACCTGTACTTGTATCAGCCGACTGCCCTCCGCGATGCTCCAGATTACAAAGTATGTTAATGGCATTTTGGACAATTTCATGAGACTGTGTACCATTAATATTTGCGATCATGCCTATTCCGCAGGCTTCGTGCTCATTCGCCGGATCATACAAGCCCTGGAATTTTGGAAATCCATGTCTTTTCATGCCATCATCACTCCTATATAAAAATTATTAATATGCATTAATTCGCATTTTTATTAATTTTAGAGATTTCGTTTTAGAGAACTCTTTTTATTTTTTCGATAGTATATCATAAAAGCCCCGTTTCCATAAAATTATGATTAGTAAGAATCCGGAAATTACTAATACCCTTTCTTATAAGAAAGTATTCCTGTCATTTTACTGCGTCAATAAAAAAAAGCCTATAAAAGGCTTTATATAGAGCTTTACAGAAAAGAAAGGAGTAAAAAATTCAGTTCAAAATTGGAAATTACGTAAAACGTTTTTTGTTAAAATTTCATTAAAATTTCCATTTTCTATCAAGCAGGTCATTCTCCAAAAGGGAGAGATGAATCAGCTTCTTCAAGACTCTAACGAATATTATCCTTCCATCTGTAAAAGCTATGGAAAAAGAAAGGAGAGGGTTAGATGCATTTTTCCGGAAAATTGACAGCCGCTGCTTTAGCATCCCTATTTTGCACATTACCGTTCACAGCAAGCACTGCCGCCATATACCCTGCCCCTCTGGTAAACAGTCAAAGCAGCGCTATATCCATGGATCAGGCGAAGAAAATCGCTTTAAAGGAAACCCCTGGAAAGATCATTAAAATCGCTTTAAAAACGGACGAAGATGGCCGCCTTGTTTACAAAGTCATTGTGCTTTCAAATGGTGCTGAACATAAAATCAAAATTGATGCTAGAACAGGCCAAGTTTTGAAAGTGAAAAACAAAGATTAGACAGCTATTTTTCTTTCCAAATCAAAAGGAGAGGAAGGATTAAGATGAATCTTTTTAAAAAAACAGCCGCTATGATGATTTTTGCATCCCTTATATTGTTCTATCCGTACGTAGCAGATGCAGCCTCCTCTAACAAAATTACACAAGAGCAAAAGAACGAAACGAACATCACAATGGAAGAGGCTCAGGCCATCGCACTAAAAGAAGTCCCCGGCAAAGTAACAAAAGTAGTGTTAAAAATAAAGGACAACAAACCAGCTGTTTACAAATTTGTCATTATAGCCAAAGGAAAAAAACACAAAGTCAAAATTGATGCTAAAACTGGTGCGGTGCTAAAGGTGAAAAAGAAAAATTCTGCGGAGATAAAAAAATGAGGCGAACCATTTTGGTTTGCCTCATTTTACTCTATTATTGAGCTGTATAGCCGCCATCCATCACAACAGCCTGTCCTGTTATACTTTTGGCTTTATCGCTCGCAAAGAACATAGCGTAGTCTGCAATCTCGAGTACATCCAACATAATAAAGCCAATGAACAAAGCACTGGCTTTTTTGAAAGTGCAGTTTATAATGCTTCAATTAAAATGTTACCTCCTTTTATACCGATTAGTAAAATGCATAAAAAGTATCACGGCTATTCTTTTTGGTTATGGGTGGGGTCTGTCCCCACTATAGTGGCAGGCCCTGTCCTTCAGTACGTTAAACTGACAAGGGACAGAGGGCAGGTTCATTCAACCCTTTATTCTAAGCAAGTGTACGATTTGGGGACAGAGCTTTCATCCTTTAATTGATTGGGGGTCAGGTGTTGTACATTGAAGCCCTGTCCCTTATTCCTTTACCGTAAAAGAGGACAGAGGCTAAACCATTTAAACCCTTATCTTGCAAGGATTCAGAGCTTTGGGGACAGTCCTTTAGTGAATTAGCGAATGAAGGGCCAGGCCACTGGTTTTGGAAGGGACAGAGCCACAAAAAAACCTGACTCAACAGAGCCAGGTTCCCCATAAAATCAAACCATTATCTTGCAAATATCATTTGTAAATTCAACCGGATCACTGATTGGAAGTCCTTCAATAAGAAGCGCCTGGTTGTAAAGAAGATTTGTATACAAACCTAATTTTTCTTTGTCTTTTTCATAGGCATCTTTCAATGACTGGAACACTTCATGGTCTGTGTTGATCTCCAATACTTTTTCGGCCTGAACGTTTTGGTTATTCGGCATGGCATTCAGAATTTTTTCCATTTCAATGGATACTTCGCCATCAGTAGAGAAACAGACAGGATGTGATTTCAAACGTTTGGAGATTCTGACATCCTTTACTTTTCCTGAAAGCAATTCTCTCATAGATTGGAACAGTTCTTTGTTTTCGTTCGCTTTCGTATCCTGATCTGCTTCAGTTTCTTTTCGTTCAATTCCTAAATCACTGCTGGACACGGATCTGAATTCTTTTTCCTTGTAGGTCATAAGCATTCTGATCGCAAATTCGTCCACTTCATCAGTGAAGTAAAGAATTTCATAGCCTTCTTCTGCCACTGCTTCTGTCTGAGGAAGCTTTTCGATACGTTCATTGCTTTCTCCTGAAGCATAGTAAATATATTTTTGCTCCTCAGGCATTCTGGACACATATTCATCAAGCGTTACGAGCTTTTTCTCTTTGGATGAGCAGAACATCAACAGGTTTTGAAGATCTTCTTTGTTGGTGCCGAAATCACTGTAAACTCCGTATTTTAGCTGTCTTCCAAAAGCTTCGTAGAATTTTTCGTATTTCTCGCGGTCCTCTTTTAGCAGGCTTTCGAGTTCTCTTTTAATTTTATTTTTTATGTTTTTTGCAATAAACTTCAATTGCTTGTCCTGCTGGAGGATCTCCCTTGAAATGTTTAAGGATAGATCTTCCGAATCAACCATCCCTTTGACAAAACTGAAGTAATCAGGAAGCAGGTCCGCACATTTCTCCATAATCAGTACGCCGCTTGAATAAAGCTCAAGACCTTTTTCAAATTCCTTTGAGTAATAATCATAGGGCATTTGTTCAGGAATAAAGAGGATTGCATTGTAGCGGACAGCACCGTCGACACTTACATGAATATGCTTCAGCGGTTTGTCAAAACCGTAACGCTTTTCAGCGTAAAAGTTCTCATAGTCTTCTGGCGTAAGCTCGCTTTTGTTCTTTCTCCAGATTGGAACCATGCTGTTAATAATTTGCTCTTCTTTTACTTCCTCAAATTCATTTTCGCTGCCTTCTTTAGGCTTGCTTTCGGTTACGTCCATTTTGATCGGGTAGCGGATGAAATCAGAATATTTTTTGATAATGGCTTTTAAACGGTATTCATCAAGGTACTCGTCGTAATTTTCGTCTTCTGTGTTTTCTTTTATTTTCAGAAGAATCTCTGTACCGACATCCTTTTTGTCATAAGGCTCGATCGTGTAGCCATCTGCATTTTCAGATTCCCACTTGTATCCTTCATCACTTCCGAGTGCTCGTGAAATAACAGTAACAGCATCCGCTGCCATAAACGCAGAATAAAATCCAACTCCGAACTGGCCAATGATGTCATGGCCATCCTTCAGTTCGTTCTCATTTTTAAATGCAAGCGAGCCGCTTTTCGCAATGGTTCCGAGGTTATTTTCAAGCTCTTCTTTTGTCATCCCAATACCTGTATCGGTAATTGTCAGCGTTCTGTTTTCCTTATCAGGTGTTACTTTTATGTAGAAGCTGTCTTTTTGAAAGGTTAAGGTATCATCAATTAATGCTTTGTAGTAAATTTTATCAATGGCATCACTGGCATTGGAAATTAGCTCTCTTAAGAAAATTTCCTTTTGGGAGTAGATAGAGTTGATCATCATCTCCAAAAGCCTTTTGGATTCCGCTTTAAACTGCTTTTTTTCCATGAACGTTTTCCTCTCCTTTTAAAGCATTTGAAGGTAAGTTAGCACTCAGGTATGATAGAGTGCTAGCCACTAATTAAATAACACATACTGGGATTTGTGTCAATACAAAAAGAGAAGGGCAGCAATGTGCCTCCCTTCTCATTTTTAATTTTATCAGAATTTATATCATTTCTTAACTCAGTGTGTGAACTGAATCTAGCTCCAGCGCTTAGCCCGATCTTAGGTCACTTCAGAAAATCCCACAAAGTCAAAACCGGACTTTGCAGGTTTTTCTGTAAGTAGCTGTCGGGGCTGTTCAAGGCGCTTGCGCTTTTTTATATTATTTATCGTAGCCTTCGTCTACAAGCTCAAGTCTTCCAGTTTCCGGATCAATGACAAGTCCATGAACAGGGACATTCGGAACAAGCGGATGATTTCGAATTAAGCTGACGCTTCCTTTAATAGCTTCTGTAACATCATCAAAGCCTTTTAGCCAATTTTCAATATACAGGCCGGAATGTTCCAGCACCTGAATTGTTCCATCATCAATGCCGCGTTCTTTAAACTTTTCCTTCATTTTTGCGGGATTGATGTTGCTCATGCCGCAGTCATAATGCCCGATTACAAAAACTTCGTCTGCACCAAGCTCATAAATGGCAACTAATATACTGCGCATGATGCCGCCAAATGCTGTTGAAACAACACCGCCGGCAGACTTAATGATTTTCACATCACCATTTTTTATATTCATGCTGGCCGGAAGCAGCTCCAAAAGCCGTGTATCCATACAAGTAAGGATCACGAATTTTTTGTTAGGGAATTTCGACGTTATGTAAGGCTCATATTTCTTTTGTTCTACAAATGTTTGATTAAAGCTGAGGACTTCGTCTAACAATCTCTCCAATATTTTCCACTCCTTTAAGTAAAACTAAATTCCGCATATATATCTTATCATATCAGTTTTTTGAATTCTTATTAGGGGCCTTTGCAGAGAAAAATAAGGAACATTATAAAGATTAGCTTCATGGCATCTTTTCTTAAAATTTGCAGATGTATTCCCGCTGCATTCACTTAAATAGATGAAAAACTAAAGGGTGAGTTCTTAGGCTCACCCTTTAGTCATTAATATTTTAAGCGTTCTTTCGAATGCCATTCCATTTTTTTATTATTGATTTCTTATCATTTTGTTACCTGTTCTCCACTTTTTTGCTATTTTTTCAATTTGTTCCGGAATTATTTGGCAGATTATCCTAATAATGGATGATATTCTTGTCCTATGAAATTCAGCTAATGTTTCACGTGTAACGTTGTAACGGCCTGTGTATTCCTAGCCATCTGCAAGGAAAGCTCCATACGGTCCGACTGGTGCTGCAATCAGCGGTTTTGGCCGGATTGCTTTCATCTCTTCTTGCAAACCCTTCAATTGTTGCCTGATGGCTTGCCGTTATCGCGCAGTCTGCACTAGCACAAAAATAATTAGAATGAACCTGATAAATGATTATCTTTTTTAATGGGATTTATTCATGACCGGCTGATTTTTTGGCAAAGTTCCGCTGACACTGGCATTGGCATTGCCTGATAAGTGTCTGGAAAGGAGCAGAACTGCGAGAATGGCAAAAGCAACAGCTGCTGCGCCGAACCATGTCACAGAAGCGAGTGACATCTTTCCGGCAATCATGCCTCCAATTCCCGCTCCAGCTGCCATAGAAAGCTGCATAGTGGACTGGTTGAGGCTGAGCATGACACTAGATGAATCCGGAACAAGGGAAACTAGATTAAATTGCTGTGTAGGTCCTGATGACCATGCAGAAAAAGACCATAAAATCAAAAAGGCAAATACAGCAAGAGCTGAGTGACTTGCCAGTGAAAGCAGGATAAGAGAAACAATGTGCAGGAGCATGCCGCTGATCAGCGTGAATGGCACTCCCTTTTTATCCGCACTGTAGCCGCCGATTTTAGAACCGATCAGACTTGCGACCCCAAAGGCAAGCAGGGCGCTGCTGATCAATCCCCCGCTCATTCCTTTCACTTCAAGAAGATATGGCGAAATGTAAGTATAGGCAAGTGAGTAGCCCCCAAGCCAAAGGAAGGTGATGGAAAGACCCAAGGCTACCCTTGGTGTTTTAAGAAGGCCCAGCTGCTTCACTAACGGAACAGGCGCGTCACCTTTCACGCGGGGTACGGTAAATGCCGTAACAAATATGCCGATGATCCCAATCAGAACAATCCCAAGGAAGACAATTTTCCAGTCAAAAGCAGAAGAAACCATTCTTCCAAGCGGAACACCGATGATCAGCGATGCAGTAAAGCCCATGATAACTGTTGCGATGGAGCTTGCCTGTTTTCCTGGAGGAGCAATTTTTGCTGCCATGCTAAGGGCTGTAACGACAACTGTTCCGGCTCCTAAAGCCATGATAATGCGGGAAACAACAAACCATTCGAATCCTGGGAGAAGATATATCAGCAGGTTTGCCGCTGTAAATACTGTGAGACCATATAAAAGGAGCTTTCGCCTGTCCCATTTAGCTGTTAGCGCCATGATAATCGGTGTACCGATTGCGTAGGCCAATGAATAAACCGTGATAAGCTGACCCGCTGCAAAAACAGTAATACCCATGCTGCTTGCGATCTGATCCAAAATCCCTGTGATGATGTTCTGCGAGGATCCAACTAAAAAACTGATGAGTGCTAATACGTATATCTTCCATGCAGCTTCCATTTAAGCATGACGCCTCTTTTCTATTATTTTTATATTTCTGCAAATATCAAAATTAAAATGAAAAAATTATTTGAGCAGATAAGGAGCAAATTTCGCTGCTACCTCATGATCCAGACTGTAATAGATAAAGGTTCCCTCCTTGCGGGATGTCAAAAGGCCAGAGTCAGCCATTTGTTTAAGATGATGGGAAAGTGTTGAAGTCGCTACGCTATCCAATTTTTTGCCAAGAGCTGAACAGCATTGCCCGCTTTCTTCTTTAAGGAGCACAGCAATTCGAAGGCGCGTAGGCTCCCCAAGCGCTTTATATATTTTGACAGCCTGCTGCATTTCTCGATTTTCATCCATAATCCTCAGATCCCTTCCAAACAGCACTTATATTTCGATATCTATCGAAATATAAATTAACATATATTTTTGCAGATGTAAACAGATTAAGTAAGACTTTAAGTTTGAATAACATCGAGCAGTTTAAACAAAAAATCCGATCACCATGAATCAGTGATCGGATTTTCTTTTTTTTTATGATTCCAGAAAAAATAACGTTCCATACCGTTTCAATTCTTAATTGATGGTGGGTGATGCCCACTCTTTGCATGGGCTGGATGATGAAATCGGGCAGTTGCCATAAAAATACCGCTCGCTATGGCTTGAGCGTTTGATGATTTAAATTCCTTTATCGCCATTCCTTCTTCAATGATTGGTATCAGTTGACCAATTAATTAAACACAATGTGGGCGCTAATCACTTTTACAGATTCTTCAGCGAGTGTTGTATACATGGCAAATATTCAGGATCTTCTTTAACCAAGGAATGTTTTATATGAATCAATGTCTTGATCCATAAAAGCAATCGTTCTAAAGCAGAACAGTCTGTTTTGAAAACAGCTTCTAAAGGCTTTATAATACTGTGCAGCCATCTTTCAGCAACAGCTTCACAAAGATGCTTTGCTTTGGAAGTTCCGATAGATGGTTCCATGAACTAGCATTTAGTGCCCTTGCTACATTAACTACACTTGTTTTCTCTGGTCCAAATCGGCGATGCACCTGTTCCGCCGTAACCAGGATGGTTTCTTTCGTTAAGGATTGATCAGCCATTTCTATTACTCAACACCAAGTGAACCCATTTGCTCAGCAGCTTAGCGAGTTCCAGCGACCGCTTCTGCGGGAACGGCTCCTTCAATTTTTTCTAAATCCGATACAGTGAGATTTAGCTTAAGTGCGCCAAACGCATCTTGAAGCTGGGAGCGTTTACGGGGAAAAAAGTCTTTATAAATATACTTTAAATGAGTTTATACTTTTCTAAAATTTGTTTCGACATTGAAGAAAATTCACTGGCCGGTTCTTTTAAAGCTAATATATCCTGCTTAATTTCTTTTTTTACCACTTCATTCTGTGTTTTTTCATAAAGCTGGACAAGAGGTGATAGTGTCTGCTCGATAAATTCACTTCTTTTTTCAATTAATTCCATCCGATCAAGCTTTAGTCGTTTTAAGGAAATAAGAGCTCGATCATTTTTAGGATTGGCAAAAGGAATGGGGCCCAGAAAGAAAATTTCCTGTTCTGGAAAGTCTTTATAGGGATTTAGAAGAGGAAGATTTTTATCATCATAATCTGCTTTACTCTGATTACACTTTCTGCAGGAAATAGTGAAATTATCCCACGCGAAGGTTAACTCAGGATTTTTGCTTTTTGGCAAAATGTGCTCAATATCTCCATAATCGATATGAGTTATTCTGCTTTCACAGTATGCACATTTTCCATGTGTCTCTGATAGTAAAGCCTTTTTGATGTCTGGATGGCGGTAATTTTTAGAAAGACTTGGTGGAATTTTCTGTTTTTCTTTTACATAAGACAATAAAAGGTTGGTCCACGCCTCTTCCTTCTCCTTGAGAATATTAGGTTTTTCCTTCTTATGAAGTGAAATCAACTTTGCTCACCGCCATAAAGATGGTTAACAATTTGCGGAAAAATAGAAATCAAACCGGATTTTTGCAGATCTTCTTTTAAGGCTTTGTAAACGTTATTGTTAAGCTCTTTACCGCGGTACCGGTTTGTAATTTGAGTTAATTCTTCTTCGACCCAAATAGGATAAGTGGCAGTAACACCTAAGACATCTCTTAAGATAGCAGTAACTGATATATTTTCTTGAACAAAATCAATTTTTCTACTGGTTACTCGTAATTTTTCATCATAAGTGAGAGCAAAAATAGCTGTGTCTTTTACCGAATGAACAATGAGGGGACTATGGGTCGAAACAATGAATTGAAATTGAGGAAACGTTTTCACCAATTTTTGCAAAATATTTCTTTGTAAGGAAGCATGTAAATGAGCCTCTAGTTCATCAATTAAAAATAAAAAGGGACCTTCTCTCCCATATTGCATGTGAAAAATATGCCAGCTCAGACAAATAAGATAATTAATGCCAGATGATAATGAGTTTATGTCTATTAAGCCGCTCTTGGTTATTAATACTATGGAATCCTCTTCTATTTTCATTGAAGAAAATCCAAACCATTTAGGAAAAAGCTCTCCTAAAACAATATTAAATGCTTCAAGCAAGTCTGGATCAGTTTTTAATAGATCTAATTCCTTATCTAGATGAGACAATTGACATTCTCTAGAAGGAATATACCTTCCCTGCAAAAGCTGATGCATTGTGGGTACATGTATGTTAACTGAAGGATAAGGGCATAAAGAGTGGTTGGATGAAGAAATTAATATTTTACTATTTCCAACTAAAGTAATGTTTCCTATAGTCTCTTTATTTTCGAAAGAGTCTTTTTTTATATCCTGACATTGAATAAACAGCTGTTTTATAATTTGAAGGATCGTCGTTTTTCCAGAACCATTTTCCCCAACAATGACCGTCATTCTAGGATGGAATTGAAATTCTATAGACTGAAACTGGTTCCAATTTTGAATGGCCATAGCTTCAACAATCATTCTCTCACCTTTTTCCAGAAATCAATTAATACATTAATTTATGAGAGAAGGGACAAGAATGTTAATGCCGCTCTGATAAATGGTTAATATATGTATACAAGGTAAGTTTGGTTCGTATTAAAACTAGCCGTATTATTGACAAATTTCATCTGTCTTTTATACGAATAACCGATTTCAGCCCTTATTAATGCATAAAAAAAGATGACCTACCCTTTAGGCGAGTCAAGTGCTTGATAGGCTGACTGATATTTTCCGCCTTCAGCCACTTCTGAATGATACAAAGCTTTGAGAGCAAAGTTTTTCTCAAGGTCGTGTTCTTCCATCAGCTCTTTTACGCGGATTTGCAGCTCTTTATTGTCTTTCACAAGCTGTTTCATTTGTGATTTTAAAAACTTCATTAGTTGGTAAACTCCTTTAAAATTCGAATCTTTTCGTTAAGTATAGCATTACTCTTGCTCAAATTAATAATCCCCTCAACATGCAAGAAAGTTTAGTAAAAAAGAGCCTAAATAAAAAAGCAAGAACCCTTATTTGGGTCTCTTGCTTTAAGAATACTTATCTTTCTAATGGTTGCCCATCATATGCTTTTACGTCTAAAGGTGACGTTAGGAAATCTTTTGCTCTGCTGACGAATGAAGTGAAATGCGCAGTTTCATTATGGCTTGCTACTGCTTGTGCATCTTTCCAAACCTCAACCATTGTAAACACATTTTCTTTTTCTGTATCTTTATGAAGATCGTAAGAGATATTTCCGCTTTCTTCACGTGATGCTGCGATCAGCGGTTTAATTTCATTGAGAAAATCCTCTTGTTTTGCTGGGTTAACTTGTAATCCGGCATGAATAATAATCATTTTACCTCATCCTCTCAGGTTGTTTTGGATTGAACGAAATAGGTTACATCCTTACTTCCATTGTGCAACTTTTTCAATTGGAAGGCGAACAGAATGATGACCTTCATCTGCTGCTTTTCCGATTGAAAGAAGCATAACTGGCATGTAACGATCTTTTTCTAAACCGAAAGCTTCTGCAATTTTATCTTTCTCATAACCGCCGATTGGATTTGAATCATATCCATAAGCCCTGGCTGCAAGCATGATCTGCATAGCAACAAGACCGCCGTCAACAAGAACAACATCCTCCATATCTTCACGGGAGATTGCTTCGAAATAGGTTGAAAAGGATGAGAAAATATTGTCTTTTACATCTTGAGGCATATGACCTTGTTCGACTGCCATTCCATAGATTTCATCAAATTTTTCAAAATTGTTTAAATCGCCAAATATCGCAATAACGGCAGAGGATGTTTTGACTTGGTTTTGGTTAAAACGAGCAAGCGGTAAAAGAGTTGTTTTTGCTTCAGGACTCTCAATCACAAGAAAGCGCCAAGGCTGCATATTAACAGAAGATGGAGCAGTTGTCGCAACGGAAAGGATTTCAGTCATTTCTTCCTTGCTGATTTTTACTGATGGATTATAATTTTTAATGGAACGGCGTCCTTTAATAATTTGGTTAAAGTCGTTTGTTTTTTGTGTAATCATCGTTGAAAATCTCCTCTTTTAGCTCTAGGTAGTTTTATAAAAAATGATTCGTTGAGGAATCCATTTCGGCATGCCTGTCTTATTTTAAATACGCTCAGCTTATTTATACGTCAACATTTTATACGAGTTTGTTATAAAAAGTATAAAATGAGTGAATGCTTATAAGCCTACTCCTTTTTGTTGGGTTTGTAAACTGATATGGCTTATGGGAAATAATGGACCTACCGCAAAATAAGACCCCGGGTTGCGGGGTCTTTTGTTATATGATTTTCTCTAAATTCTCAATAGATCCTTTATATCCTCTTCTGTAAGGGAAAAATCAGTTTTTTCGTTATAATCGATCACTTCTTTAATGAGCAGCCTCTTTTTCTCCTGCAGCTCATTCATTTTTTCTTCAATCGTGCCGCGTGTGACAAGCTTGATTACGTTTACCGCATTTTTTTGGCCCATTCGATGCGCACGGTCGGCTGCCTGGTCCTCTACGGCGGGATTCCACCATGTATCGTAATGAATAACTGTATCCGCACCAGTGAGGTTAAGACCCGTACCGCCTGCTTTTAATGAAATAAGAAAAAGATTCCGTTCGCCTGCATTAAACCGGCTGCACAGTTCTACCCGTTCCTCCAAATGTGTCTGACCAGCCAGATAGAAGTAAGGCAGACTTTGGACCGCTAATTCTCTTCCGATCAGCTCAAGCATTTTCGTGAACTGAGAGAAAATCAAAACCCTTCTCCCAGAAAGCTTTGCTTCTTCTAAAATGAGCATCAGCTGGTCAAATTTTGCTGATCTCCCGCTGTAGCCATCTACAAAAAGCGCAGGATGACAGCAGATCTGCCGCAATCTAGTCAAGCCTGCCAGAATCTTAATCCTATTTTTTTGAAGGGTATCCTTATCTAAATGCTTTAATGTATCATGTCTTAGCTTGGCTAAATAAGCTGTGTACAGCTTCTTTTGCTCAGGCAATAATTCCACGATTTCCATGCTCTCAATTTTTTCAGGAAGCTCTGAAAGCACGTCCTCCTTCATTCTTCGGAGCATAAAGGGACGGATTCTCCGCGCAATCTGCTTTCTTGAAAGACTGCTGAATTCCTTTAATCCCAAGAATAGTTCGGGAAAAACAACATGATAAATGGACCACAGCTCCTCTCGGGCATTCTCTACAGGCGTCCCTGTCAGAGCAAACCGGTGATCCGCCATCATTTTTTTTACTGCTCTCGCTGTCTGTGTGAGAGGATTTTTAAAGGCTTGAGCTTCATCAAAAAAGACTGTGTGAAAGAATTGTTTCTCATATTCCTGTATATCCTTCCGCACAAGCGGATAGGAGGTTATGATGACATCCATACTTCCCGAGTCTTCGAAGCTTTCGGTCCGCTCCTTTTTACTGCCGTCAATAATTAAAGCTTTTACCTCCGGAGTGAATTTTTGAATTTCATTTTTCCAGTTATATAACAAAGAGGATGGACAAACAATCAGAACAGGCTTCTTTGAAGCACGGATCACTGGAAGCTCAGACAAAATGTAGGCAATGCTCTGTACCGTTTTTCCAAGACCCATATCATCTGCTAAAATCCCTCCAAATCCATTTTCAGCAAGTGATTTCATCCATTTGTAGCCATTTTTTTGATATTCCCTTAGAACTGGTTCAAGCTTTTTAGGAACAGGGAAAGCTAGCTCATTTGGATGAAGGAAGCTGTTCAGGAGCTGATGAAACGATTCCTCCAGCATGATGGAATCAGTTTCCGCTGAATCAAGGAGCTGAAGCCCTTGTATATACGGCATCTCAAGCTCCTTTAACAAATCCTCTTCCTGAACAGGAGCCGCCGCTAGAAACCGCTGAATTTCTTTATACTCACGCGTTTCAAGTGACAGCAGCGCACCGCTTCGAAGCCGGTAATATTTCCGTTTTTCCTGTAATGCCTGAAGCACTTCCCGGATCTCTTTTTCTGGGATATCCAAATCAAATTTAAATTCAAGCCAGTTTGTCCGTTCTCTTTTTACCAGCACCCTGATTTTTGGAGCATGATGCTCTTTAAAAATTCTTGTTCTAATCGCGGTTGTTGCATGCACTTGAGCGAACCTTTCAAGCACAGGCAAAACATGATACAAAAATTCGTACTCGAGCAGTTCATTCTGAAGAAAATAGCCGCTGTCCGTTTTGGCAAACGAGCTTTCCTCCATCAGCTTTAAGATGATCTCCTCTTTCTCCGTATCACGGATCAGCATGGTTAAGGATTGAACCTCCCGTTCATCCAGCGGGTTGAAAACGATATTGCCGTAGTGAAACTCAAGACCTGCAAGCATCCGGTTTTTTATTCGATCCAAATAAAGCTTTGCCATAAACTTAGCATCAGCCTTTTGTCTCGAAATTGCTTCAGAAATCGTTACCTCTCCGAGCCTTCTTAAGCCTGGGACCACTTTATCCAGATAAACGTTCATCTGATCTGGCGGGATGGAGATCACGTCCCTGCCAGACGCCTTGTTGACCCTGCATAATTCAGCTAAGCGCGCATAATCTTCTCCGTTCAATTGAAACAGCTTTCCTTCAAACAAAGCTGAATGATAGGGCTGCAAAAGCGTGAGGCTCCTTAATCCATCGGTTTTCAGCTGAAACCCCTTCCCTTCTTCAAAAAAATCAAACCGTAAAGGGAGGCGTTTATCTGATACATGGAAATCCTTATAGTTCTTTCCTTTCACCTTCAATTCCACTAAGTGCGCTGCCGCAAGCAGAGTGAGAAGACTGTCCCATTCAAATGGGGATAAAATGAGTGCAGCCCCGTCATGCTGGTCCAGCTTTTCATTCTCCATAATATGAACAAGCTGGCGGATGACAGCATCCGTTTCTTTTGGAAAGCAATGAAGGCGAGGGTCATAAGTAAAGGAAGAGGAAAGCGGGATAGCATGTCCGCCTTTGACTTGCTCAAGAAATGCACGGATATTCTGAATTTCTATGGAATGCATCTTTATTTTTATTTGAAAAAGAAAGGCATCCTTTTCAGCAAGAGCAGGCTGTAAATGAAAAGACGCATTCAGTACTTTTCGCTGTTCAAAGTAATTTAGCTCTGCCGCTTGCTGAATCGGACGGCTATGAAAAACCCTCAAAAGCCCTTCTGCAAGCCCGTCATAAGGAGCAGAGGGAATTTCGTATTGAAGCTCAGGAATCGTTTTGGAAGATTGGTAATCTTTTAACGCTAGTAAAACTGCCGCGATATGCTGGCAGTCCCGATTAAAGGAAACAAGCTTAGGACAGCTGCATTCAGCTTGAAAACCGCCCTCTGGAATGGCGTTTATCGAAACAGAGAATTCTTCCGTGCTCTGCACCATAGCTCTGCATCCATCATCACGGTACTCCTCAAATTTCACTTTATTTGAACGGCGGATGGCATCTCCTCTTTTATAAGAGACACTCCCGCACCTGTCTTCAATGATTTTTTTGCTTAATTCGATATTCAACACTCTGGCTCCTTTAAGATTTGCCGCTTTAATTGAGTTGATTATACACATAATGCACTGGGCTCTCAAGATAACACCATCGACCTTCCATTAAAAAAGACAGAATCCAAATTAGAATTCTGTCTTTTTGTTCATGATCATACCGTTCAATCTGTCATTGCGCTCCTGCTGCTCCTCTTGAGAGGTTAAATCATATTTTTTCAGCAGGTGGAATACCTCGTTTAGCGTCTCTTGGTGAAGCTCCCTGTTCAGCAAACTCTCTACATCAACAGCAAGCTTTTGAGGCAGGTATTCCTGCTGGCTGCTGAATTTCTGAAGAACGTCTTCCCGCGAATGATCGATTTTGCAGCTGCTCATACTGTTCACCTCTTTTCTTCTACATTTTCGCTTATCTATTCCCATTTAAACGTGAAGCTTGCGACAATAAAAGCTCCTACGGCCCAGCACCCGAGTATTAGGAATTCCGATCCCAGCGTCAAGAAGGAAGCACCGACGTTCATTACCTCTCTCAATGCATGACTGAGATGGGAGATGGGGAGAACGTATACGATCGGCTGCAGAAAATCCGGCATATTTTGAATCGGAAAGAAAACACCGCCGAGAAACAGCATAGGGAATGATAGAAAACCAGCAATCGGCGCCGCGCTTTCCGGTGTTTTCGCAATACCTGCTATAATAAACCCAATAGCCATAAAAGCAAGTGTACCGAGAATAACGAAGCTGATCAGCTCAAGCCACGATCCGCGCACACCTACACCAAAGAACAATTGCGCGATAATCAGCACAAGCAGGGCTTGCAGGCCATTCAGCAGGAGGCGGGCCGTAATTTGTGCTGCAATAAACGTTGATGCCTTCAAGGTTGTTCCTTGCATTCTTCTTAAAATCCCGCGTTCTCTCCAGGCTGCAATCTGTCCAGCCACTCCGTTCATGTTATTGTTCATAATCATCATGGCAACAATTCCAGGGACAAGGAAATCGATGTATTTCAGGTTCAGCGTTTCAACTCCCTTTGGCTCTGTTACAATAGTTGGCTTGTATGCAGCCTGCTGCTTGCTGATCTGATCAACAGATCCGTTTATTAGCTGCAAACCAACCTGTGAAACTGTTGCATTTGTCTCATCATAATAAACAGGCAGTTTGAAAGGAGCACCGTCTCCATGATTTTCACCGTATCCCTTAGGAATAACCAACGCCATTTGCAGGCTCCCGTTTTTGACGGCTTTTAATGCAGCATCTTCCTTGCTTGCATTCTCTACTTTTATTGCCTTGTTCCTTTTCAAAGCTTCCATAAACGCATTGGATCCGCTCGATTGATCCTTGTCCACTACTCCAACCGTAACCGACATACTGCTGCCATTTCCCAAAAAGGAACCAAGCATGACCATGAGAAAGATTGGAAACGCTAATGTCCAAAACAAGACCTGTCTGTTGCGGAGAAAAATCCGCAGCTGGGTTAACGTTAACTGCCAATATGCCTTCATGCTTCCCTCAAACTCCTTCCGGTCATATGGATAAAAACATCCTCAAGTGTTGCGGTACGAACCTGCAAATCGGCTACTTTAACCCCGCGGTCTGCCGCTGTTTGGATAAGACTCGTTAAAGTGGCCTGCAGGTCATCTGTATAAAGGATGGCCGCATCCTTCTGTCCGCCTACCTGTTTCACCCCATCCAGAAGTGAAAGATCGATTTTTGCTGTTTCTTCTTCAAAACGGAACTCCACCGCATTTTCCGAATGCAGGCTTCGGACTAGCTCTGCAGGGGTATCGAGCGCAATGAGATTCCCCTGGTCCATAATGGCAATCCGGTCACAAAGTACATGGGCTTCATCCATATAATGTGTCGTAAGCACAACGGTTTTCCCTTTTTCCTTTAAATTGAAAATAATATCCCAAAGCGTTCTTCTTGCCTGCGGATCAAGTCCTGTCGTCGGTTCATCAAGAAAAATAATCCATGGATCATGCACAAGAGCAAGGGCAATCGCAAGCCTTTGCTTCTGTCCCCCGGACAGGCTTTTAATCCTGCTATTCGTTTTGTCGGTTAAAATCATATCTTCAATAAGCGGATGAATAGGTATGTTCTTTTTATAGAAACTAGCATAAAGGTGGAGGATTTCTTCTACCGTTAACAGCTCAAACAGTGTTGTAGACTGAAGCTGCACCCCGATTACTTCCTTCACCTTTTTCAAATCCCGAACAACATCAAATCCGCCAATATCCGCAGACCCGCCGTCCGGCTTCCTGAGACCGACGAGCATTTCAAGGGTGGTGGTTTTGCCGGCTCCGTTTGGACCAAGAACTCCGAATACTTCTCCTTTTTGGACCTGAAAGCTCACACCGTTTACGGCTGTAAAGTTCCCGTATTTTTTGACAAGGCCGTTTACATTTATGATGGATTCAGTCATTTTTTCACACTCCAAAATGGGACAGGTCAAGCTGCCCCAAGTAAGTTTTATATAGGTATGTATTCTGTGTGGGGGATCTTTATCCTTTAGGACTTCAGATTCTTTTTCAAATTCAAAGGGAAATGAAAATCATTTACCCGATTTTTTTCTCAGTACTGTTATAAAACCATCCAAGATCTCATGCTCCACTGCAAATCCTTTTCTTTTATAAAATTCCAATGCGTTATCGTTGCCATTTGAAACAAAAATAAAATAATCCTCTACATCTTCAAATTGTTCCAGCCATTTCATGGACATTTGGAATAGCTCAGAACCAATCCGATACTGCCTGTATTCTTCTTTAATGAAGAATTGAGATAAGCAGCCTACATTACTCCCATTAACAGATTGGAGATCAAAAAAAGTGGCAAAGTCATTTGAGTAAGTTTCTTTAGGGGAAATGTTGGAATAGACGTAACCTGCTAACTTATCATTATCTTTTACTATGACAATATAGTTATGGAGTGCACTTTTAATTGACGGAACCATGCGAGTGTCGAAATTCATCGTGTCAAACAATTCCGGTTTAATCGCTGCTTGCTTCTTTTGAAAAGCCATCAGTTCATTGCATAACTCCCTGCAGCATTCCACTTTTTCATCTGGTATGATTTCGAATGTTAAATTCATCGATTCAACTCCTTCTATTTTCCTCATTTCAATCATCATGATTAAACACTCATAAGTCAAATGGATCAAAAAAATAAATAAAAGCGCTTGCAAAATTTAAAATCCCGGTTATAATACTTGTATACAAGTATACTTGCATAATAACAAAGGGAGGGAGTTCATGGCTAAAGAGGAGTTTTTATATCCTGAAAAATGGCTTTCAAAGGCTTCAGCTGGGGAAAGAATTGCCTGCGAACTGAGAATATCCATTATTTCGGGCTTGATTGAAAGCGGTACCATTCTTTCTGAAAATAAAATCGCTGCAGACTTTTCTGTTAGCCGGTCTCCTGTTCGTGATGCCCTGAAAATCCTGGCATCAGAAAACATGGTCCAATTAAAGAGGATGGGTGCTGCTGTCACTGGTTTAACCGATAAGCATATCGAGGAAATTTATGATGTCCGGCTGATGATTGAATCCTTTGTATTCGAACGCATCGTAAAGGCAGAAACGAATGATTTAGTAAAAGGTCTCAGCAAAATATTTGAAATGATGAAAATCGCCATCAAATATGGGGATGCGGATGAATTTTCTTTTCAGGATGTCTTATTTCACGAAACGATTATTCGATCTATTAACCATTCCTATATCCTCATGATCTGGAATAACTTGAAGCCTGTTATGGAAAGCTTAATTCTTTTATCGATGCGGGTGCGTTTCAAAGAAAAATATGAGGATTTTAAAAGAGTCCTTGATAATCACGAGCTTTACATTGAAGCGATTCAATCGAAAGACAGAAACTTAATGATTCAGTCACTTCATCAAAATTTTGACGATGTGCAAGGGAAAGTTGAAGATTTGTGGATGTCTCAGCAGCTTCTGGATAAAGGCGCAGGGCAAAACACAGTTTTGAAATCGATTTCAAAGGAAAACCGGCAAATATTTTAAAATTCATTTGAACTTATAAGGAGAAATTATTATGCCATTAATCATTGTTGCAGTTGGAATTCTCGTATTGCTGCTGTTAATTATGGGCCTTAGGCTCAACACATTTGTTTCATTGATCATCGTATCTTTTGGTGTAGCTTTAGCACTTGGAGTACCGGTAGCAAACATTGTTAAAACAATTGAAACAGGTCTCGGCGGAACTCTTGGCCATTTAGCGTTAATTTTCGGACTTGGAGCTATGCTCGGCAAACTGATCGCCGATTCAGGCGGTGCACAGCGGATCGCTATGACTCTCGTTAATCGATTTGGTGAAAAGAATATTCAATGGGCTATTGTTATAGCTTCTTTTATCATCGGTGTTGCCCTATTCTTCGAAGTAGGACTCGTTCTATTGATTCCAATTGTATTTGCGATTTCCAGAGAATTAAAGATTTCCATCCTGTTCCTTGGTATTCCTATGGCAGCAGCCCTATCTGTTACACACGGCTTCCTTCCTCCGCATCCGGGACCAACTGCGATTGCTGGAGAATATGGAGCAAACCTTGGTGAAGTTCTTCTTTACGGATTCATCATTGCCATTCCCACCGTTATCATTGCAGGACCTGTATTCACTAAAATTGCGAAGAAACTAGTACCAGAATCTTTCACGAAAACCGGCAGTATTGCTTCACTTGGAGAACAAAAACATTTCAAGCTTGAAGAAACTCCAGGCTTCGGAGTCAGCGTATTAACAGCTTTGCTTCCTGTTATTTTAATGTCTATTGCGACAATTATTACTTTAATTCAAAAAACAACAGGTGCTGCGGACAATAATCTGCTTGTTGCTATCCGTTTCATCGGTGACGCATCACCAGCTATGCTGATCTCTCTATTAGTAGCTGTCTACACAATGGGAATTGCAAGAAAAATTCCAATTAACACGGTTATGGCATCTTGTACAACGGCTATCACTCAAATCGGGATGATGCTTCTGATCATCGGCGGAGGCGGCGCCTTCAAACAAGTTCTGATCGATGGCGGTGTAGGTGACTATGTAGCGAAACTTTTCCATGGCAGCGCCCTTTCACCGATCATTCTTGCTTGGCTGATCGCAGCGATCCTGCGTGTTTCTCTAGGATCTGCAACGGTTGCGGCTCTTACAACAGCAGGACTAGTAATCCCGATACTCGGACACTCTGACGTGAACCTTGCACTTGTGGTGCTTGCAACTGGAGCCGGAAGCTTGATTGCTTCACACGTAAACGATGCAGGCTTCTGGATGTTCAAAGAATATTTTGGCCTCAGCATGAAAGAAACATTTGCAACGTGGACGCTTCTTGAATCGATCATCTCTGTTTGCGGACTAGGATTTACATTGCTTTTGAGTTTGATTGTTTAAATATTGATAGAAAGGGAGAAGGAAATATAGATTTCCTTCTCCCTTTTTTCGGAATATTAATTAATCAATTTCTAAATAAAATGCTCTATTATATTTTGCCTGTTGATTTCAATACGAGGCGTACGCTTTCCACTCTAATCAGTAGCTCTCAAAAATCAATATCCTTCGTTAACTTGGTCAAATAAAAAACAAGCAGCCTTAAAAAAATCAAAGCTGCTTACCTATATTCATCCAATAACCGCTCTTACTTCTTCTTTCCTAACGATCTCCTTGATCCTTTGGTCAATGCGCTCTACTTCATTAACCGGGTTCTTCCACCAATTCCTGCTCCAAATTCGTTCAATTTTCCAGCCTCTAGATTCCAAATATCTTTGGCGATAAACATCCCGTTCTCTAGCGCTAGGGGAACTGTGGTACATAGCTCCATCACATTCAACTCCAAGAATATATCTTGAGCGATCATTTGGATGAACAACCGCCATATCAATTCGATATCCAGACATTCCCACTTGAGTGGTAACCTCATATCCTAGGTTTCTAAGTTGTTGATACACTTGCTCTTCAAATGGAGAGTCAAAATGAAGATCCTGTTGGACTACGTGGGTGTTAACAGCTTCGTTAACTTCTTGAACAACAGCTTGAACATCTTCTAACTTTCCTTCGGACACGGCTCTTGCATACTTCAAATATGACTTTAGCAACTTAGGACCGCGTTCAGAAGTGTTAGCTACATTCAAATCTTCCGGTTCAATACTTGAAACTACAATGGAACCCTCTTTTGCACGAGTAACAGCTACGTTCAAACGGTTTTCCCCGCCTTTTTGGTTAAGCGATCCAAAGCGATTGTATACTTTTCCATCTTCTGTTTTCGCATAGCCAATGGAGAAGATAATTATATCCCGTTCGTCACCTTGCACGTTCTCAATATTTTTTACAAATAACCTTTCGTCTAGATCACGGGACATGAGTTCACTGTAAAGAGTACGGAATTCATCATCTTCCGATACTTGAATGTCAATTAAATCTTGTATTTTAGATTGCTGTTTGGCGTTAAAAGTTATTATGCCAAACGTTTTATTGGAATAGTGCTGAAGTAAATATTTTAACTGCGCTACTACCTCTAGTGCTTCTACTTCGTTCGATTGATTGAGCCAATTGCCGTTCACTCGTTTCCAGATTATTGCAGGCGGCTCTTTATAAGGTGTAACATTTGGAGCTATTTGCACATAACCGTTATAGAAAGCGTGATTAGAAAAGTTGATTAACTCTTCATACTTTGAGCGGTAATGCCATTGCAGTATTTTTCCTGAAAAACGCCGTTTCGCCAGATTTAATAAACTCACTGATTCGTCAGTATCAAACTTTGCTTCTTCCTCTTCTTCCTCTTCTTCCTCATCAGCATAACCTGCTCGAAACATAGTTGAAGGCGGAAGCTGTTTTTCATCACCAGCTACAATAATTTGTTTACCGCGATAAACGGCTGGCATACCGCTTTCCACTGTCAACTGGGATGCTTCGTCAAAAATAACAATATCAAATAATCCCTCAGTTAATGGAAAAATAGAAGATACCATTTCTGGCGAAGCTAGCCATACAGGTAAAATATCAACCAGTCCTTTATCAGCAAAATCATTTACCAGTTTACGCAGCGGCCATATCATTCTTTTTTTCCCCGTCTGATGTTTTAGTTCCTTTGTTGATTTTCCTTGAAGCTTCTGTACAGAATGTACTTTATCAGTAAGCTCATGTATTAAATACTCCGCAGCAACTTGCCGTTTTTCTTCCAAAAGGGCGGCAAAAGATGCACGAATTCTTACAAACTCGTTCGTCGATATTTTTTGGACTTCTGGGTATTTTTCTTCAATTTGATCAATCCAGTGGATATAGGCTGAGTTTTTAAAAATATCTACCCATAATTTTGGAAGAGATTCTTCATTATTCAGTTCCTTATTTTGTAATAATTCAATAACACTTTTTACATTGTCACTTGACTGGTGCCAAAATGCATCCATTAATTTCAGGTCTTCAAAATCACGATGGATATACTCTAGTAACAGGTCTAACTCTTTTAATGGAATGTCTCCTTCTGCAATACGTTCCTGTAATTTTTGCACTTGCTCATCCTGTATAAATGCCGATAATGTCTTTATTTCATTGGCCATCGATTTTGTAATATTACCTAATTCATGCATAATCTTTAATGACTGTTTTACCTTTATCCACTCCGTAGAACTAGTTCCTTTAAATTTTTCACCATGCGTAATTTCTTCAATGATGGATTTTCCGGTAATTGTCGTCCACCAGAAAATTCTCAAGCCTTGCAATGTTCTCTTTTGTTGATCATCTAAATCTGGATAAATTTTATCAAGCCGATGCTGTACTTCCCATGTGTAGGCAGGAGTTATTTTTTCTATATCCAAAGCCTTAATAAAATCTACTGATTTTTTTGCTTTCTGAATTAATGCTTCTAATGTTTCGATGGCTTCTATTTTCATTTTCATATTGAACCCAGCAAAACTTTTCCGATGCCTTAATGGATACGTTTCATATCCAAACTTTTCATACCACTCACCGTACGTATATACAGCCTCTGATACGTTCCTTAAAGACTCTTTTGTTATTCGGTTAAATACACTTTCTAAGGAGATAATATGATCCGTATCAGATACTGGAGTTGATACTCCATAAAGCTCATACAACTTAAAACCATGTGACTGTGTTTCGTAAAGGGCCTTCGCAATTGTATTTAATAGCTTCTCTTGATTATCCAACCGTGATGTAACAGCAATCAGGTTTTCTACTGCTTCTGCAAATTGCACCTCATTATGTTCTAAGACAGTTGAAATTTTATGATAAAGAGCTTTTCGATCTACTTTTTCATCATGTACCAAGGCAACATGCTCAGTTAGCCCTAAACTGTGTAGCCTCTGATAGACAACATCTAGAGCTGCCCGTTTTTGACATACTACGAGTATCTTTTTCTTCCGATGAAGAGCGTCCGTAATGAGATTTACTATAACTTGTGATTTCCCTGTTCCAGGAGGGCCATGAACGACTAAACCCTTTTGAATACGGGCTTCCCTTAAAATTTCTTCCTGTGAGCCATCAGTTTGTAATAAATTTAAGATGTCCTCTTTACTGTTAGAAGCTTCAGCTTCCTCTAAACCACTTGGCAAAACGCCTGCCTCAATTGAAGGATCATCTGCAGGACTTATCATTTCACCGACCAACGAGAGAGAACTCGTTTCTGAAAGTGTGATCAATTCTTCATAATCGCGAACGATAGAAGATCCTCCTTGCGGAAAGTCTCCAATGACCGCATTTTCTAGCAATGTCAGATTTGCAATCTCTGGAAGGTCATTTGTTTTGTATTCTGTTAATTTATTTATTCCTGTTTGGGTGTAATCCGCTTTTAACTGAAGCCTTTCTAAAAAAGCTGAAGCTTGAGAAAGATCTATGGAACCAGCAATTGTTGCTGCTTCTTCAAAGATATCTTCGGAAAAATTAAGCTTATTCAGTTTTCTTAACGCTAAAAATAGAGTTCTATTTAGTTGGGGCCCTCCATCTTCTATTTGCAAGACCCATTTTTGTGAATTGGTATGGTCTTTCTCTAAGCGAATGGGAAATAAGAACAGAGGGGATTGAATAAAGGTTCCGTCGAGCAGTGTACCAGATAGGAAAGGATATCCCAGATAAAAATCACGGACACCTGTCTCATCTTCCATTGCCTTTATTTGACGGTATAGATCTGTAAGCTTTTTTGATAGACTCATGGATTTTTCATCTTCTAGTGAGGGATGGAGCAAGGTGATTTTTCCTTTTGTTTTCTGCTGTACAACTTTATTTACAATGGAGTTAGCCTCCTCCATTCCGCCAATTGTATCTAGCGAGGCAATATCAAAACTCCATTTTTGATATATCTTTAATAACCGAATGGATCGGTTTCGTTTATTTATATTATTTAGCTTATCTCTCATATGGATAAGATGCGCTTTCATTTTGGTCACTTCTTTCGTTATTACAGTTTTAAAAATATTATTTACTAAGGTAAATTATACTTCATATTATTAGCAAATAATATTGAGATTTAAGACTTCATAATTTTCTTGAAAAAGTTGTCGATTCATTGAGATTTAAAAATTTTATTCCCAAATTGACTTCTCCCTTTTTTCGGATATATTAATTACAAAATATTTTTCTAAATCCGAGGATTGGGAGAGTAGCTGTTAGCATATGTCCAAGCGAGCCGGGTTGGTGAGAGCAGGTACACCGCTGACAGCGAACCGGACCCATGAGGATAATTTCTGAACTGTGCAGTAGGAAATCACGGCAAAGACAGTTATTTGATGAAGTGGTTAAACATCTGTTTAACAACAAGAGTGGTACCGCGAATGCAATAGCCTTCGTCTCTTTTTAGAGACAGAGGCTTTTATTTTTTGAGGAGGATGGATCATGATCAGCCAATTGCGCATCGTCCGCGAGCATCTGGAAACATGAGCCAGTTCGGTATTTCGTATGATTTGCTGGTTTGGAAAAGCAATATCGTCAGGGAAGGCTTTTGGTATTCAGCGTTTCAGCTGCTGAAAGAAACGGATCAGTTTTCTCTTGAAACAGCAGGTAAGCTTGAAGGATGCTGGGTGCTTAAGCAGGATTTTGCTGAAGACTTATGAACGACAATCAGTACCGGCAGCACAACATCGTTCGGAAAGCATCGGCCGTCATTAATGTCATTGACTACCGCCAGAAGTACCCGCAAATCAAAGCATATGAAGAAAAAAGAGTCCTGCGCGTCTGGCTTGTCTCCCAATTTAAAGAAATAATCTGAGATGCCCTGACCGTTCTAGGCCTGCCTACGCCAAGCTGTTTGTAGAAACGGGATACGTGATGATATGCTTAACTTAATTAACTAACGAAGGGAAGAAAAACAATGGGCACCAATGCAGCACTCCTAGTAATGGATCTTCAAAACGGCATCGTTTCAAGATACGCAGAACAGCCAGAGATCTTGACTTCTTTCCAAAAGGCAGCCAAAGCAGCAAGAAAAGCCAATATCCCTGTCATCTTTGTCAGAGTAGCCTTTCGTGAAGGCTATCCTGAAGTTCCAGCGCAGAACAAAATGTTCTCTGCCATCAGCAAGAATGGCAGAATGACAGAAACAGAATGGGCAACCGAAATCCATGAGGCTCTTGAACGGCAGCCGAATGAACCGCTTGTCACAAAGCGGCGGGTAAGTGCCTTCAGCGGAAGCGATCTTGAGATCGTTTTGCGCGGCCTTAAAGTCAATGAACTGATCCTCACAGGCATCGCTACAAGCGGTGTTGTGCTCTCAACATTGCGGGAAGCAGCAGATAAGGATTACAGCCTTAAGATTCTCTCCGACGCCTGCCTTGACGGGGATCCCGAGGTTCACCGCGTTCTGACAGAAAAGGTTTTTCCGCGTCAG
The DNA here is from genome assembly GCF_049220665.1 of Chryseobacillus diguaensis. Classification (NCBI taxonomy): domain Bacteria; kingdom Bacillati; phylum Bacillota; class Bacilli; order Caryophanales; family Bacillaceae; genus Chryseobacillus; species Chryseobacillus diguaensis. Next base: position 101,130 of record NZ_JBMKNV010000008.1, read on the forward strand.
TCAGAGGTGCTGACAGTGGAGGAATGGACAGCTTCACTTTAATGTAAAGCTATGTTAAAGCATTATGTAGATTTTGCAAGCCTGTTGAATGGGGCGAAGCGACGAGGAGGCTTCCAAACCGCCCGTGGAAGGCGTACGCCTGCAGTGAAAATCAAATAACAAAGCCTAATGCAAAGGCAAATCCGCTTTCGGGCGGATTTTTTGTTTCTTTGATTTTATGAATCTAGTAAACATCTCTAAAAATAATAGAGAAAAATATTTCCTAAGGTGGTAGAATATTTTTTAAGAAATTTTTCCTGCTCACAGATTTGCTTCATGGGAAGGTATTCCAATTCCCTATAATGTAACCGTTTACTAAGAGTATTTCATTAAAAGGGGTTGATGAAAATTGGCTGTAAAAACAAAAGAACAATCGATCTTTCTTCACACGGGAAGTAAGATCAAAACCGAAGACCGAGAAATTCAAATACTCACCAAAATAGAGGAGCCGCTTATTGCTGTCTTGGGAAATGTATTAAGTGAAGAAGAGTGCGAAGAGCTTATCCGCCTATCGAAAGATCATATGAACCGCTCCAAAATTGGGTCACAGCGGGAAGTGAACGACATCCGCACGAGCAGCGGCGCCTTTCTTCCAGAAATGGAAGATGGGGTGGTGGCCCGCGTTGAAAAGCGCGTCGCTAAAATCATGGGCATTCCCTGGGAGCATGGCGAAGGGCTTCACATCTTACACTATAAGCCAGGTCAGGAATACAAAGCCCACTATGACTACTTTACATCCGCAAGATCCAACCAAAATCCAAGAATCAGCACCCTTGTCATGTATTTAAATGACGTGGAAGAAGGCGGGGAAACGTACTTTCCGCATTTAAAGCTTTCCGTTGCTCCTCAAAGAGGCATGGCGGTTTACTTTGAATATTTCTACGAGGATCCAGCCCTTAATGAAATAACTCTTCATGGCGGGGCACCCGTTGTGAAAGGCGAAAAGTGGGCGGCAACGCAGTGGGTTCGGAGGAAGCAGTACCGGTAGGTGGTAAAAAGCCTATGTAACGATGATTACTTAGGCTTTTTGATTTAAAGTTACACTAATTGCTGTTCCTCTCCCAAGCTCACTTTCAACGTGAATTTCCCCCTGATGCAAATCAACAATCTTTTTCACAATCGATAAGCCTAGCCCGCTGCCCCCTCCATTCCGATTTCGGGATGGATCAGCTTTATAGAACCGTTCAAACATGTGCATCACAGTTTCCTGATCCATGCCGATCCCAGTATCTTTAATGGTGACGATCAGCTGATCTTCTCCTTTTTTCAATGCGTTCACTGTAATGGTGCCGGATTCTGACGTGAACTTGATGCTGTTATAGATGAGATTGATCCAGACTTGGTCCATCAATTCTTCGTCCGCATAAATGATCATATGGTCAAGCGAGACATCCATCATAATATCTTTCTCTGCCCATTGAGGTTCATTGGCCAGAATAATGCGGCGAAGCTGATGATCGAGCCGGTAGTCTTTTTGTTCGAGGGTTAAATGATCCGATTCTAAAGACGTCAGCTTTAACAGGTTTTCGCTTAATTTGGCCAGCCTGATGCTTTCCGTTTCGATGATCTGCAGATAGTGCTCCCGTTCCTGCCGGGCTATATTATCGTTCTTCAGCGCATTGGCAAACCCGCTGATCGAAGTTAGAGGAGACTGGATTTCATGGGAAACGTTTGAGATAAATTCCTGTCTCATTTCTTCCATGGCACCTAGTTTATCCGCCATATGGGCAATACTCTCCACAATTTTAGAAAAAGGGTGGTCGTTGCGGCCGTTCATTTCTTTTCGATAATAAGAAAGATCAATTTTGAAGTTCCCCTCAGCCATCATTTTCATGGCCTGAATCATTGGGACAAGGTATTTATTCTGCTGATCTTCTACCCATGGAATCTTTCGGATAAAATACATGCCGAAGCCAAACATCATGAACCCCAGAAAGGAATTGATCATTTGTCTGGCAAATTCATTGAGATGAAGATGATTTGCAGCATAAACAAGGGATGTCAGCAAATAAGCAAGCATCCATAATAAAAATAAAACAATGGTAACCGCTAAAATTCCTGTTATTCGCTTGATGATTTCATGCAATCAGCTGTTCACCTCCAGGCGGTAACCGAGCCCTCGGAGGGTGGCGATTTTAAAGGGGCAATCACCTTGAGAGAACTGCTGCCGGAGCCGCTTAATGTGCACATCTATCGTGCGTTCATCCCCCTCATAATCATATCCCCAAATATCCTCGATCAGCTGCTCTCTTGAGAACGTCTGCTGCGGATGGGAAGCAAGCTTAAACAGTATTTCAAATTCCTTTAAGCGCAATGTCAGCTCCTGATCCCCGATGAATACTTTATAGGAAGCCCGGTCCATGACCACATTTCCCATTTCAATCCGATTCGATACCGCAATTTGATAACGCTTGAGCAGGGCTTTTACCCGTGCTGTAAGTTCCGCTGGGGCAAAGGGCTTTACGAGGTAATCATCCGCCCCGAGGTTAAAGCCTTTCACCTTTTGAGCCGTCTCTCCTTTAGCCGTCAACATGAGGATCGGGAGGGTGTCGGAATAGTACGTCCTGACCTCCCGGCAAAATGTCCAGCCGTCCATATTCGGCATCATGATATCTAAAATGATTAAATCAATTTTCTCGGTATCCAGGACGGATAAAGCCTCTCTGCCGTCTTCTGCCTCCGTAATCGATATCCCTTCTTTCGATAAAATAAGGGAGATCAATTCACGGATATGAGAATCATCATCTATGATTAACACTTTTGCCATGCCGCTCATTCCTTTAATTGAAATAAAGGGAACCGCAAGCATGCGATTCCAATCAAGTTACCTTTATTTTACTCTTTTTCCCGTTTAGCAACTATGTTCTTTTCATATAGTACTTGACAGTCAACGGGGCAAACACCGCTACAATAACAAGTCCGCCAATCAAAGAGATCACAATGTCCCAGCCCATCGTGCCGTCGTTTACGAGATCACGGACGGCTGTTACGAGATGCGTAATCGGGTTAATGTTCACAAACCACTGCAGCCAGCCGGGCATTGTATTGGCCGGTACAAACGCATTGGAGAGAAACGTGAGCGGAAACAGAACCAGCATGGAAATTCCCTGTACGCTTGATGCCGTCCGGGCAATTACACCGAAAAAGGCAAAGATCCAGCTGACAGCCCAGGAACAAACAATCACAAGAAGTCCGGCAAGAATCACGCAGCCAAGTCCCCCTTCAGGCCTGTAGCCCATGATATACCCCATCGTCAGTGTAAGCACCGTTGCAATCGTGTACCGGATCGTGTCAGCCATAAGAGCACCGGCAAGCGGAGCAATCCGGGCAATCGGCATCGACTTAAACCGGTCGAAAATTCCCTTATCCATATCCTCCCGCAGCTGAACGCCTGTTACAATGGAAGTTCCTATGACCGTTTGAACAAGGATTCCAGGAATAATCACGGGCAAGTAATTTTGCACATTGCCTGAAATCGCACCGCCAAAGATATACGTGAACATTAAAGTGAAAATAATCGGCTGCAGGGTGACATCAAACAATTGCTCTGGCGTTCGCCGTATTTTTAATAATCCCCGAAAAGCCATTGTGAAGGAATTTTTGACGGATTGGCTAAAGCTCGCTTTTCTTCTAAGCCGGCGTTCAGACGCCGGTACTATGGTTGGATTGCTCATACGCTTACCTCTCTTTGCTGTTCAGGCCGCAGGGCGGAATCTTCCACTGCATGTCCCGTAATGGTTAAAAACACTTCATCAAGGGTTGGTTTCTGAACGCTGAACTCAGCCAGCTTAATATTTGCTTCCCTGAGAGCAATCAAAAGGTCTGCGACATCGTCAGCATGTGCCATTGGGGCCGTAATTTTCCCGCCTTCTGCCGTAACCGCTGACTGGACGTTCAGAATCCGCTCGACAAGACTGCGGGCAGCCTGCCTATCCTTTGCATGCTCAATGTTCAAATGCAGGGAAGATGTGCCAACGGAAGCTTTCAGTTCATCGACCGTCCCCTCTGCCACAACCCGGCCGTGATCAATAACTGCAATCCGGTCAGCCAGTTCATCTGCTTCCTGTAAATATTGTGTGGTTAAAAGAACTGTTGATCCTGTCTTTACCAATCGGCGGATCGTCTCCCACATCTGATTGCGGGTTCTCGGATCGAGTCCTGTCGTCGGCTCATCCAGGAAAATCAGCGGCGGCTGAGCAATGAGGCTCGCCGCGAGATCAAGCCTGCGCCGCATTCCTCCGGAGAAATTTTTCAGCGGACGCTTTGCCGCTTCCGTCAGCCCGAATTCTTCCAGTAAGTCTTCTGCCTTCTGCTTTGCCTCTTTGCGGCCTATTCCAAGGAGCCTTGAGAAAATAATCAGATTCTCCGTCGCACTGAGGGACTCATCGACCGAAGCATACTGGCCGGTACCCCGATTAATTGCCGGATAATGTGAGGCTCCTTCATCACATCGTACCCAAAAATGCGCGCTGAACCGCCATCCGGCTTCAATAATGTGGCGAGCATTCTGATTGTGGTTGTCTTGCCAGCCCCATTAGGCCCAAGGACACCGTAAATCGATCCGGTGCTCACTTTCAGATCGACCCCATCCACTGCACGATTATCACCAAAGGTTTTAACGAGACCGTAAGCTTCTACAGCCCAATCTCCGCTTTTCTTTTGAAATTCATGACTCATTGTGATCCTCCCTTTTCTGAATAACATGGATATGCTTGATAACTAATTGAGATTATAGGAAGGATTTATGAACTGAATGTGAAATGAGGAAATTTGGGCGAAAGCGTAAGGAAAGAAAAAAAGAACCTTCAATCAGTTAAGATCAAAGGTTCTTGTCACCTTATTTAGCTAAAAACTGCTTTTTTTTCGTTCAAACCAAGCGTTTGAGCAGTGGAAGCATGAATCTCCTTGAAAAGCTCAGGATTCTCGGAAAGGGATACACCGTAGGAAGGAACCATTTCTTTAATCTTCGGCTCCCACTCATTGATGTGCTGCGGGAAGCAGCGATTCAATACCTGCAGCATCACGTGCACAGCCGTAGATGCACCAGGGGAAGCACCGAGCAAGGCAGCGATCGAGCCGTCAGATGCCGTCACAACTTCCGTTCCGAATTGAAGAGTCCCTTTTCCGCCTGCCTCTGTATCTTTAATCACCTGCACGCGCTGGCCTGCTACGACAATATCCCAATCCTCGCTCTTCGCGTTTGGAATGAATTCGCGCAATTCTTCCATGCGCTGTTCATTCGACAAGAGGACCTGCTGAATCAAATATTTCGTCAGTCCCATTTCTTTGACACCTGCCGCAAGCATGGTAAAGAGATTATTAGGCTTGACGGAACCGATCAAATCTAAATTTGAGCCTGTTTTTAAGAACTTTGGCGAAAAGCCGGCAAACGGTCCGAACAACAGGGTTTTCTTGTTGCCGATATATCTCGTATCAAGATGCGGAACAGACATTGGAGGTGCTCCAACCTTTGCTTTTCCGTAAACCTTCGCATGATGCTGCTCTGCTACTTCCGGTTTGTTGCAGACTAAAAATAGTCCGCTGACTGGGAACCCGCCGATATGCTTTGATTCGGGAATACCCGTCTTTTGCAGCAGCGGCAGACTTCCGCCTCCACCGCCGATAAAAACGAATTTGGCTGTATGGCTTTCCGTTATTCCGCTGTCCAAATTCTGTACTTTTACTTCCCATAAGCCGTCGCTTGTCCGTTTCATATCCTTTACGCTGTGCTTATAATGAAGCTGCACGTTTTTAGTTTTCAAGTGGTCAAACAGCAACCGTGTCAGCGCACCGAAGTTTACGTCTGTACCAGAATCAATTTTCGTCGCCGCAATCGGTTCGCCTGATTTGCGCCCTTCCATAATTAAAGGAATCCATTCCTTCAGCTTTGCCGGATCATCCGAATATTCCATTCCCTGGAAAAGAGGGTTCGCTAAGAGCGCTTTAAAACGATTTTGCAGAAAAGCTACATTCTTCTCGCCCATCACCATGCTCATATGCGGAATCGGCATAATAAAATCCCGAGGATGCTGAATCAGGTTCCTGTTTACTAGAAAAGACCAAAACTGTCTCGAAAGCTGAAACTGCTCATTTATGCTGATCGCTTTGCTGATATCAATTGACCCGTCCGGTTTTTCAGACGTATAGTTCAGCTCGCACAAAGCCGAATGCCCCGTACCTGCATTATTCCATTCATTCGAGCTCTCTTCACCTGACTTATCGAGCTTCTCAAACACCTTGATTTCCCACTCAGGGGCCAGTTCCTTCAATATTGTCCCCAAAGTAGCACTCATGACGCCCGCACCGATTAAGATCACTTCTGTCTTCTTCTGTATGCTGCTCATAATCTTCCTCATCCCCTATACATATATAAAAGAGTAAGCGCTCCCTTTAGACGGCAAAACAGCCTGCCATCAACAATCCCAGCAAGGAACACTTCTTTTTGTTGAATATGAACTATTTCATATTCTATTATAATGATTTATCTAGTGAAATATCTACTGTTGTCTGATAATTATAAACTAATTAAATCTATAAAAAAAGTGGGAGTTACTTCTGGAAGTGCTTATGAGGGGATAAAATTAACATTTTTCCGAAAAACGGGGTTGAGGATCATTAACACGAATTTGAGATAAATTTAATAAATTCTCTTTGGGTGATTTACCTGATCATTTCCGCCAACCAAGGTAATAGGAAGATCTTGTCGTATTTCTGATTGGGATTAGAATTAACAACCATTGGCCGTGTACAAATGGCTGCCCGTATTCAGCGCCATGCCTGCCATGATCAAGGAGCTTTATGTGAACAAAGCGACATTGGGATTCCTATCGATGGAAAGTTATTTTGGACTGAAAACAACCGTTATGATTCAATATTGGCGTTCAGCAGACCTCATGGCTTATGCAAAAAAAGAGAAGCATTTAACGGCATGGAGAGATTTCAATAAAAAAGTCGGCCGCAATAAGGCTGGCGCATTTACCATGAAACGTATCAAATTAAAAGAGGCGAGTATGAAGCTATTTACGCGAATATGCCTTCTTATGGACTAGGGAAAGCATTAAAGCCTATACCAGTTACTGCAGAAAGGGAAACGGCGCGCAAACGGCTTAGCAGCGCAAGGTAAAAGCTGATTTCTCTTGTTGATCCACGGATGACCGCAAAAAAAGTGACCATTACCTGGTCACTTTTTTTGTAAGCTGCTTATCGCATGGCTTCCCACTTCTTAACTTTCTCCCGAACAATGGGCGCCACTTCTTTCCCAAGCAGCTCTATCGCTTTCATCACATCAGCATGCGGCATGGAACCAACCGGTACATGCAGCATAAACCGTGTAATGCCGACATTTTTGCGAAGGTCAATAATCTTTCGGGCAACAGTTTCCGGATCTCCTGCATACAGGGCGCCTTCAGGACTTCGTGCCGTATCAAATGCTGCCCGGTCATAGTGTCCCCAGCCCCGCTCTCTTCCCAGCACATTCATAACTTGCTGGGTGGGCGGGAAAAATTTATCAGCCGCCGTGTCATTATCCTCTGCAATAAATCCATGGGAATGGGAGGCAACCGGCAATTTGGAAACGTCATGGCCAGCCTGTGCTGCTACCTGCTTATAAAGCTGCACAAGCGGAGCGAACTGAACCGGACGTCCTCCTATGATGGCCAGTACAAGCGGCAGCCCGAGGACCCCTGCGCGGATGACCGACTGGGTGTTTCCACCGCTACCAATCCATATAGGAAGCGGTTCCTGTACAGGACGCGGATACACACCCAAATTGGAAATCGCCGGGCGATGTTTGCCGGACCATGAGACCATCTCGGACTTTTGCAATTTCAAAAGCAAGTCCAGCTTCTCTTCAAAAAGCTCATTATAGTCTCGTAAATCATAGCCAAATAGAGGAAAAGATTCGATAAAAGAACCACGTCCTGCCATGATTTCCGCGCGTCCATTCGAGATGCCGTCAAGTGTAGCAAAATCCTGGAATACCCGTACTGGATCTGCAGAAGAAAGTACAGTGACCGCACTCGTCAGGCGGATACGCTTTGTTTGTGGAGCCGCGGCTGCCAGAACAACGGCTGGAGAAGATGCTGCGAAATCCTGACGATGATGCTCCCCTACTCCAAAGACATCCAATCCTACTTGATCGGCAAACACAATCTCCTCAACGACTTCCCGCAATCGATGGGCATGACTTATGACTTCACCCGTTTTAACGTCAGGGGTTGTTTCGACAAATGTGCTGATTCCTATTTCCACTAACAATCCCTCCTGTATTCGTGATCATTCCTAATAGGAGAGCGAATCTTATAGCCCTATTCCTATTTATATCAATTCACTTAAATATACCTCAAATTCGAGATTTATTCATTAAGAGGGGGTTTAAAAATATCTTTAAACAATGTTTCGAATATTAAGCAAGAAATTAATCAAAACAAATCCATATTTTATGTGTGAGAAGTGTTTCGCTATCTCTAGTTTTATCCTAGTTTTAAGGGGAAGTATAGAAAAAAATAGGTGATTTATACGCATATACGGTGTACCGTATTCTTTATTAGGCCAATGATTTGTTAACAAGGGGGCATACCTATCACCTTGAAATACACATCTCCCCATTTTTTTTAATCCATACTCGCTGATGTGCATCCGAATATTTGAATCTCCACATTTGTCTGTACCATTGCATTTCTTCTGCCTGCACAGGCAATCCGATTTTTACGCGATTAAAGCCCGTACCCATTTGAATGTTCTGATAAGATGATTGGCTGGCCCAATGGAATAATAGATGAAGGATATCTTCCGGTTTTCTGCAATCCGCTAGTTCGATGTTATCTAAAACCAGAGATGTCCGGTCTTCAGTAAGCCAGATCCATGATTGCCCCAATACTTTAGACCCTCTCTCAAACACTAGAAATCCACTGTCAGGGTTAATCAGTCCTTCGATCATGCATGCTTCGCCCATATCGTCCAAACGTTGGCAGCAAACGGTCAATATACCCAGCATTATTTGCAGCTCATCGTTTGCGTCTAAGATCCGAACTTGTTCGTCTTTGTCTTTATATGGAGTGTCTTGTATTCTGCATACAAATGGCTGATTAAATATGCCGGGATATTTTTGCTTAGCCAGTTCCCATTCGATAGCAAATCTCTGATTGATGATAAAAGCTTTCATTACAACCAATGGCTCTTTTCTGGGGAAGCTAGGATGATCCCATAGCCTTGATACCTCATGAATAGTTAGGTTAGCCGTCTTGCCGACATGACTTATAATCCATTGCTTCAGGGTGTCATCTTGATAGGGAATCCGAGGAAGCCCTCCAACAAAATTATAAATATCTTTATCGTGCTTTCTTAATTTTTCCATCACATCGTAGACTTGATTGCCGAATGCCAGGCTAATGTATACTTGGGATTCAATATCCAATTCATCTATTGCCAAAGCATATTTCATGCTTTTTATGTTAAAATTTGAAACGACAAGATCAACATTCAATGCTTCTGTTGCTGATATAATTATTGGAAAAACATTGGGGATTCTATTAAAACGATTAATAAATTCCGTATATAAGGTCTTCACTTTATACATAGTCTCAAAGTCGGATATTTTGGCGATATCCATTTTATTCTCTTTTACCAATTTGTCCAATATTTTGAGGAGTTCAAAAGGAACGTTATGATTAAATACAGATTGGAGAACGTACCAGTCATTTCCTAACGCTTTTTTGTTCCTCATAAATGAAAACTCCCTTGCATTATTGCTATATTGGCAGAATACGGGAGATCCCTTTCAATGAAATGCAGCATACTTTGATTCATTAACGAGTGCAGGGGGTCAAGTGGATCCATTATTAATTTATTTAGCAAAAACAGCACTGCTCTAGCTGCTGCACCTGCACTGCCCAAAATAGAAATTTCCACTCCTTGATGCGTCATATCATCATCTCTTTACGCAAAAAATTTAGATTATTTTTATCTTATGTGCGTTATTTTTGACTGCGACGACGCTTGTCTATTAGCAAGGAATTTCAGGGTTTTTAGGTTTATACAGGGATATAATTATTTCCAGCCTTTCTGATCAGCCTCTAAGAAGAACGAAGACGATGTCCAAAAGACAAAAAATAGACGACCTCAATTAAGAAAGTCATCTAGAAGTTAATAAAATATCTGATCTCAGGGGTTTTAAAAAAATAAAAAATAGGACAGGATTAACACACCTGTCCCATTTTTGGATTTGTAAATAATCTGCCCAAATAAGAATATTTCGGGTAGTTACAACACTTATGTCCAAAAATTAATATTCCTAAAGTAATCCAGCACAAATTCATAAAACAGCTTTTCTGAAGGAGAAAGCTGGCGATTTTTTGGGATAATGACTCCTACTGTTCTTTTCACATCTGGAAGACGGATATTTAATTTTACTGTTCCGCTAGGCATATTCTCAAAGAGTGTTGTCTCAGGGAGAAGAGTAACACCTATCCCTGCTGAAACTAATCCTTTTATCGCATCCAAATCTTCACCTTCAAAAGGAACAAATGGCCGGAAGCCAGCCTGGTGGCAGGCATCTACGACTATTTTGCGAAGAACAAAGTCTTCTGGAAATAATACAAAAGAATCCTGCTCTAATTGGTATAACGATAAACTGCCTTTTGCTGCCAGTGAGTGAGTTTCAGGTAAGAGAGCGACAAAATGCTCTGAAAAAAGGATATCGGCATGTAAATCTGGATCACTATGCGGAACAGGACCGATAAACGCTAAATCAATCTCCCGATTCTTGATTCCCTCAGTTAGAAATTTATAGGATCCTTGCCGCAAATGAAACCTTACCTCGGGATGCTCTTTTTTAAAAGCTGAAATGATGGTTGGCAGGGTGCTGCTAGCTATACTGGAGGGAAACCCTATTCGGATCGTCCCGCGTTCCGGGTCCAAGTATTCTTCGATTAGCTGTGTAGCATTGTCAATCGCCTTTAGAGCAATCATAGACTGGTCTGCGAACAATTTTCCGATCAAAGTTAATTTTACATTCCGTCCTTCTCTCTCAAACAACTCTACACCTAATTCTTTTTCTAAAAGTCCAATCTGGCGGCTTAAAGCAGACTGGGCAACGTGCAAGGTTTCTGCAGCCTTAGAAAAATGCTCGACCCCCGCGACCTCTATAAAGTATTTTAACTGTCTTAGCTCCATAAAACCTTCCTATCTAATATTAAGATCATTCTTATCTATATTATATATTGTTAATATAGATAAAGAAATACTAGAATAACTTCATAGAGATTAAATATGAGGAGTAATTAAAGATGAAAAAAATTGGGTTAGCATGGCAAATTTTTATAGGATTGGTTCTAGGTATTGCGGTCGGCGGGATTTTTTACGGAAATCCCCATGTTGCTGAGTACCTGCAGCCGATTGGGAATATATTCATCCACTTAATCAAAATGATTGTGATTCCAATTGTTATTTCCAGTTTGATTATTGGCGTTGCTGGTGTAGGGGATATGAAGTCATTAGGGAAACTTGGCGGGAAAACCATTCTTTACTTTGAAATTATTACGACGATTGCCATCGTGGTCGGGCTTTTGGCCGCAAACCTATTCCATCCAGGAACAGGTGTCGATCGTTCACATCTTACCAAATCCGATATTAATGCGTATGTCACAACCGCGAAAACAACGGAGTCGCATTCGATGATCGACACTTTTGTGAATATCGTTCCTGTCAATATCTTTCAATCCTTAGCGAATGGGGACATGCTTGCTATCATATTCTTCTCGGTTATATTTGGCTTAGGGGTAGCTGCAATTGGTGAAAAAGGAACACCGGTTCTCCAGTTCTTCAAGGGTACAGCTGAAGCCATGTTTCACGTAACGAACCAAATTATGAAGGTTGCACCACTTGGGGTATTTGCTTTAATTGGCGTGACCGTATCCACATTCGGTTTATCTTCTTTAATTCCGCTGGGAAAACTAGTTCTGGTTGTATATGGATCGATGATTTTCTTTATTATTGTCGTATTGGGCCTGACGGCGAAAATAGCCGGATATAATATTTTTAAACTCTTAGAGTATTTAAAAGACGAATTATTATTAGGCTATTCAACAGCTAGCTCCGAAACCGTTCTTCCAAAAATCATGGAAAAAATGGAGAAGTTAGGCTGTCCAAAGTCCATCACCTCCTTTGTGATTCCAACTGGTTATTCCTTTAACCTTGATGGATCTACACTTTATCAAGCGATTGCTGCCTTGTTTATCGCCCAAATGTACGGAATTCATATGAGTATCAGTCACCAAATCACCTTGGTTCTCGTATTAATGCTCACCTCCAAAGGAATTGCAGGAGTTCCTGGTGTTTCGTTTGTTGTTCTTCTGGCGACTCTTGGAAGTGCAGGGATACCTGTTGAAGGACTTGCCTTTATTGCAGGAATTGACCGGATCCTTGATATGGCAAGAACAGCTGTCAATATTGTCGGTAACTCACTGGCAGCCCTTGTCATAACAAAATGGGAGAATAATAAACTAGAGGAAAAAATAGAACAAAAAATAGCTTAAAAAAGAAAAGGTGCCAATCTCGTGTTATTTGAGACTGCACCTTTTTTGTTTTGATCTGTTCTAAAGATTATTACGCGGGGGAATTAAAAATAAAATCAGCCTTGAAACTGACTTGAAGAGAAAAAATAAAAAAGAGCAAGGAATGTCATTAGCAGATGAATTCCCTTGCTCCTTTTTTAAATGGTTATGAACGTCTTTTATGATAGCCTAAATCAATCAAATATTGAAAACCATATAGAAGCAATGCCCTTATAAAATCAATAACTAAGTACTGAAATTTTTTTAATTTTTTCAAGGAAAAGATTCTGTAACGTTCAACAAATTTGATCCCGCCAAAATAAATGAAACAAATTTGAAGAAGGACATTTGAAATCATGTACAGCGGAAATTTCCCATATGTATGCTTTAACATCCAAAGACTTGTAACAAAATAAGGGCCAAAATTGAAATAATTCATACTCTCTAAAGGAGTGCTTCCTTTATAAAATTTCCACCATTTCTTCTTTTCGCCAAACAAATCGATTGCCTTTATGAAGGTACAGATAAAAATGCCTGCTGGCAGGTATCGTTTCAATGCAGTACGGCCTAATAAGGGTACGCTCAGCCAAGGCAGGATAAGCAATAATAGATAAAACAGTTTTGAGTTTTTCATTCGGACCACTCCTCAAACTTTAGAGTATGTATTTTTCTAACAATTACTCCAAAAAAAAGGAGGGCTTAAAATTTTTCAAGTACAGCTTTAACGCTTCTTTTCATTATGTATTATTATACACTATTGATAATTTATAAAAGCTGGCGCCGGGTCTAGTGCCAAAACATCTTTAGGCGTCATTAAAGGCTGGTCATTCTTAAAGAACAGCTTGAACCCGCCGTATTGAATCGGCTCCTTTTGCACAAGCTGAAGATACCCTGATGTTTTTAATGGAGGAACACCGAATCCATCGTTGTTCAGCACAACTTCCACGTTTTTGGCTGGATGAATGGCGCTTTTATTCGAGATAATTTTCCCTGCAAATTGATGGACCACAACAAATTTGTCCGGAAGTCTGTTCTCCTTTGTTAAATTTGACACATAGTCGATCGCTTCCTGAACATTCCGGCCATCTACATGCCCAAGGTTCACCCCCGGAACCTGCCCTTCCTTTACATGGAACTCAGTATCAATTGCTAAGTGCACATACGGGAGCTTCAAATATTTTTCCAGTGATTTTACTTGATTCATGATCGAGTCGCGGCCTAATTGAACATCCAAAATAATTAATCCATGATTGTCTTTTGCCAGTTTGGCATACTCATCGATGTCCGCGGCTGGGGTAGGGTGGACATAAAGGCCCTTTTCTCCCGGATTCCGCTGGGCAATTGTTGTAATCAATTCAATGGCAGGGATGGCAGGCCTTTTCGGATCTAATTCAGAATAAGCCCGCGTTTGTTCTTTCAATTTTTTCATCAAAGCTTGAGGGCTGTGCTCTCCTAAAATCCCCATATGAGTCGAATTCGGATTTCCATAGTAGGCAACAATCCGGTGTTTCTGAAGCGGTCCCTCGGTCTCATCCGCCACACCTTTTTGCAAGGTCTGTCCTAAAGGAACACTTCTTTCCCTTTTATCTCCATTCGCCTCTGAAATGGGTATTCTCGCTAACTCATCCTTCGTATACTTCGTTTCAAACGGCCGCGCTTTTTCGGAAGGTTCGATCGCCTGATAGGTTGGTTTAAGGGCGAATCTCGGAGATTTTGCTAACTCTTTCGTGTCATAAGGCTTCTCATTAATCGCTGACTGGGACTTCTCATTTTGCCCGGGCACTTGCTTCTCTGTAATGGCTGCTTGCGAACAGCCAGTTAGCAGCAAATACGGTAAGGCGATGGAGCAAACTCCTGCCCTTATTCTTTTTTTCATATTATCCCGCCTAGTTTTAGAGTAGACTTTGATTCTATCATTCTATTAAGAATTTTACATGAATGGATCAGCTGAAAAATCCAAGATGGGAATATCGATATCCAGTGAAAGCCACAAGAATTTGCAAACAAAAAAAAGGATCTGGAGATCTATTCCCCATGCCCATTTTATCTTAAACTTAAGTTTTCAGAATTGCTGTGGATTGGTAGGATTTGTATCGGAAATTCTTGCAGTTGATGAAGAAGTAATTGCTCGTCGCTTTCAAACCATGTTGACAAATCAAGGGGATGAAGAGCTTAAATTCGATGATGTAACAAAAATTATTGGTTGTTGGAATGGGCTAGTTAAACGTGAGAGTAATTCTAACGTGATATCAGCTAACCCTATGAAACGTGCCATCGCTTTTTGCTGGAACGATTCGTGAGTCGAAATTAATTAAAGAAAAGTTCACTGAAGTCGTAAATATGTATATCAATGAAACAGGAGACCATACTTCGAAAATTTATCGCTCAAATGGACTCTCTCATTTTTTTAACTTCGTATAATCAACGTTTCTGTTCAAACAGTGGACTTGGTGACCAGCTTACACCGTTTGGATTGTAGATGTAGATTTGAAATAAAGTCACGATGTGTTTTAAAAAGTATTGAATAGTATTTGAAACAGAAACTGTTAAATGAGCACTCAGCAGCATATAGTTTTTATCAAACTTTTTTCAATTAGAATAAAAACCGCCTGCTTTGTATGAAGTAGGCGGTTTCTTTACGTATATACAATAATTCCAGATTCTTTTAAAAAAACGTGTTTCTTATTGGGAGAAGAGTTTACCGTTATTTATGATAAGGTTCACCGTACCAATTATACTAGCGCTTTTTATCTGCGTGATATCTATTTGAGGTTTTCTTGGATATTCCTAAACTAAAAAATATTACTCTATAAAATCTGCTCCATCATCATATCCTTCAACAGTGTTTGTAGTAGTACAAGCAAACCCTTTTAATTATTCATAAATTATTATAAATACTTTTTAGGGGGAGGGTTATGATGGACCAACTAAAGCCATATACCATCACTATTCTTGGAAGTGGCGGGAGTGTTGCTAAGGCAATATTATCTATCTTTAACCAATCTTTCATAGATAAAAATGATCCAATACATCAAATCCTTATTAATACAAAGCTTTATTTAATAGACATTAAACAAAAAAACATGGAGTATTATACCAAGTTATTCCCAAATTTAAAAGATAAACTAAATCTTTTACAATTTGACCTTAGTGAAGTGAACAAATTTAAAAAACATCTAAAAACAACAAATACAAGAATAGTTATAGATGTGTCCTGGGCTGACACAATCCAAATGTTAGAATGTTGTAATAACCTAGGGGTCTATTATGTAAATTCGGCTTTAGAGAACACCATGGTTGATAACGATGAAAGCTT
This sequence comes from Chryseobacillus diguaensis, assembly GCF_049220665.1. NCBI lineage: Bacteria > Bacillati > Bacillota > Bacilli > Caryophanales > Bacillaceae > Chryseobacillus > Chryseobacillus diguaensis. The sequence goes on from NZ_JBMKNV010000008.1 coordinate 117,036, forward strand.
ATATGGGTTTCCGCTAACAGAACGATTTCAAAGGTTCGAAGAGAAAAAAGAAACCTTTACCAATACGAAAGCAATTATAGGTACAGGTATGAATCCTGGTGTCGTACAATGGATGGCTATTAAACTTATGAAAGATAACCCAAATGATAAGCCTTTGGCTTGTTATATTATTGAACATGACAATTCCTTTTATAAAAATAAAAAACTAATTGAACCAAAGACAATTTATACTTCATGGTCCGTAGAGTGCTTTCTTGATGAAGCAATTTTAAGTTACCCTATGTTTGTCAGACATCACTTACCACTCTACTTGTATGAAGAAGTCTATGCAATGGAGTATAAAGTAAAATTGGGGAATAAGGAGTTTTATGGTTGTCTAATGCCTCATGAAGAAGTCCTAACATTAGGGAATTTATATGATATGGAATTAGGATTTATTTATCGAGTTAATGAGTATACAACCGAATTAATCCGGAATAATTTGGATAACGCAGACGATCTTTGGAATTGGAATCAGCGATTGATTGATCCGGAACTAGGTGAAATTGAAGGTGAAGACCTAGTTGGTGTGCTTTTGGTTTACGAGGATATGGAAAAGTTTATGTATAACGTGATGAAAAGCAGTAAAATTTATCCAAAATTCAAAACAAATGCAACATACTTCCAAGTTGCTTGCGGCGTTTATGCAGGCTTTGCAAGCTTACTCCTGGATGATCTTCCTTTAGGAATCTATTACGTTGATGAGCTTTTGCTCAACACCGATAGCAAGTATGGAGAATACCTAACCACCAATATGACTGACTTTGTTAAAGGGGAAAATAATGACTCCGATGGATTGTTGCATCAAAGACTGAAATGGATTGAATAGCTATGGACTTCCCTCATTTATATACAAAATCTATTAGTTAGGAGATAAGAAATGGGAAAAGCACTTATTATTGGGTGTGGTGGAGTGGCATCAGCAGCCATCCATAAATGTTGCCAAAACAGTGAGGTATTTGAAGAGATTTGTATTGCCAGTCGAACAAAATCTAAATGTGATGAGTTAAAAGCCAAACTTGATGGCGGCAAAACGAAAATCACAACTGCACAAGTGGATGCAAATAAGGTTGATGAGTTAATTGCTTTAATTGAAGAGGTAAAACCTGATATCGTAATGAACCTAGCTTTACCGTATCAAGATTTAACTATTATGGATGCTTGTCTAGCGACAAAAACGAACTATTTAGATACAGCCAATTATGAGCCAGAGGATAAAGCAAGGTTTGAATACAAATGGCAATGGGAATATCGCGAACGTTTTGAAAAGGCTGGTATTACGGCTCTTTTAGGCAGTGGCTTCGACCCTGGTGTTACAGGTGTTTTTTCTGCCTATGCGCTTAAACATCATTTTAGTGAAATTGAATATATCGATATTCTCGACTGCAACGCAGGGGATCATGGCTATCCTTTTGCAACGAATTTCAATCCCGAAATCAATATTCGTGAGGTTTCTGCCAAGGGAAGATATTGGGCAAACGGTAAATGGATCGAGACTGAACCTATGGAAATCAAACGCGTTTATAACTTCCCTGAAATTGGCGAAAAAAATATGTATTTGCTGTACCACGAAGAACTTGAATCTCTTGCTGTAAATATTCCTGGAATTAAGCGGATCCGCTTCTTTATGACCTTTGGCCAAAGTTATCTTGCTCATTTGAAATGTCTTGGAAATGTTGGAATGACATCTATTGAACCAATTGAATTCGAAGGAAAACAAATCATTCCACTTCAGTTTTTGAAAGCTGTATTACCAGACCCTGCTTCCCTTGGACCACGCACAAAAGGGAAAACCAACATTGGCTGTATCTTTAAAGGAAAAAAAGACGGAAAAGATAAAACGTATTATTTGTACAACGTTTGTGACCACGAAGAATGCTATAAAGAAGTAGGTTCTCAGGCAGTGTCTTATACAACGGGCGTTCCAGCGATGATTGGCGCGATGATGCTGATAACTGGAACGTGGAGTAAACCAGGCGTATACAATATTGAAGAATTTGATCCAGATCCATTCATGGAAGCCTTGAACAAATGGGGACTGCCATGGAAAGAAAACTTTGATCCAGAGCTTGTAGAATCTGAGCCTGTAAAACTCTTAGAGGTGGAGAACGATCGCAATGCGGTTTAAAGAATTACCTACACCTTGTTATCTCATCGATGAAGGTCTTCTGGAAAAAAATCTAAAAATCTTGAACGGAGTCATAAAACGTACAGGATGCAGAATTCTTTTGGCACAAAAAGCATTTTCAATGTATACAATGTATCCTCTCATTGGGAAATATTTAAGTGGTACAACAGCAAGCGGCTTATACGAGGCTCGTCTAGGTCATGAGGAAATGGGTAAAGAGAATCACGTCTTTTCCGCTGCCTATCGTGAGGATGAAATCGATGAAATTATATCCGTTTGTGATCATATCATCTTTAACTCTTTTTCACAGTTGGAAAAATTCAGGGAAAAGGTCTTTCAGGCAGGCAAAAAAGTTGGCCTGCGCATCAATCCTGAATGTCCCACACAAGTTGGCCATGCCATCTATGATCCATGTGCACCAGGTTGCCGACTCGGTGTAACAAAAGAGAATTTTCATCCCGATTTGCTTGAAGGTGTTTCAGGGCTGCATTTCCACACCCTTTGTCAGCAAAACTCCGATGATTTAGAAACAACGCTTAATGCAGTGGAAAAAAAGTTTGGACCATGGCTATCGCAAATGGAATGGATCAACTTTGGCGGCGGTCACCTTATTACAAGTGAAGATTATGACATCCCGAGGCTTGAAGCTTGTATTAAGAGAATGCAGGATAAATACGGTTTAGAAGTTTATCTTGAACCAGGAGAAACAGTGGCTCTAAATGCAGGATATTTAGTAACGACTGTACTTGATACGGTTCAAAACGGAATTGATATTGCGATTCTTGACACTTCTGCGTCCTGTCATATGCCTGATGTATTGGAAATGCCTTATCGTCCTCCTCTTCTGGGATCAGGAAACGTAGGAGAGAAGCCATTTATGTATCGGCTTAGTGGACAAATCTGCCTTGCAGGCGATACAATCGGAGATTATTCTTTTGATCAGCCATTAAAGAGCGGAGATCGTTTAGTTTTTGGTAACATGGCGATCTACACCATGGTGAAAAACAACACTTTCAATGGCTTGCCATTACCGGCCATCGCTGTTAAAGACAAAGATGGAGAATACCATATCGTGCGCGAATTTGGCTATCAAGATTTTAAAATGAGACTCGCATAAGAGAACAATAGAAATTGAAAAACCGCTTAGTCATACTTTGATCCGACTGGCGGTTTTTATCATTATCAGTTTTTATTCAATTTTCGCTGTTACTTATGATACGGTTCACCGTTCCTATTTAACAGTAATGATGCTGAATAAGGTATTTTTAGTTTTATTGCACCTTGTCTTTTAAAGAGAGAAGAGAGGATTATTACTTTCTCTTCTTTTGTCCTAAAAACCAATCCAAAAATAAAAACAACATGGTTTCTATACGCTTCGCCAAAAAGAAGGTGGGGGAATCATGAACAGTGCCCAGCTGTACCTCAGCCAACGATTTCATTTGTATATCCATGAAATAAATCCCCTATCAAGTAAGAGTTACGATCAATTTTCCCTAATAAAATACAAAAGCTGCCATCCTGATTGGACAACAGCAGTGTAACTAATGTTTTTCTTTAGACAGCTTCAATTGGAGTTGATGTTGAATCGATACCCATAAAGAAATCAATAGCCCCGCCCAAATGACGAATGCGGCGATTAAAGACTGGCCAAAGAGCGATAACAGACAGGAAATCACCAGACAGCCTATTAAAATAGATGCTAACCTTCCATCATCAACGATTAACCCCCATAGCGTTGATAGTACTTTCATTCTGCTTCCCTCCTTTTGCTTGTTTAAGCTTACTTTTTATATAGCGGACTGTCAGCCATGAGAATACTAGCAAGCTGGCGGACAAATACACAATGGACAAATCGGACTGTGGCCATTGTACTTCAAAGGCCTCTCCTACCCAAAAAGCTCCGAAACTAGTAAGCATCACACCAACAATAAATTTCATCGTATTTTCAGGTATCTTAATTAGAGGCTGGCGCAGCAATAATCCTGCTAATAATACAACAACTACTGCTGCCAGTGCGCCAATAATGGTATTCTGCATCAAGCCTGATTTCGTTGAACTTGTCCCTAACGTAATCACGATGAAAATCGCTTCCATTCCCTCTAAAAAAGTAATGCTTAAGGAAGTCATAAATCCGAAGGAATCAATTCCTTTTCCTACATTCCCCGCCTTTTTCTGGCGCTCAAGCTCACTTTGATAGCTCTCAGCTTCGTCATGAATCGCTTTAAGACCTGAATAGCGCAAGATGGCTTTCCTTAGCCAACGGATTCCAAACAACAGCATAAATAGACCAACAAGCAGCTGCACCCAGAAAATATGCACAATTTGTACAAGTGATGTACCGATTCCAGCTACTAATATAGTTAAAATGATAATAGCGGCAGCTGCACCCGATAAGGAGCTTTTCCAGCCCCTAATTGTACCGACCGCCAAAATAATCGTTAATGCTTCAATAAATTCAACACTAGTTCCTAGAAAACTAGCTAATACTGCGTAAGATTCAAAGATCATGAAACGCACCTCTTCTTTGATTAATAGTTAGACTCTAAAAACCCTGCACTTTTCTACAGGAATTTCAATGTTGACGGATGTGCCAATTTCAATTTTATCCGGATGCGCTACTTCAATTGGTTTTATATATCCCTGCACATTAACAAGGTATCGATAATGGCTTCCCAAATAGGTTCTAACCATCACCTTTCCTGACGCTCCTTCCACATTGGCCGGTAAAATACGAACATCATCTGGCCGAATAAAGGCAGAAGATGAATTTCCCTTTTTATTTATGATATTGGCACGGCCCATGAATTTCGCAACATATTCAGAAACTGGTTCGCGATAAAGTGTTTCCGGTGCTCCGATTTGTTCAATTTTCCCGTCTTTTAAAATAGCAATTTGATCAGCCATACTCATGGCCTCTCCTTGGTCATGGGTGACATAAATGACGGTCATATTCAATTGTTTAAAAATCCGCACCAATTCTACGCGCATTTCTTCACGCAGTGCCGTATCGAGTGCAGATAATGGTTCATCCATTAAGATCAAGCGGGGGGTGAGAGCAATAGCACGCGCCATGGCAATCCGCTGTTTTTGACCGCCGGACAATTCATGGGGAAATCGGGACAAATACTCTTCCATATGAAAAATCGAAAGGGTTTCGATCACACGCCTTTTTAACTCCTGGCCCTTTATTCCCCGAAGCTTAAGACCAAAGGAGACATTCTCAAATACATTCATATGCGGCCAAAGGGCAAAGTCCTGAAACACCATGCCAATTTCCCTTTTTTCAATGGGAACCTCGTTTCCGGACTCAGAAACAATTTTCCCATCAATCAAAATTTTCCCTTGATCAATCGAGGTAAGACCTGCTATTGTTTGGAGAAGTGTGGTTTTGCCACAGCCGGAAGGACCAAGCAGTGCTAAAAACGTTCCTTTTTGAATCGATAAATTCATTCCTCTTAAAACCGGTTTATCAGCGTAATGTTTGGTGACGGATTGCAATTCTAAACTCATTCGGTAATCTCTCTTTCCTTTTTCATAGGATAGCCTGATTCTATTGACCCTTGCTGTATTTTAATTGCACGCAATGAAAGTTTCTTACTGATTTGTTTCCAAGTATAGATGATTAGCTGCCCGAGGCCATAGCAAGCCAATACAATTCCAATTGAGAAAACGGTAAGCGCTGCTCCGTCCTCTATCTTAAATTCTGTATAAGACTTAGTAATCACCACTGGCAGCACGCTCTCAGCCGGTGGATACAATAGCTCCGATGAAGGCAGCTCAAACATGATGTGGCTGAAAATGAGAAACAGTGTGGAAATGGTAGTACTCGAGATTAACGGGAACAGAATTTTTCGAAAAACACGGAATAGACCTGCCCCATGGATCCGTCCCGCCTGCAATAATGATGGACTTACTTGCGTTATGGCGGCCATTTGCAAGCGAATCGAGTTAGGCAAAGAGCCAGCAACATAAGCTAGATACAAACAAAATAACGTACCGTAAAAATTCAAATGGAAAGGAATTAAGTATGGTGCATTATAAGCAAACACAAATCCAGCTGCCAAGACGATTCCCGGAATTGCAAGTGTGGACATCGTTAAACCGTAGAGAATTTTCGTCTCCATTCCCGACTTTTGAAGAATGACAAACGCTAACCCAATTCCTAGAATAGTCACCGTTAGGGCTGTTAATGATGCCAAACCTAGGGAACGAATGATAGCCGAATAGGAATCACTTCCACTTTGTATGATGCTTTGGTAATGATCCAGTGTCCAATTCGATGCTATAAACCCATCACTTGAATTTTTTAAAATTGATGTCATAACCTCGCCGCTAATAGGCAACACATATACAAGAAGCAGGAGCAGAAAAGTCACTGCGGTCCATATTGCTGAAGGTGCACGCTCCACCCGGTAAGGTCTTATTTGGTTTTGAATTACACTGTAGGATCCTCTTCCGAGAATCCACTTCTGAACCCAAAGCGAAAGAGCAATAACAGCGATTAAGACGAATGATAAGGCACCGACCTGTGAGTAATTGACTGGCATTTGATTTAGGGCCGTATAGATGGAATAGGTTAGCATCGGAATATGCGCCTGTGGAACCATGGCGGCTGCAAATCCGAAATCACTGACCGATTCGGCAAATACTAGAGTAGCACCTGCTAAAATGGCAGGAAAAAGAAGCGGAATGATAATTTTCATCCATACACGGAAAACCGAGGCTCCTTGTGTTCTTGCAGCCTCTTCAAAATCTGCTCCCAAACGTTCAAGTCCTGAGCGAACCGACAAGTATACGACAGGAAACATACGGAACGCCATGGCACAAATCAGACCGACAGGCGTAAAGAACCATTTGAAGGTTCCATCAGGCAGATGGAACAATTCGCATACTACACCCTTGTCCTGCAGCGTTAAGACCCAGCCTTCTGCTACTAAATAGGAGGGAGTAAAAAAAATAATCCAAATGAACAAACTGACCAGTTTTCCCCCATATACCCATTTCCGGTGAACTGCTACGGCGAAAAACGTTCCCATGATGGCTGCAAGCAACGCCGTACATCCCCCAAATATAAAAGCATTGAGAATGGCACGGTACGTATAGCTGTCTTTGATGATGCCTTCGAAGGACTGGAACGAAAATGTTTGAAAACCATTGTCAAAAAGCTGCGGGAATACGCTTTGCAGCAGTACCGAACCCAAAGGGTAAACGACCAGGCATAGCAGCACGAGTATACTAGGCCAGGTCAGGATTGGGTATTGGATGGGGGAGCTTTTTTGCTTACTTTTGAACAATGTTCTGTGTAAACCACTGCTTAATATCGTTCTCGTGCTGAGCTCCCTGAACAGGATCTTCCTCATTCCATTTTACTGTAGCCGGACGGATTCCCTGTTTTGCCGGCGCATTTTGAAGGAGCGAGATAAAGTTTGAATCCCCGCCGTCAATAGTAGTACCTATTTTGATGGCTTCAGCACTTAAAGCAAAATCTACAAATTTCTTCGCTGCTTCTAAATGCGGAGCCTTTGCATCGATTCCGATATTACTTGTTAAAGTAGTTACCCCTGAGGAAGGATAAATAATATTAATCGGTTCTTTTTTACTCATTCTATCAATAATGGCAGAGTCTTGGGCAATGGCAAATTTAACATTACCTTTACTTAAATTTGTTAAGGTAGGACCGTTTGAGTCGAATACCTGTAAGCCATTTGCTTTTAATTTTGTAAAGAAATCTTTTCCTTGAGGAATGCCGCCTTGTAAAATCATTAATCCTAGAACGGTAGAATAGGTAGGACCTGAAATACTAGGGTTATTCATCGCAATCTGGCCTTTGTATTTAGGTTTTAATAAATCCGGCCAGTCTTTTGGAAGCTCAGATGCTTTTACTAGTTTCGTATTGTAAGCAATAGCCCCTGAGGCTGTAGCCGTTACAGGAAAATAGGCATGATTTTTAGGCAGCATTTTTTTACCTAAATCAGTATATTGAGCAGTTCCTGATGGTAAATAGTCTTTGTAAAGCATTCCCTGGTCATCTAGACCCTGCATATTGGAAGGACCATCAAACCACGCTACATCCCATTGAGGATTAGCTTTTTCAGCTTGCATTTTGGCTAAAAGCGGTCCGGTTGAATCATCTATTAATTTCACTTTGATACCTGTTTTCTTTTCAAAAGCGGCAGCAATATCCTGGTCGAATCCTTCTGCTGAATAAAAGACTAATTCTTTATCTTTTGCATCGCCTTTTGCTGCTGATGATGCTTTTGATTGATTAGATGCAGAGCCGCATCCCGCAGCAGCCACCATCATGGATGTAGTTATAGCGCCTAGTTGGATGATTCTTTTGATATTTTTCAAAGTGTCTTCCTCCTAATTCTATTCATTGATATAGTTGCTGTTACAATCTGTATATTAAACTGGTAGTGTTAACAGAGCATTATTGATATATTGATTTTTTGTAAAAAATAATACAAAAATAAAAAAATGATATTTTTTTTTCATATATCTAGGCACTGCTTGTGAGTTTAATTAAAATAGATTTATAGAAAATTAATTAGAATAAAAGAGGGGGAGACCATTGGCAGTTTTATTTAATGGGGATATTCGCAAATTATCCCCTACCCAGAAAAATATCGCTGATTATATCGAAAAAAATATTGATCGACTGCCTTATATGAACGAAAAAGACATTGCTTTTGAGGTACCGACCAGCATTGCCTCTGTGTCGCGTTTTTGGCAGGCTGTTGGGTACGAGAACTTAAAGGAATTTAAGCTCAGCCTGAGTAATATGGAGGCAATTACCCCAGCCAAAAAAATGAACGAAATTTTCCATAAAATTTCAAATGAAGATCTGCTGGGCGATATGTTGGAACGGACGGCAGGGTATTTGCACGATACGTCGTATAGGCTGGATAGGGACAGTTTTAACCTTGCTGCAGAAGCAATGTCTCATGCTAGGAAAGTTTATGTTTTCGCTCCAGGCCCATCTGAAGGACTCGGCAGTTTGCTGCAGTTTCGCTTGAACCGGTTTGGAGTTAGTATTCAAAGCATGCCAAAGAGCGGGAGAGAAGTGTACGAAGCGCTGCTGCAAATTAAGTCTGATGATGTGATTGTGATGTTCGGCTTTCATAGAATCGCCACGGAGTGTGAAGATATTCTGGAGTATGCTGGGGAATTGAATTGTACGACCATCATGATTACAGACCGGCTTGTTTCCGATCTGAACAATCAGGCTTCCATCGTACTTTACGTGTGCCGCGGTGAACTTTGGGAATTTCATTCCATGGTTGCTCCTACAGCTGTTGTCGAAAGTCTTATTATAGCTGTTGGACTCCGCATGGAGAAGCAGGCACTCTCCACCTTAGATACGCTGCAAAATCTGCGAAAACGGTTTTCCAATCATTCTTCAAAAAAATAGACGGGAGTAGACTGGGTATTACAACATTAACGTTTACCCTAAAACCTGCGAACTTTTTTTACATATTCATGGGCATTTTACAATCCGTTTTGTTTGTTCTCGCTTGTATGCCTGTTGCTGTTAATTCCTTTATCAAGTTGGTTTTAACATACATATTATATACAACCCTTCTTTCGTTTTTTATCTTACCTATTCTCATTGTTTTGATAAAAAAGTAAAAAAACTATTATAATATTTAGGTATGGTGAGTTAAACCTTTGCAATTAAATAGACCACACGTCTTTGGGATATCTAAGATGTGTGGTCTATTTTTATCTATTGGGGAACTAACACTTTCAGAAGAAAGGAAAAATGTAAGATAGAACATCACCATTATTTCTTGAAGTTTCATCAATTGATCAGAGCCCCACTCTCTACACTGAAGCCAGTAAAATCCTCTTAATGGGAAAGCCTATAATACTAAAAGACAAACTGAAATGAGGGACTTTGGAATACCTCCAAAAAAGGACAATATTAGCATGATCAATGGATTCAATGAAAAATAATGTACAAACCCTACATGATAACTCCAGAATTTAGAAGCCTGAAAAACCGCTATCCCAGCCATAAATAGTTGAATAATTATACAAATGAAAAGCAGTTGTGATAGTATTTAGATCCAATTATTACTGTTATAATTCATCACCACGGAATTCACTTAATATCCACCCGATAAGGACTGCACCGCCATCAGGATAGTTCGCGGCAGAAAGTTCCCCGCTGTGGGCTTTAAAAATGCGTCTGGCAATGGTAAGCCCAAGTCCTGCTCCACCGGTTGCCCGATTTCTTGACACTTCACCTCTGTACAATGGTTCGAACATATGTTTAAGGTCAGCCGGTGAAAATCCTGGACCCGAATCTCTGACCGAAATCGTTACTTTCCCTGGTTCTTTGTACCAATTTACAAAAATCTTGCTGCCATTGGGTGTGTGTCTTAGTGCATTATCCAATAAATTGTTCATTGCACGTTCCAATAAATGCCGATCTCCTGTAATTTCACATTTATAAGCAGGAAACTCCGATTCGATGGAAACACCTTTTTCCTCAGCCAAAGGCTTCAAACTTTCAATCGAGCTTTTCAAAATAAGTTCAATTTCAATCTTTTCACAGTACAGCGTCTGTTCCATATATTCAAGCTTTGTAAATGCAAAAAGATCGGATACAAGCCGATCGAGTTGATTGGACTTTTCTTTACATACCGACACATACGTCGCAATTTTTTCCGGGGAAGCTGCAATGCCTTTTTCCAAACCATCCAAGTACCCTCTCAGGGCAAACAATGGTGTCCTGAGGTCATGGGCAATTGCTCCAATGAAAAACCGCCGTTCTTCCTCCAGCTTGGCTTGTTTTTCAAAAGCTTCCCTAAGACCTGCCACCATCACTTCAAAGCCGCTCCGTACTTCTTCAATTTCAGTAACACGAGAAACGGGCAAATTTAAATCAAGATCCCCTTCTGCAATTTGCCGGGCTGTTCCGCTCATAGCCTCGAGCGGCTTTACAATATTTTTTTGCATTTTAAATCCAACAAAGAAAATGCCAAGAATCATGGCCGTCATAGCTAAAAGACGTGCAATGATATCACTTTTCATTTGAGAATATAACTTCACTGTTCCCAAGATTTTGCCACTCTCGATGACAGTAAATTGTTGATTGGATATCCATGGATTACTTCGCCAATTCCCGGATTTAAAAATTAGATGTTTAGATGGTGAAAGGATTTCAACATGAATATTTCCCTTCAATAGCTGACTCCGTAAATTTTTTTGCCACTCAGGATTCTCCCACTTAGCTGAATTGGTGACAATCATATCTAAGGTTTCATTTAACTTTTGCTTTTCAGCTTGGGCCCCGTTTTGAAACGGTGTTCCGTTAAAGTGAATAAAAAAATAAATCATCCATGGAAGAATAACAACGGAATACATGCCAATAACCATGAACTTGCGAATTCTAAGTGTTTTCATGCTCGTATCCCTTCAAAGCGGTAACCAACTCCCCAAACGTTTACGATATATTGGGGGTTATCGGGATCAGCTTCAATTTTCTCCCTGATACGGGAAATATGAACTCTGACAGTATGTTTGTCACCTACACCGCCCCAAAAGGTTTCCAGCAAATGTTCATATGTAAATACCTGACGAGGATGTTCAGCAAACAAAAGCAGCAGTTCATATTCCCTCGGTGAAAACGATATTTCCTGACCGTCAATCCTTACTTCTCTTGCTAACAAATCCAGCACCAATGGCCCAAAATTCAAGGTCGTTAAACGGGTAGTTTGCTGAGAACCGTACCTGCGTAAAACAGCTCTGACTCGTGCCACCACTTCTGCTGGGGAAGCTGTTTTTACGATATAATCATCTGCCCCCAATCCAAGACCTCGAATCTTGTTCACATCATCATCCCGTGCACTCAGAAAAAGAATAGGTACATCGCTTGTGGTTCTGATCTGGCGGCACAAATCAAATCCAGTTTGCCCCGGCATCATAATATCAAGAATGATGCAATCAACAGATTTATTTTGTAATACGGATAACGCTTGAGCGGTATCATACGCCATTTCCACTTGAAAACCATCATTCTCCAAAAAATCATACATCAAATTAACGATACTTTTATCATCGTCCACCACTAAAACGGTTTGTGTCAGCTTCAGCACAAATGACCTCCTATTAATTCCTTACACATAGCACCATGACATTCAACCATGCTTAAACTCAGTTTACCACTTAAGTGAATTTAGCAAATATCTTGTTCCTGATTTGTAATCGGTTGTTGATGGTTTTGAGACAATTATCCATCTGGTTTGAGATATTTGCCGGTTATTCTTATCTTGTACTGCTGAACAGGTGGTATCAGTTAACAATAATTAATTTACAAAGGAGGTCTCGGCTATGTGGTGGGGACATCATGGATTTTTTCCATTCGGACTGTTTTTTTTGATTCCCTTATTCGTATTCTTAGCTATTCGCATTATTCTGTTCAGGCGTTACGGCTCATGGTGCTTTGGGCCAGGTCATTATCAAGGAAGGTACGATGCGGAAACCATTTTGATGCAGCGGCTTGCCCGCGGTGAAATCAGCGAAGAGGAATATTTACGGTTACGGGAAATTATGCAAAAGTAAAAACGGATTGGCTGGTAAAACCAGCTAACCATTCTCGGAATTTGACATAAAAAAGGTTACATCTTTCAGTAAAGCATTCCTTTTTTATGGAGAAACATTGTAAATAGCTATAAATTAGCAGACCAAATCACTTTTGATTTGGTCTTTAAAAATATTTTAGAAATTTCTGATTTTAAAATAGCGGTGATTCCATGGTCTTTAGCTTCATCCAAACGGTGTGTTCAGTACAAATAAGTTGTTTGAAAAAAACCGGGAATTGGATATTTTGGTCGACTACACAAAGTTAACCGTATTTTTGGTGGTTGCAGCATCCTTCGAATAAGAAGAGCAGGCACTTAAATGCCTACTGGTCGTTTCCTATCATGATGGGGGCTTTGAAAGAGATTTATCATCAGGGAAGCCTACCGAGTCATTAACAGGTGAAAACCAGGCCTATCGGATATGCCATGAAATCGAGGGAATCGATCGTTAATCTATCAATTACAAGGGGGAAGGAGATTTGAAGTCTAGAGTCAAGAGGCTCTTCCATCACCACAAGTGGCTCAAACGGTGGATTCAGCGAATCAAGGACAATTGGTTACCCTCCAGCATGTAAGGGTTAAAAATATTACTCAAACAGACAAATATGGCACTTTTGAAATTGGTGCTTTTCAAACTACAACACGTATCCTCGCCGCTTAATATCCTTCAAAAGATCCATAACATTACGCAATTTCCTTGCTGAATTCTAGGATTGTTCTCTCCCTTATTATCGCTACGAATCTTATAATCCCTGTTGTGTTTAATCTCTAATTTATAACCAATAACACCTTGCGAAAAAAACCTCATTTACTTATGGTACGGTTCACCACGATTAATCCTGAACGCCCTGTAAACCTGCTCAACCAAAACCAGCCTCATCAACTGATGAGGAAACGTCATCTTACTAAACGACAAGGTATCATTCGCCCGCTTCATCACTGCATCACTCAAGCCCAATGATCCGCCGATCACAAATGCCACCTTGCTCTTTCCATAGGTAGCCAGCCTGTCCAGATCCGCTGCCAGCTGCTCGGAGGATTTCATTTTCCCTTCAATCGCAAGAGCAATCACATGTGTGTCATCCGAGATTTTCGCCAAAATCCGCTCGCCTTCTTTTTCCTTCACAATCAGCATGTCCTGCTCGCTTAAATTTTCAGGAGCTTTTTCATCAGCCAGCTCTATTATTTCCATCTTTGCATATGATGTCAGTCTTTTTAAATATTCGTCGATTCCTTGTTTTAAATACTTCTCTTTCAGTTTTCCTACTGTACAAATTGTAATATTCACAGGTAATCCCCACTTCAAGAACAAATTTTCCACATTTATTATCCACAACTGTGGATTACTTTCCATATTTAGTGGTCGAGTATTAGTTCCCAACTATATATACAGCAGGGTTTTGGCATAATTCACAGGTTGTGGATAACTCGCTGTTTTCATCAATTTTTTCTATTTCAGGAGCAAGTTCATTTTCATCTACATACATATCAATTGCGAGTTCTACGTGTTCCGCACAGCATTTCATGGTTTTCGCCTCCTTATCCACAAGTGGATATTCCTTAATTATAGCTGATTTCGTAAAGATTGTTTATATTCGTAAGGATAGGGTTCACGTATTGGCTAGCAATCGGGGGCATCTTTTCTTAAAGTTCCTGAATCTTATTTTTTCGTTACCCTCAATTAAGACCTATTAACAACAAAGTTTAAGAAAAGAGCCTTCTATATTCTATCCTAAATCGCTTTTCCACAAGAAAAAAAGAGAGCTGGTTAGCTCCCTTGTGTTTTTTGGGCAATCAGTTTGACGGTTGCTGTTTTCTTCTTGCCGCCTCGATAGTAGTCAATTTGTGCTTTTTCGCCAGGCTTTTTCGCATAAAGAATTTTTCTGAGTGCGAAAATGTCGTCTACTTTTTTGCCGTCCATGCTGACAATCACATCAAATTGCTGGAATCCTGCTCTTGCAGCAGGGGAGGATGGGCTGACATCATAGACAACAACACCTTTTGTTACACTGTCAGGCAGCTTCAGCGTTTCTTTTTGATGATAGGCTGAAACGTCGCTGAGCGATCTCATACTGAGTCCAAGGAATGGACGGCGTACTTCGCCGTAACGCTCCAAATCACTGATGACCGGTTTGACAAGATTAGACGGAATGGAAAGGCCAATTCCTTCAACCTCTGATTGAGCAATCTTCATCGAGTTAATGCCGATCACATTCCCGCCGATGTCCATTAGCGCACCGCCGCTGTTCCCAGGGTTAATGGCCGCATCTGTTTGAAGAACCTCAGCATTCCAGTCCGGCTGGCCGTCTCCGTTTGAATCAACAGGGATCGCCCGTTCAGTACCGGAAATAATCCCTTGCGTAACAGAACCTGCGAATTGTTCACCAAGCGGATTTCCAATTGCGATCACCGGTTCACCCGGCTTCACTTCATCGGAATTTCCGAATGTCGCAGCTTCTTTTATTTTATTGCTTTTCACGCGTAAAACCGCAAGATCTGTCAGATCATCACTGCCGAGGATTTCTGCCGGAAATCTTGTCCCATCGGAAAGACTGATTTCAATCTGGCTGGCACCTGCAATCACGTGATGATTGGTGACGATAAAAGCATTATCGCCGTCGATCTTGTAGATGACGCCTGAACCTGAACCCGCTTCCTGTCCTTTGCTCTTGCCTTGGGTCTCATCCCAAAATCCGCCTGAATCCTGGATATTAATGACCCCTACAACAGAGGCAGAAACCTTATTGACGATTTTTGTCACGTTCGTACTTACATTCACATTCACATTTTTTTCAGGGCCTGCTGGCTTTGTGCTGTATGGCTGTACATTCGGCTGATCCGGCACCCAGCCAAGCCCGCTTAAAAGAGGCATTGCAATGATCACAATGAGGGCACCGAGCAAAGCACCGGTTAATCCTGCTAAAAACCAACCGCCGCGGTTTCCTTTTTGCCGGCGGTTTTGATCATAATCCTGATCATAGTATCCCATCCGCTTTCTGTCCTTTCACAATAAACTTCGCTCTATGGATATTGTGTTATTCTAACCAATATTCTACTCAATCAAACGCTATTAAGGGCTTCTTCTGAATCAAACGGCAAAAATCGGTGTAGGGATTTTCGGATCTGTGTCATATAATTCAAATTGCTCTCCTGCTGAAAATCCCTTGCTCTCCAGTGTTTGCTGGACAGCCATTCGGGCTAAATCCTTCATATTGTTGTCGAGACTAAGGTGAGCTAGGTAAATCCTTTTTGTATCTTCCCCAATAACGTCAGTCATGGCTAGCGCCGCATCTTCATTTGAAACGTGTCCTACATCGCTCAATATTCTGCGTTTAATGTTCCAAGGATATTTTCCCATTCGAAGCATGTCCACATCGTGATTGCTTTCAAAAACGAACGCATTGGAATTTCGGATGATGCCTTTCATCCGGTCACTGACATAGCCCGTATCTGTAATCAGCGCGATTTTTCTGCCTTCATGGTGAAACACATAAAACATCGGTTCAGCCGCATCATGTGATACGCCAAAGGATTCCACGTCCAAAGAACCGAACGTGCGGATTTTTTCCATCGGGAAGATAAACTTCTGTTCTGTTGGTATTTCACCGACAAGGTTTTCCATGGCTTTCCACGTTTTTTCATTCGCATAAATCGGAAGCTGATGTTTTCTCGCCATCACACCAAGACCCTTAATATGGTCACTGTGTTCATGGGTCACCAATATACCGCTCAGCTGTTTCGGTGTTCGTCCGATCTGGGTCAGTAATCCTTCCAGCTGCTTGCCGCTTAAACCGGCATCCACCAGAAGTGATTCGTTTTCTGTCTCTATATATATTGCGTTCCCCGTACTCCCGCTCGCGAGCACGCTAAATTGCAAGCTCATTTCTTTCACTCCAAGATTCTTACTTTTGATCTGATTTCACGACTTCTCCTCTAATAGCTGTCACAAAGAAATCTTCATTTCCGTTCACGACAATGTGCCACGCAGGCGCCAGGATCTGACTGTCTTTAAAGGGATATTGTGTGTAATACCCTAATTCTGCTTTTGTTACCTTATTTTTGTGTGATAAATCAAATTCATTGTTTTTAAAAAGAGCTTCTACCGCTTTGATAGCCGGAATAATATCCTCACTGTCTTCTGCTTCTTTAATGTTTACAAGAATGGACTGCTGATAAGCATAGATTTGGTTTTCATCATTTATTTTAAAAACAAGGACGCCAATCCCGCTGGAGGGATTTTTTTGAAAAATGGTCTTTCCTTTATAATCCTGAAAGTAAATCAGCTGATTGTTCTCTTTATCATACTTCCAGAAACGGTACTGGTCACCAAATAAAATGTTGTCATTCACAAATTGCTGCATTTTTTCCTGCATGTTATCTGCTGGCAGAGGGACAGGCTGGTTGAATTCCATGCTTAGCTGCACAGGATTTTGACTGCCATTATTCTGTACAGGGATAGTAGATGAGTGCTGATCTTTCAATTTTTTATTTTTTAGATCCTCTGCAGTAAAGATTCTATTGTTGCATGTAATATAAGAACCTTTATCTGCTTCCTGTGGAAGCTGAGAGAGCTGGATATCGTTTGCAGATAGAGTATCTTCTATAGTGGAAGCCTGAAGGACATCATACTTGTTGCTGTTTCTCGTCTCGATATATTGGTACAAAAGAAATAGATCCAGCACCAAAAAAGCTATGATAAAAATAGTTTTTGTTTTACTCCAATCCACCGTTTTTCCCCCTTATGCCATTTTCACTGAAATGAATGGCCTGAATCAGACCGGTCTTTGTTTCCATAAACCATACCGGATCGATGCTGACCAGCATGTTTTCCTTCGCACTCATTTCGTAGCCGGGGAAAATCCGTTTAACATTCTCAGGATTATAAAGATCGGTACGTTTTTGAAGAATTTTCATCAATTCTTCTCCTGATTCAATTGTCGTCTGGGGGCTCCTTAGCTTTGAAGACAGCTTGTAAGTTGGACGAATGTATTGGGCAATATCATTGTTTCCCCATTCTTCGATAATATCAGTAGGCCCGAATTGATTGATTTCACTCGGAAAAACAGGCAATCCGTTTTCCATCATAAGCCGAAAGGAAACCGACTGGATACGATTAGTATCTATTTTGTAAAAAACATATTGATTCGTCCATCCGCCATGGTTATTTAAATAGTCAATACTTTGCTGAATAGATGTCGCCCGATCTGAAGTAAGAGAAGGTTTAAAAAGACTGGAAAAAGTCATTTTGTGATCATTGTTGAATACCACAAGCAGATGAGAAGTATCCGTATATTCAACCTTGTTTAATCCTTTTTCCTGATTTAACAGTTCACTTGTAAATAAGACCTGTTTAAACTCATCTGCATTATAAACCATTGTTTCATAATCAAATCGATTGAGTGTAAGAGGCTTTTTCGGCAGCATGAGCATATTGTCCGGAGTAATTCTCTCTGCAAAATAACCTTGAAAATCGGAAAGTCTAGAGAAAGCTCCTTTATCAAGCTGACGCACATCCGCCTGTTTGACAGTTGCCTCAAGCACTTGCCGATGAAAATAGGAGACAAAATAAATTTTGCTCCAGCCGCTGTTTTTGTCATCATCATCAAGCGGAATGACAATCCTGTCAAAAGAAGAGTACAAGACCGCTTTATCCTTCCATTTAGAAAAAATGGATTGAAAGGTTCCGGTCGGTATTTCATCAGAGAAGACAAGTTCTACCTTCCGTTTTCCATCTTCACCTTGTACCCAATTTAAGAAACCATTCTTAAATTGATCGGAAACTTGTCTCGAATTCCTAATATCCCAGGTGCTCATTTTGTTCCAAACCTTGTTGATGACCCCAGGGTCGAAGGTTCCTTGATGCTGTTTATTTTCATGGTAAAAAATTTGGACTGGTTTAACCACATCAGACAATTGCTTTGTTGTAGCCGTTAAATCCTCTGGCTCAAAGTATTTGCTTTTTGGAATATAGTCAAAGTTAGGCTGAAAGGTCCAAATATTCCAAGTAAGGAAAATACTTAACAGTGACAAGAAAATCAGCGTTATTGTTTTAACCCGCTCACGCTTCATCCCACTCATCCTCTTCGATTGGGCTGTATGGAAGGGTAAATGACACAACTGTTCCTTTTCCTTCCTTGCTCTCAGCCCAAATCTCTCCATCATGCGCATTAACCATTTCCTTGGCGATGGCAAGGCCAAGCCCTGTCCCCCCAAGCTTTCTCGTACGTGCTTTATCTACTCTATAAAACCGTTCAAAAATCTTCTTCACGCTGTCTTTAGGGATTCCGACACCCTCGTCTTTTACACTGATCACAATCTCTTCTTCTTCTTCAATCACTCTGAAGGTAATTAGCCCCCCTTCAGGAGAATACTTCATTGCATTGGAAATAATGTTATCCAGTACTTGAGTGATTTTATCGGTATCAATTTCGACGTAAAGATCCTTATCAGGCAGCAGGCGGCGGAATGACACATGATGAGATTTCGTCATTTCAAAACGGTCGATAATTTTATTAAAAAAGTCTGTAAAGTTAATCCATTCAGGAGAAAGCCTGTCATCTTTGCTGTCGAGCTTTGAAAGGTGCAGCAGGTCATTGACAAGACGAATCATCCGCTCTGTTTCATTTTGCGTAACATGAAGAAAATGCGGAGCAATTTCTTTATCTTCCCATGCGCCGTCAGCCAAAGCTTCCAAGTAGCTCCTCATGGTTGTTAAAGGAGTTCTCAGTTCATGCGAGACGTTAGCAACAAATTCTCGTCTTTCCTGATCGATTTTTTCCTGTTCTGTAATATCATAGATTACCGCTATTAATCCATCAATTCTTCCTTGCTCCTGCTGAATAATGGAAAAATTAACTTTTAAAATATAAGGTTTATCTTCTATGCTGACATCAAGTATGAGAGATTCCTGTTCTTCAATGAGCTGTTCAAACGAAAAATCCTCTTCTATATCAAGAAGCTTTATAACAGAAAGATCTATAGCAGTTTCACGTGAAACATTCAGCATCTGAAGAGCTACATCGTTAATTAGGATAATTTCACCAAGCCTGTTCGTTGCGACGACACCGTCTGTCATATTGGTTATGACACTATCAAGCTTTTTCCGCTCGCCTTCTGTTTGGGCATGGGCATCATCGAGCTCTTCTGTCAGATGATTGAAGGTAGCAGCAAGCTGCCCGATTTCGTCGTGTCCATAAACCCTTACCTTCCGCTTAAAGTTCCCTCTCGCAAGCTCCATAGCCTGCTTCCGCATATCAGAAAGCGGTCTCGTGATCGTCCGGGCCAGGATCACTCCGAGTACAGCTGTAATAGCAAGAGAAATACCTGTACCAGTGGCCAAAATACCGTTGATCAGCCTAATTTGGCTGTATACATCTTTCATAGAAGCTTCAACGTAAATGATACCATCTGGATCTTGCTTCGATCGATTGATTCGAAAAGGTGTTGCTGAAATTTCCACCCTCTCATTGGTGCTGGGATCCACTTTAATAGGGTTTTTATCAGGCTTTACATCAGGCGCAAGGACAAGCTGCTGCAAAACAAGAGGCTTCGTAGTTTTCTTACCAACGATGTCCTGCTGGTTAGGATCTGCCGTAGCCAAAACAACAGCATTGCTGTCAATCACTTGAACTTCTTTTATTGTACTATCATTTTTTTTAAAACTCGAAAGATCAGAGGCAAGGTTTTCCCTGATGGCTTTCTCGTCTTTTTTTTGGCCGGGTGTTTCTTTCCCCAGCTCCTGCGTCACATTATATTGGAGAAGACTGATTCTCTGTTCAAGTGAGTTTTCAAAATTATTCGTAAGGGATGATTCAAGCTGCTTGACGAAATAAACACCGATGATCTGCATTGCTATAATAATCAATAGCACGTAGATCACGGTGAATTTGAAGTGTATGGAACGAAAAAAACCTACTTTAACCATTCTATTTTACTCCTGTTCTGGATTTCGCAAATAATAGCCTACTCCTCGTCTCGTTACAATCCAGGTAGGGTGACTCGGATTATCCTCAATTTTTTCACGCAGACGGCGCACCGTTACGTCGACAGTTCGGACATCTCCAAAATAATCATAGCCCCATACGGTCTGCAGCAAGTGCTCACGTGTCATAACTTGTCCAATGTGTTTCGCAAGGTAATGAAGCAGTTCAAACTCACGGTGAGTTAATTCGATCGTTTCGCCGCGTTTTGTCACCACATAGGCATCCGGATGAATCACTAATGAGCCTATACCGATCTCATTTGAATCGTCCTGCTGATCCTCCGCAGTGCCAACAGCGTGCTGTCTTCTGAGATTTGCTTTTACTCTAGCCAGAAGTTCTCTTGTGCTGAAAGGCTTTGTTACATAATCATCTGCTCCAAGCTCGAGACCGAGAACTTTATCAATTTCAGAATCCTTTGCAGTCAGCATAATAATTGGCATTTCGTACTTTTTGCGTACTTCTCTGCAGACTTCCATGCCGTCTCTGTTTGGAAGCATGATATCAAGCAGAAGCAAGTCAGGCTTCAATTCTTCAACCTTTTCAAGGGCGTCATTGCCGTCATAAGCGCAATATATGTCATAGCCTTCTTTTTTCAGATTAAATTCCAATATATCTGCAATCGGTTTTTCATCATCTACAACAAGAATTTTTTTCTTTTCCATGTTACTTCGCCCCTTTAGCAAAAGGTTTCAAACCTATTATTAATGTAACAAATTCCTTTCAAATAATCACGGTATATTACAGGGAAAACCATTATTTTCTAGTAGGAATGATTCATTTTCTTTTTAGTATACCCCTATAATACAATTCGGTCCTATAAAAAGGAAAAAGGACAATAAAAAAGCGCAAGGCGCTCGTATATCAGCGGCAAGCACAAGAAAAGCTTGACTATTAGAAGGTTGTGATTTAACCTTCTAACCAGATTGGCTTGTGATCTCGAGCTGATGGTTCCTGGAGCTAAATTCAGCGCGCAAACTGAGTGAAGAAAGGATATAAATTATGATTTTATAAGGCTGTTTTCGCAGAGATTGTTGTTTTTCGTACTTGCTCTTATCACGCATTTAGACTAGCATCGGGGCATCTTTTCTTTAAGTTTTTGCCATTCCAATGGTTTCGAGGACTAAATATAGGGTCATGAGCAACAAAGTTTAAGAAAAGAGCCTTTTATAAAGAAAAACCTCTAGCAGCACTAGAGGTTATCTTTTAAGATAGTTAAGCGGGTTCTTTAAATTTCCATTTTTATATACTTCAAAGTGTAAATGAAGACCTGTGGAATGTCCAGTTGAACCCATTACTCCAATCTTGTCGCCTTTTCCAATTGTATCACCTTTAGAGACAGAGATGGAGCTCAGATGTCCGTATACAGTTTTCGTCCCATTGCCATGGTCAATTTCAACCTTATTCCCGTATCCGTGGGAAACACCAGCAAATACAACTTTTCCATTATCAGCTGCTTTGATGGTTTTATCCGTTACACCGGAAATATCAATTCCTTTATGCAGCTTGCCCCAGCGGTACCCCATCTTGCTTGTGATCACGCCGCCCATTGCAGGCCATTCAAGGCTGCCATCACCAACAGAGGACTCCTTTTTTGTACCCTTCATGACAATTTCCTTCACAGGATCTTTTACCTTTTGTTCTTTGGTCATTTCCTGAGAAATGATTTGGCCGTTTTCGGTGCTGATCTGATAGCCTCGGTCAGCCTCACCTTCTTCACCTTTTTGCTTGATGCTTTCATCGCCTATTTTACGGGATGCATCATCTATCTTTTCCGTTTTAAAAGGAATGCTTTCTTGCTTTAACCGTTCTTCTTTTATAAGAACATTGAAGTATGGTTTTTTTTCTGCAATCGTCAGTGTTTCTCCAGGTTTAATTGATTCATTTTCTTTAAGAGAAGGATTCAATTCCTTCAGCTGATCCAATGTCATGGAAAAGTCAGAAGCAATTTTGCCTAAATCATCTGCCTCTTTCACTTCATATTTCCCTTCTTTGTCAGTTCCTTTTCCAAGAACATCAAGGGCTTGGCTAACTGTCATAATCGCTTCTGGTTTGGCCTTGACCTCACTCAATTTTACGCCATCAGACAACTTAAGAACTGTTATGCGGGACTCATCTTTTTTAAGCTCTGGAAGGCTCTTCTGGTTATCTTTATTCTCTTCATAAGCCTGTAGCTTGTCTTCAGTTGTGAAGCGCAGTTTATACTGCTTGAGAGCCTCTTCAGCATCCTCTTTGCTTTTGAAAAAGACAACAGGCTTTCCATCAGCAAAGATCGCAGTGGAGTTAATGGCAACATCCATTTCCTTCTCCATTTGTTTTACAGCCTCACCATTATTTGCTTGAGGTCTGAACATCTGCTCTGGCACAATCTCCATATTGCTGATGGTAAGAGGCAGCCCTTTGAACTCATCCTGCTTTTTCTTAATCGTTTCCTGGGAAACCTTTTCAATAAGTTCCTTATTATCTACCGTTCCGATCATTTTCCCATTCATGTATATATGGTAAACAGTAGGGAGGATTTCCTCTGCAGAAGCTCCGCTCGTCCCAAATGTTAAAGCTGCAGCGAATACACCGCCTGTAAGTGTCCGCCTTACAGCCTGCAGCTTACTTTTTTTATCCATCACTCGATTCTTCCTTTTTCGCAAGAATATTCCTCCCCTGAATGTAGTGATTCTTTTTAAGCCATACGTTGTTCTATGTATGTGATATAAAAAAGCAGCTTAGGAAATAAGCCGCAAAATTGCACTTTAATAGATTAACATACTTCTAGTGGCCATCCAGGGAAGTTGAAGAAATGTAATCTTTTTGTATTTCGCATGTCATATTCCCTTGTAATCTGTAACATGATGGGTAATTGATGCCAATTTCGGCCTATAATGTGAAGGGAATGGAGGAAGAATACGGAAGGAAAAAGGGTAAAAAAAGAAAAGGCCTGGAAATCTCCCAGACCTTTTGCAGCAACTGGATAACCTCCAGCTCGCCTTTGATGGCTCGGGACGGAATCGAACCGCCGACACATGGATTTTCAGTCCATTGCTCTACCGACTGAGCTACCGAGCCACATTAAGTGAATAATACTATTGAGTTTCTTCTTGCTGGTCATCGCCCAAATCTCAGGATGTTTAGCCAAGCAGCTGCTCGATTTGTGCGCTGATGCATCGCTTCGGTGCACACTCAGTCGCTTCCTCGACCTTCTCGCTTATTGAAACCCTCTCATTTTCAATTAAGTTTTCAGATGCATGAAAGAAAACAAGAATGGCGGTCCGGACGGGACTCGAACCCGCGACCTCCTGCGTGACAGGCAGGCATTCTAACCAACTGAACTACCGGACCAATTATGTAATGGTGACCCCTACGGGATTCGAACCCGTGTTACCGCCGTGAAAGGGCGGTGTCTTAACCGCTTGACCAAGGGGCCATTGAAAAGTGAGCCATGAAGGACTCGAACCTTCGACCCTCTGATTAAAAGTCAGATGCTCTACCAACTGAGCTAATGGCTCATGATTTTACTCTATTAAATACTTCGAACAGAACGTTTTTAATAATACCATAGAATAAAAAGGAAAGACAAGAAATTTTTTCACAAAAATAAAAAAAGTTTTCGGACTGCTACTAGTTAGGAGGAAAATAATAAAAAAAGAGAGGCTGCTGAAGATCCATTCGGCAGCCTCTCTAATAAATTCCTATTAATTTGTGCTGTAAACACTTCTAACTACGTTTGTTTGTGAACGGTCAGGTCCAACTGAGAAGATAGAAAGAGGAATTCCGGTAAGCTGAGAAACGCGTTCTATATAATGACGCGCATTATCCGGAAGCTCCCCAAGCGTTTTCACACCTGTAATGTCTTCAGTCCAGCCTGAAAGCTCTTCATATACCGGCTCGCAATCAGCGAGGGCTTTTAAGCTTGCAGGAAACTCTTCAATAATCTCACCTTTGTACTTGTAGGCAACACAAATCTTCAGTGTTTCAATGCCTGTTAAAACATCAATAGAGTTAAGGGAAAGATCAGTTAGTCCGCTGACTCTGCGTGCATGGCGGACGACAACACTGTCAAACCAGCCGACACGTCTCGGACGGCCTGTTGTTGTGCCGTATTCGCGGCCGACCTCACGGATCCTGTCGCCGATCTCATTGTTCAATTCGGTAGGGAACGGACCGTCACCAACACGTGTTGTATAGGATTTTGAAACTCCAACAACATGGTTGATTTTTGTAGGACCAACGCCTGAACCGATCGTTACGCCTCCTGCAACAGGGTTGGAAGAGGTAACAAACGGATAGGTCCCTTGATCAATATCCAGCATAACCCCTTGAGCACCTTCAAAAAGAACGCGGCGTCCTGCATCAAGAGCATCATTAAGGACAACTGAAGTGTCACAGACATATTGTTTGATCTGCTGGCCGTATTCATAATATTCATCAAGGATGTCGCTGATCTCAAAGCCTTCTGTTTCATACATTTTTTCGAGTAAGCGGTTTTTCTCCCCAAGATTCCGTGCAAGCTTTTCTTCAAAAACTTCACGGTCCAATAAATCAGCCATACGGATTCCGATGCGTGCTGCTTTGTCCATATAAGCAGGGCCAATCCCTTTTTTCGTCGTGCCGATTTTGTTGGCGCCTTTCCGTTCTTCTTCAACAGCATCCAGTTTTAAATGATAAGGCAGAATGACATGAGCCCTATTTGAAATTCTTAAATTATCTGTACTGACTCCTCTTTCATGAAGGTAAGCCAATTCCTGAACAATTGCTTTCGGATCGACAACCATTCCATTTCCAACTACACAAATTTTATCTTTGTAAAAAATCCCTGATGGAATGAGGTGAAGTTTGTAAGTGATTCCATCAAATTTAATTGTATGGCCTGCATTGTTTCCGCCTTGGTAACGCGCGATAACTTCGGCGTTTTCTGAAAGAAAATCAGTAATTTTACCTTTTCCTTCATCGCCCCACTGTGTTCCGACAACTACCACTGAAGACATTAATCGTGCACCTCCGTATGTAATTAGACTTGCTATTTCAATCCATTTATATACACTAAATTCATTCAATATTGTATCAATCGGCTATGAGAAAGTCAATCTATTTTCCGAACATTAAACTCAAAATACATTATTTTCGTTCGTGAATAGGTGTGTAGACGCATAAATAATGGGAGAGAGGGAGAAAAGCAAATTGAATATCAGTGTTTCTTTCCTTAGATTAGGTGGAGAAAGGGACTATGAGCATTTACATTTTTAATGCCTGGAGAAGCATCCTTCCACTAAGAAAAGCGCAAGCGCCTTGAACAGCCCCGACAGCTGCTTACGGAAAATCACACAAAGTCCGGTTTTGACTTTGAGGGATTTTCTGAAGCGACCTAAAGACTCGGGCTAGGCGCTGGAGCTAGACAAATCAACTTAGGAATTTATACTTTCTTATCTTTTAAAAAAGGCTGTTTTCGCAGAGATTGTTGTTTTTCGTACATGTTCTTATCACGCATTTAGACTAGCATCGTGGCATCTTTTCTTAAAGTTTTTGACATTTCAATGGTTTCGAGGAATAAATATAGGGCCATGAGCAACAAAGTTTAAGAAAAGAGCCTTAAAAAAAGACTGCATCCAAAACAGATGCAGTTTCTAAGCCCCTGGAGCATCGTCAAATCTCCGCTCTAAGTTCACGAACTTGTTATATTCCTTTACGAAAGCCAAGGATACCGTACCGACTGGACCGTTACGCTGCTTGGCTATGATGATTTCGATTATGTTTTTGTTTTCCGATTCTTTATCATAGTAATCATCGCGATATAAGAATGCCACGATATCGGCATCCTGCTCAATACTTCCTGATTCACGAATATCAGACATCATCGGACGCTTGTCCTGCCGCTGCTCAACTCCGCGGGATAGCTGGGAGAGGGCGATAACAGGGACTTTCAGTTCCCTGGCAAGGGATTTGAGTGTCCTGGATATTTCTGACACTTCCTGCTGGCGGTTGTCTTTTGATCGGCCGCTCCCTTGAATGAGCTGCAGGTAGTCGATGAGGATCATCCCGAGGCCCGCCTCTTGCTTTAGACGGCGGCATTTAGCGCGGATTTCACTCACTCTGATACCTGGCGTATCATCAATATAAATACCAGCATTTGAGAGGCTTCCCATTGCCATTGTCAGCTTGCTCCAGTCCTCGCTTGTCAGATTCCCTGTTCTAAGGCTTTGGGCATTGATATTGCCTTCTGCACAAAGCATCCTCATAACGAGCTGATCTGCTCCCATCTCAAGGCTGAAGATCGCTACATTTTCTTCGGTCTTTGTCGCCACGTTTTGAGCAATGTTCAGGGCAAATGCTGTTTTCCCTACTGATGGCCTTGCGGCAACAATAATCAAGTCATTCCGCTGAAAGCCTGCCGTCATACGGTCAAGCTCACTGAAGCCAGTCGGGATACCAGTAATATCGCCTTTTCTCGTATGAAGCAATTCAATGTTGTCATACGTTTGAACAAGTACATCTTTAATATTTTGAAAGGCTCCAGCATTTTTTCGCTGGGCTACTTCCATAATGTTTTTTTCCGCTTCATTCAGAAGATCTTCTACCTCGTCCTCACGGGTATAACCGTCTTGAGCAATTGAACTTGCCGTTCTGATCAGCCTGCGCAAAATCGATTTTTCTTCTACGATTCTCGCATAATACTCAATATTTGCGGCTGTCGGAACAGAGTTGGCTAAATCAGTGAGATAGGAGACACCTCCGATTTCTTCAAGCAAGTTGACGTCAGCAAGCTCGGAGGTGACTGTAACTAAATCGACAGGTTCCCCTTTATCAGCAAGCGTCAGCATTGCGTTAAAAATCTTTTGATGTGCAGCCCGGTACAAATCCTCGGGTATTAATACTTCTGTAGCCAAAGTAAGAGCTTGAGGCTCAAGAAAGATAGCCCCAAGCACTGCTTGTTCTGCTTCAATATTCTGAGGGGGTATCCGATCACCAAAAAGTTCATTCATGATGATCACCGTCCTTTTTATAGTGTGATAGATTCTATTGTATATGAAAAATGTGATAATGCTCTAAGTGAATTTTACCACTTCCTGCATTATCACATCCAATGGAATTTATTTCTCTTCTGTTACGTGTACTTTTAACGTAGCTGTTACTTGAGTGTGCAGCTTCACAGGAACATTCGTAAAGCCAAGTGCCCGTATAGCATCCGGAAGCTCAATTTTACGTTTATCAAGCTTGATATCGTGCCCTTTTTTCAAAGCATCCGCGATTTGCTTGCTTGTAATAGAACCAAACAGGCGGCCGCCTTCGCCGGATTTTGCTTTCAGCTCTACTGTCAGCTTCTCAAGTTTTTCTTTTAGCACCTGAGCTTGCTTCAGCTCCTCAGCTGCTTCTTTTTCTTCTTTTTTCTGCTGCCCTTCAAGGCTGGAGACATTAGCATTATTTGCCTCAATAGCAAGATTCTGTTTGAAAAGGAAGTTATGGGCATATCCATCTGCCACATTTTTAATTTCGCCTTTTTTTCCTTTACCTTTTACATCCTTCAAGAAAATTACCTTCATGAATTGGTGCCTCCTTCGATATATTCAGTTATAGCATGTTTCAGCTGTTCTTCTGCCTCATCAAGCGTTACCCCTGAAATCTGGGTAGCTGCATTCGACAGATGCCCGCCGCCGTTTAAAGCTTCCATCACAAGCTGTACATTTATTTCGCCAAGAGACCGGGCACTTATGCCAACCGTTTGATCATCCCGCTTCGCAAGAACGAAGGAAGCAGAAACACCGCTCATGGTTAGCAATGTGTCTGCAGCTTGGGCGATGATCACCTGATCATACGTCTCTTGGTCAGATGGATCCGCTTTGGCAATAGCAATTCCATTATCCAGCAATGTGGTGTTTTGCACGAGCCTTGACCGTTTAATAAAATGCTCAATGTTTTCTCTCAGGAACTTTTGCACAAGAACCGTGTCTGCACCTTTAGATCTTAGATAAGAAGCAGCGTCAAACGTCCTTGAGCCGGTTCTAAGAGTAAAACTTTTCGTATCCACAATAATTCCTGCAAGAAGAGCGGTTGCCTCGACCATACTCATTTTAAGGATTTTCGGCTGGTATTCGAGGAGCTCTGTTACAAGCTCAGCAGTCGAAGAAGCGTAAGGCTCCATATAAACAAGCAGCGGATCACGGATAAACTCTTCTCCCCTCCGGTGATGATCAATCACAACCACGTCATCAATCTTGTTCAGAAGCTTTTCTACCATAACCATTGATGGCTTATGAGTATCCACAACAACAAGAACGGTATTTTCGGTAGCATTTTCTAAAGCTTCTTCAGGAGAGATAAAATGAGACCATAATTCAGCATTCAGCCTTACTTCATCTATCAGACGCTGAACCCCTGAGCTGATCTCGTTTTCATCCAATACGATATAGCCCTGTTTTCCATTCACCTGGGCAACCTTCAGGATACCGATGGCAGAGCCAATAGAATCCATATCAGGATTTTTATGGCCCATAATGAGCACTTTGTCGCTTTCTGCCACAATTTCTTTTAATGCATGGGAGATAACCCTTGCTCTGACACGGGTCCGCTTTTCCATCGGGTTGGTTCTGCCGCCATAGAACTTAATCTTCCCGTTCTGCTGCTTTATGGCAACCTGATCTCCGCCGCGTCCAAGTGCAAGGTCAAGACTGGACTGTGCGAGATCTCCAAGCTCCTGCAGGCTGTGCAGACCGGCTCCAATCCCGATGCTCAATGTCAAAGAGACGTTCTGGACTGTTGTTTTCTCCCGAACTTCATCAAGGATTGAAAATTTAGACCGCTCAAGCTTTGCTAAAATATGTTCATTCAAAACAGCAAGAAATCTTTCAGAAGAGACCCGTTTCAGGAACAAGCCATAATCAATCGCCCACTTATTTAATAACGATGTGACATCACTGTTTATATTGCTGCGGGTCTGGTCATCCATTCCCTGTGTTACTTCATCATAATTATCAAGATAGATAAGAGCAAGTACTGTGCGTTCATTTTCATATTGCTTTTCTATTTGAGTTTGCTCTGTCACATCAAAAAAGTAGAGCAATCTCTCTTCTCTTTTAATAATAACCCTGAATTTCCGGTCGTGAAGTGTAATCGTTTCAGACTCAACCTCCTGCTTAATGAGAGGTACAAGGGCTTCAGCCACATCAAAAAGAGTGCGGCCAATCAAGGTATCTTCATCAAAACAAGAGGCCAGAAATGGGTTGGTCCATTCAATATAATACTGGTCATTGATCAGCATTATCCCGATGGGCATTTCCATCAGGGCTTCTTCTCCCACTTTTTTCAGACGATACGAAAGGGTCGAAATATAGTCTTCCATTTCCGACTTTATTTTCAAATCTGCCTGTTTTAAGAAATACAGGACAAGTCCTAAAAGGAGGGTAAAAGCAATGCCAAGCATCCAGCTGAAATAGAAAACGGCCAAAATTGCGATCACTGTCACGCCAATCAAAGCATATATGGGATAGCGGAATAAAGGTTTTTCATAAAAGCTTGGCATATTGTTTCAGCTCCTTGTAACCGTGAAACCGTTTAAATTTCCGGGGCAATAATCAGTTTGAGCTGCCTTTAATTCTCCCTCTTAAGGCAAATCCTAAATCAATTATACCTAAGATTCGAACAAGTTGTAGCAAATAGGGAATGAAAATGGTAAAAACAGTAATTGTTATAGGAAATCCTATTGAAAATCCTTTTTTGTGAAAAAAATAGTAAACGAAGGATAAACCCTGAATAATCAGCAGCAATTGAAGAAGGGCTGACAGATTTATAACAGCCAAATAGGGCAAGCTTCCTTTTTCCAGATTCATCATTCCAAGAACAATCACGATCAAGTAATACCACACAATGCTTTGGGGAAGTTTCCATTCTCTGAAGGGCAAAAGCTTTGCTGGTGCCATGTTCATCCGCTTTAGTACAGCTGATGCGATCCAGTGCGTAATAAAGGCGTAGAAAGCACCGATCATAGCGAGACATGACGGGATCAGGTAGATATCTGCAGCATTTGATCTTTCATCTGGTTTACTTTTTTGGCATCAACCTCCTGCCCGAATTGCTTCAGAATAGGAAGTGCCTGCTGAATCGTATCATCAACAAATGTACCTAGCCCTCCTTTTGGAAAGAGATTCAGAAAAAAAGCATAGCTTCCAAAAATAAGAACAAAACCAAATAGATAGGCAACACCGCCTGCAGCAATCGCTGTTCCTGATTTCTTTTTCTTATAAAAATACCCCATCACCAAACCGCTCAAGCAGAAACTGAACGTTTGAGGTATCATGACCGCCTGGCCAAGAACAGCCGCCAAAAAAACAAAAGCAAGCAATAAAAGAAATGCTGTCTTCAATTGATGCCTTATCGTATAAAGGATAAATATGATTGGATAGATAAGCAGAGTAATAACACCTGCTAAAGGTATGTATGCTGTAATAAGGGTCAGGACCGCAAATAAAGCCAGCAGCATGGCACCTTCTGTAATCGAATTGACGCGCTTCAAAACTTCACCTCTTTATATCTCTTTAGGTTTATTGTATGACAATCGTGTATTTATAAGCAAACCGTTCACAAAATAGTTTGGAACCGCAGGATCTTTCTAAAAAGTTGTTCTCGCGAAGATTGTTGATATTCGCTGTATTCAAAACAGCATAAAGACTAGCATCGCGGCATCTTT
Source organism: Chryseobacillus diguaensis (assembly GCF_049220665.1). Classification (NCBI taxonomy): domain Bacteria; kingdom Bacillati; phylum Bacillota; class Bacilli; order Caryophanales; family Bacillaceae; genus Chryseobacillus; species Chryseobacillus diguaensis. The sequence goes on from NZ_JBMKNV010000008.1 coordinate 148,440, forward strand.
TCTTAAAATTCGAAAATATGTATAGATACTCGGAATTCATTTATAAAGATGAAAAAACAACAAAGTTTAAGAAAAGAGCCTTCTAAAAAGCAAAAAAAGCAGCAAGGGATCCTCACTGCCTTTTTTCTATGCTATTATTCACCTGATACGTAAGGAAGCAATGCCATTTGGCGTGAGCGTTTAATAGCAACAGTTAATTTACGTTGGTATTTAGCGCTAGTTCCAGTTACGCGACGAGGTAAGATTTTACCGCGTTCGGAAACGAATTTTTTAAGAAGATCCACATCTTTGTAATCGATATGAGTGATTCCGTTAGCTGTAAAGAAACACACTTTACGACGTTTTGCACGTCCGCCTCTGCGTCCACCTGCCATCGTTAAATCCCCCTTTCATGTAAATTTTTTATTCGGTAATCAGAATGGCAAATCATCATCTGAGATATCAATCGGTTGTCCATCATTTGCAAACGGGTCATCATTAAAACTGGTTCGTCCCTGATTTCCGCGCTGCTGTTCTGAACCGTACGGGTTTTGACCTTGACCGCCGGATCCGCTGCCATATTGATTGCTGTTATTGTTTCCACCGCTGCTGCCTTTCGGCTCAAGGAATTGCACGCTGTCTGCAACGACTTCCGTCACATAAACGCGTTTTCCTGTTTGATCTTCGTAGCTCCTAGATTGCAAGCGGCCTTCAACACCTGTAAGGCTGCCCTTCTTTAAGAAGTTGGCAACATTTTCGGCCTGACGGCGCCATACGACGATATTCAAGAAATCCGCTTCTCTTTCTCCTGACTGATTCGTAAAGGTACGATTCACAGCAAGAGTAAAAGTAGCAACTGCAGCACCGCTTGGAGTATAACGAAGCTCAGGATCTTTTGTAAGTCTTCCGACAAGAACGACACGATTGATCATGAAGACCATCCTTTATTTGAAATTTATAGTTACGATTATTCTTCTTCTTTAATTACGATATGACGGATAATATCTTCATTGATTTTCGCAAGACGATCAAATTCTTGAACGGCAGCTGAATCTGAAGAAATTTTAAGTAGCATGTAGTAACCATCGCGGAAATCGTTGATTTCATAAGCTAGGCGGCGTTTGCCCCACTCTTTCGCTTCAGTTAGGTTCGCACCATTATCAGTTAGGATTGTGTTGAAACGCTCAACTAGAGCTTTCTTCGCATCCTCTTCAATGTTAGGGCGAACAATGTACATGATTTCATAATTCTTCACACTTTACACCTCCTTTTGGACTAGACGGCCCTGTAAAAGGGCAAGGAGCAATATTTCATTACTCACAAGTTGAAATTATACCAAATTAATTGAAATTCTGCAAGTTTATATATTAGAAAAGCGGAAGGTGACATTTTTCGGTGCAATGAATATATAAATTAATTTTGAAAAAAACACACAGGCATGAACCTGTGTGCCCGTAATTATACGTTGAAACGGAAGTGGATGATGTCTCCGTCTTTCACTTCATATTCTTTTCCTTCAAGTCTTACTTTACCGGCTTCGCGTGCTCCGCCCATAGACCCTGCATTCATCAGGTCATTGTAAGAAACGGTTTCCGCACGGATAAACCCACGTTCAAAGTCCGTATGGATAATGGCTGCACATTGAGGAGCCTTCATCCCGTTTTTAAACGTCCATGCACGAACTTCCTGCTCACCTGCAGTGAAGTAAGTAGCAAGTCCTAGAAGGCTATAGGATGCTCTAATCAGCTGATCAAGTCCTGATTCTTCGATGCCTAGCTCTTCAAGGAACATCGCTTTTTCTTCGCCATCAAGTTCAGCAATCTCAGATTCGATTTTTGCACAGATCACAATAACCTCTGCTTGCTCATTAGCAGCAAATTCCCGCACTTTTTGAACATATGGGTTGCCATCTGGATCGGCTGCTTCATCTTCAGAAACATTCGCCACATAAAGGACTGGCTTGCTTGTTAAAAGATGAAGCTGTTTCACAATTTTCATCTGCTCGTCCGTAAAGGAAACGGACCGGGCAGGTCTTTCATTTTCAAAAGCATCTTTCAGTTCAGCAAGAATCTCATGCTCAACAATAGCATCCTTGTCTTTTTGTTTAGCCAATTTTTCCACTCGGGTGATCCGTTTGTCGATTGACTCAAGATCTGCAAGAATCAGTTCAAGATTGATGGTTTCAATATCTGCAATCGGATCCACTATACCCGCTACATGGGTAATATTGTCATCTGCAAAACAGCGTACAACATGGCAGATTGCGTCAACCTGGCGGATATGAGAGAGAAACTTGTTTCCAAGTCCTTCTCCTTTGCTTGCGCCCTTCACGATTCCTGCAATATCAGTGAATTCAAAAGCAGTAGGGACCGTTTTTTTGGGCTTTACAAGATCGGTAAGAGCTTGAAGACGGTAGTCAGGTACTTCAACAATACCGACATTCGGGTCAATGGTACAGAAAGGGTAGTTTGCAGATTCTGCACCTGCTTGAGTAATAGCGTTAAAAAGAGTTGATTTACCAACGTTTGGGAGGCCTACGATTCCAGCAGTTAATGCCATTTGTTATTCCACTCCTCTATAGCAAAGCAATCAGATGGATTGCCGGCAATTTCTAATTCAATCTTCACCAATTATAGATAGGAACCTTTGAAAAGACAAGAACTATTCCCTGTTCCTTACTTTTCAATAGGCTTTGTTAAACTTGACTGTGTTGAAATAAGAAAAAGCATGAAGACAGGCAGTTTCCATGCTTTATTCTTCTGATTTTTCGTTTTTCACAAGAACTTTTTTCATCTTTTTGGTAAAATCTTTTCGGGGAATCAGAACGCTGTGTGCGCATCCCTCGCATTTAATCCGGATATCCATTCCAAGGCGAATAATTCTCCAGCGGTTAGCTCCGCATGGATGGGCTTTTTTCATTTCAACAACATCATTCAAACCAAATTCCTTATCCGCCACTTGTTTCACCCTCCCCAGGCGCAGTTTTTTGTTTATCCTTATCGTACATAATAATACGAGGGAAAGGAATTTCAATTCCATTCTCATCAAATAGCAGCTTAATCTCTTTTCGGATCATCCTGGCAACATACCAGTGTCTCATTGGCGCTGTTTCACAGACAATCCGGAGAACGATTTCAGAGGCTCCAAAATTCTGGACGCCAAGCAGCTCAGGTATACCGGCCATATCTTCATATTTTGCAGGAAGTGTCCGTAAAAATTCGAAAATCATTTTCTCAACTTGGTTAATGTCTGACTCGTAAGAAATATTCAGATCGACAACAGCTGTACTGTTATGCAGCGAGAAATTCGTTACCTCTGTAATGCTTCCATTCGGCAAAATATTCAATTCGCCTGTCCAGCTTTTGATTTTTGTTGTTCTCAGGCCGATTTCCTCGACTGTTCCTTCGAAGCTGTTTACTTTTATGTAATCTCCGACCGAAAACTGATCTTCAAAAATAATAAAGAATCCCGTTATAATATCCCGCACAAGGTTTTGTGCGCCAAACCCTACAGCAAGTCCTACAATACCTGCTCCTGCTATAAGTGAAGTGACGTTAATAGTAAGGATTTCGAGGATCATCATTAAAGCAATAAAATAAACGACATACGTTAATATGTTTTCCAAAAGCTTCGTGAGCGTCAGTTCTCTTCTTTCCGATACACGCAAGGGTGCCTTCGTCCTAAAAACAAAGATTTTTCTGATCGCCAGTTTTCCAAGCCTGATAAAAATAGTGGAAATAATAAGGATCAGAATAATTTTTAAGATTCCTTCACCAAGACCAATCCAGAAGGTTTCCTGCGTTATTCGATCGAGGAAATTTGCTTTTTTCACGGGTCCATCACCCTCCTTATCTGCCCTTATGCAAAAGGCTATTTAGCAAGTTTGATGAAATAGAAGTGAATTTGAGCTGCCTGCTAAAGGCAGTCTATCCGTACATTTCTACTTTTTATATTATCAATTTTATGCACTGATTAATAGCAATCTGTGAAAGCATAAAACTTCTCTCCCCTAAGTATAGAACCAAATAAAAATCCGTATACTGTTACTACTAAGCAGAGGGAGTTGGAAACTATGAATCTGAAAACCGGCCTTTTTTCGCCTTTTAAAGAACCCGAAAGAATTTCTTACGAAGATGTTAACGCGCTTGACCTTTTATCAGCCGGTATTCACCAGCTTCTTCCGAAAATCCTTCATAGGCCAATCGTTGTGCTTTGCATCGGCACAGACCGCTCAACAGGAGACAGCTTGGGTCCGCTTGTTGGTTCAAGGCTTGAGGAAATGATGCCTTCTTCATTCCACGTTTACGGTACTCTGAAAGATCCCGTCCATGCGGTAAATCTAGAAGAAAGCATTTCCCGCATTCATCAAACACACCATCATCCGTTTATTATAGCAGTCGATGCCTGTCTCGGCAGACTCAAAAACGTGGGCACCTTCCAAATCGCTCCAGGACCTATCAAGCCAGGAGCAGGGGTGAATAAGGAGCTTCCTCCAGTCGGAGATATGCATATCACAGGAATAGTGAATGTAAGCGGCTTTATGGAGTTTTTCGTTTTGCAGAACACCCGTCTTCATCTAGTTTTTTCAATGGCAAATCTGATTGCTGCGAGTATTTTGGAAGCTGAAAAGCAATACAGCAAGACTAATTTGCCGGCTCCGAAAAAAAGCTGGCTGAACAGAAGCATCAGGCCCAGTGAATCAAATATTTAAAAGCAATCAGTAAAATGATCACAAAAAGGCTTGGCAGCATATTAGCTACCCGGATTGCCTTTATATTCATTATATTGATCCCTATAGCAAGAATAAGCACACCGCCCGTTGCCGTAATTTCGGAGATCAGCAATTTCAGCAGCTCATCATTTATGTATTGATGGATGACATTTGCAAGCAGGGCAATGCAGCCTTCGTAAAGAAAAACCGGAACCGCAGAAATCATGACTCCAACTCCAAGAGTGCTTGCAAGAATGATGCTTGTAAATCCATCTATCATTGATTTAGTCAGAAGAACAGCATGATCACCTCTAAGCCCGCTGTCTAATGCACCGATGATTGACATAGCGCCTATAACAAAGATCAGTGTAGCTGTAACAAAGCCTTCCGCTACATTTCCCGTTTTAAAATGTTTTAGTTTATTTTCCAAGAAATGTCCTACAGCAAGCAGTTTTCCCTCAAGATTCATCCATTCTCCGAGAATCGAACCAAGGACGAGACTGACAATCACATAAAAGATATCTGTCGTTTTTAGCGCCATCGTTATTCCAAGGACCATAACGGCCAGTCCAATCCCGTTCATAACCGTCTCTTTCATCCGCTCCGGAATTCTCCTGAGCAAAAGACCAATCAGCGTGCCCGCAATAATCGCGGCACCATTCACAATACTCCCTAGTAAAACCATCGTTTTCCTCTTTTCTTAAACTTTGTTGTTCTTTCATTCATTTAATTAAATAGCAAAATACAGCTGTGAATTTCAAGAAAAGATGCCACGAAGCTAATCCTCATACGTATTCTAAAACATACGACTAGCAACAGTCTTTTGCGAATGGCTCTTTTCTTAAACTTTGTTGCTCATGACCCTATATATAGTCCTCGAAACCATTGGATTGCAAAAACTTCAAGAAAAGATGCCCCGATGCTAGTCTAAATGCGTGATAAAAGCATGTACGAAAAACAACAATCTCTCGAAAACAGCCTAAAGAAAAAAACCACCTTCAAAAGCAAGATGGTTAGGAAAGCTGTTTAACATCCAGTAATTTCAGGATTCGGTCCAGATCATTTTTGTTGTAAAACTCAATTTCAATGGTTCCTTTATCCTTTTTCTGATTAATGTTGACGGCTGTCCCGAAATATTCCTGAAAATAATTCTCCCGTTCTTTGAAGAAAATGTCTTTTTCAGGTTTTTCCTTTTTCGTTTCCTTTACAGAGCCTTCATTAAGAAGCTGCACAAGCTGCTCCACCTGACGGACATTGAGCGATTCCTTCAGGATTTTTTGGACAAGTGCATCCAGTCTATCCTTCTTTTTCAGTCCGAGAAGCGTTCGGCCATGTCCCATTGTAAGCTTCCCATCTGTAATCAGATTCTGAATAGAAGAAGGGAGGGCCAAAAGCCTGACGTGATTGGCAATGTGAGGCCTGCTTTTTCCAAGCCGCTTTGCCAGTTCTTCTTGTGTAAGCTCAAGCTGCTCCATTAGAGAATGATAAGCTCTTGCTTCTTCAATGGAAGTCAGATCCTCCCGCTGAAGATTCTCAAGCAGAGCAATTTCCATCATCTGCTGCTCAGTAAGATCGCGCACAACAGCAGGTACGGTTGTTAATTTCGCCGCTTTGGCAGCTCTGTACCTTCTTTCGCCTGCTACGATGTCATACCCTTTAATCGATTTCCTGACAATAAGAGGCTGTAGGATGCCGTGCTGAAGAATGGATTCCTTCAATTCCTCAATTGCTTCCTCTTGAAAGAATTTGCGGGGCTGATAAGGATTCGGCCGCAGTTCTTTCAGCTTTAATTCCTGAATCGCTTCACCTTTGCCGGCTTCCATTTCCGGAAATAGGGCACCAATCCCTTTTCCAAGACCTTTAGCCATTGACAACCACTTCCTTCGCAAAATCTAGATATACTTCTGCGCCCCTTGAGCGGGCATCATACAGGATAATAGGCTGGCCATGACTTGGTGCTTCGCTAAGGCGGACATTTCTTGGAATAATCGTTTTATAAACTTTTTCCCTGAAATATTTTTTCACTTCTTCAATTACCTGGATGCCAAGATTGGTTCTCGCATCAAGCATTGTCAGAAGAACGCCTTCAATCATCAACTCCGTGTTTAAATGCTTTTGAACAAGACGGACTGTGTTTAACAGCTGGCTCAGTCCTTCAAGAGCGTAATATTCACATTGGACTGGAATAATGACAGAATCTGATGCAGTGAGTGCATTTATTGTCAGGAGCCCCAGAGATGGAGGGCAGTCAATAATAATATAATCATAGTTTTGTTTTACTTTTTCAATAGCGCGCTTCAGGCGGACCTCTCTTGAAATGGTCGGAACCAATTCAATTTCAGCTCCTGCAAGCTGGATTGTTGCGGGTATTACATCGAGATTCTCAACGACAGAAGCTTTAATCACTTCTGCTGCACTAATGTCGTCTACTAAAATATCATAGACACAATGATTAACTTCTGCCTTATCAACACCAATCCCGCTTGTTGCGTTCCCTTGCGGATCAATATCTACGAGGAGGACCTTTTTTCCTATGTACGCAAGACACGCTCCAAGATTTACTGAGGTAGTGGTTTTCCCCACGCCTCCTTTTTGGTTGGCTACAGCAATAATTCTTCCCACGTTGCCACCTACTTTCGACATTCACAAAAATCTAATCTGTCATCTATCTATTTTAACAAAAAAATTCTCACAATTTGTTTTTTTTACTACAAAAAAGCATAAGAGAATTTTCAGCGGAAAGATGATGCTTTAGAACGTTTCATTCTTGCTTTACAAATGTAAAATAAAGGGAATTACCTTCTTGGATATGAATATATTAAACTGGCCGTTTATTTTGTAAAAAGGAGAGGAGGCGGAGCAGTTTTGAAGTATAAAAAGGGCGCAATTCTTTTCATTATGGCAGCTTTTTTCCTTTCGGTTACAACTGGCTGTTTAAACAGCAGCGCTTCTAAATGGTCCTATGAATTTGTTGTGTGGAATGGACATATTTATAAAGAAAGCGATAAATATGTTGATGAAATCACAAAGGAAATTGGAGAAGTAACAAAGTACTCAGATGGGGAAGGTACCTACTCAGGAAACTTCTCCAACAAGTATGAAAAAGGGACGAAATACTTTGCCATTAAAGGCGTGAGTACTGATGAAGCAATAGCAGTTAAAGAACAGGATGGGAAATATAGAAAGCTCATTAATGACGGTAAATATGCAGGAGGGAAATAGTATGGATTCGATGCTATTCTTTAGGATGCTGAGAGGGATTCATACATCTCGTTTTGGGCTTTAGAATTATGGCATTGCTCTTAAATCTTTGTGAGCGCTCTTAAATCTCTGTCAGCGCTCTTAAATCTTTGTAGCCGCTCTTAAAATCTCTGTCAGCGCTTTTAACCCCTCAATATCTTATAATATTCCATAAAATTCAGTCCATGATAGAAAAAAACTCGTTTCTAATCATAGGAACCCCTTATTTTATGCAAAATTCAGCCATAAAACCCAAATCCCAGGCAGAATTCAGCTTATTCCATAAAAGAAAACTCTCCGTCCATAAGGAGGGAGAGTTATTTAGGAATTCGGATAGTAAACTGAATAAATTCTTCAAATTCTTCTTCTTCAGCATTTATTTTCACACCGGTATCTGCCACCATCGACAGGGATTGGCGGATCGTGTTCATGGCAATCCTTGTATCTCTGCTAAATGCTTTTCTTCTCGGCTTCGGCTTCGGCTCATCCTTCTCGAGCATTTTAACCACACGGTCTTCTGTTTGTTTAACATTCAGCTGCTTTTCGACTATTTCTTCCAGCAGCTTGATTTGGAGCTCCGGAAGTTTTAGAGGAATAAGTGCTCTCGCATGGCGTTCTGTAATGCTTTTTTGAAGGAGGGCATTTTGTACTTCTTCTGGAAGCTTCAGCAGACGAAGCTTGTTGGCAACCGTTGACTGGCCTTTTCCAAGACGCTGAGCAAGAGCTTCCTGGGTCAGCTGATGAAGCTCGAGGAGCTTGGCATAAGCAATAGCTTCCTCAATCGCAGAAAGTTCCTCGCGCTGAAGATTCTCAATCAGGGCTACAGAAGCTGTTTCTGTATCGCTGAAGTCCTTGATAATCGCTGAGATAGTTTCCCATCCTAGCTTTTGGACAGCTCTCCAGCGGCGTTCACCAGCGATTAGTTCATATTGTCCATCCACTAATCTGACAACAATTGGCTGAATGATGCCATGGGTTCTGATTGTTGCAGCCAGCTCTTCTATTTTTTCATCCGCAAAAATAGTACGCGGCTGAAAACGGTTTGGGATAATCTCATGAACAGGTATTTGCTTGATTTCGTCTCTTTCCACTTCAGTTTCAGTTTCAGTTTCTTCCTGATTTAGTTCTGTTTCTTCCTTTTCTCCAACTCCGAAGAAACGAGAAAACGGATGCTTCATGTCCCTACACCACCTTTAGAAACTACCAATTTATAATTCTATCTGCCTTATCCTATTTCCTGCCGGAATACACCAAATCGCCAATTTTTGTTAGTTCAAAGGTCGTATGTATTATTCAATCGGCGTTTTATTCGGTGTTCCGGGTTTGCGCGGATACTTAGCAGGTGTTGGCTTCAATTTATTGATGATAATGATGCTTCGGTCACTATTTTCAATTGGCAGTTCGAAGGTATGGGTGTTTTCCACTTTTCCTCCCAGCAGCTTGATCGCTTTTTCAGCAGCATTCATTTCATCTTTTGCAGATGCTGCTTTCATGGCGATGAATGAACCGCCTGTTTTTACAAGAGGCATGCAGAGTTCGCTTAAGACGGACATTCTTGCTACTGCTCTTGCAGTGACGACATCAAATTTTTCCCGAAATGCTTTGTTCTGGCCAAATGTTTCTGCTCTGTCATGGCAGAACGTAACGTTTGATAGCCCTAACTCTTTTGCCAAATGCTCCAAGAAGGTGATTCGTTTGTTCAATGAATCAACAATGGTCACAGAAAGCTCCGGAAAACAGATTTTAATCGGAAGGCTTGGAAAGCCCGCTCCTGCACCAACATCACAAAGAGATATCGGCTTAGTGAAATCAAAGTAAAAAGCAGCTGTTATAGAGTCATAAAAATGCTTTAAATAGACTTCCCTCTTTTCCGTTATGGAAGTTAAATTCATTTTTTCATTCCATTCAACCAGCAGTTCATAGTACTTATCAAATTGGGAAAGCTGAGCTGGAGAAAGGGATATTCCTTTCTCCTCCAGCTTTTCTTGAAAGTTTGACAGCTCCATATCCAAAACCTTTCTGACTGTTATTCGTTTGCTACCCGTGCGATTCTGCCTTGTTCCAGATAAACAAGCAATATAGAAACATCCGCAGGGTTTACACCTGAAATACGCGAAGCCTGTGCAACTGAAAGCGGACGGACTTGTTTCAGTTTCTGTCTTGCTTCTGATGCTAAACTACTTATGTCATCATAATCAATATTCTCAGGAATTTTTTTGTTCTCCATTTTTTTTAGTTTATCAACCTGCTGAAGGGATTTTTCAATATAGCCTTCATATTTGATCTGTATTTCAACCTGCTCTGCAACATCGGAGCTGACCGCTTCTTCTGCAGGAGCAAGGAGATTGATATGACTGTAGTTCATTTCAGGGCGCTTTAACAAATCAGATGCTCTTATGCCATCTTTCAGTTCGCTGCCGCCCATGGAAACGATCAGTTCCTGTACTTCTTTTGAAGGCTTGATAAAGATAGAAAGCAGGCGGGCCTTTTCATTTTCAACCGCCTCTTTTTTCTTTAAGAACCTTTCATAGCGCTCTTCTTTAATCATGCCAATTTTATGACCGATTTCTGTCAGGCGAAGATCTGCATTGTCATGTCTCAAAAGAAGACGATATTCAGCTCTTGACGTTAACAAACGATACGGTTCACTTGTTCCTTTTGTGACTAAATCATCGATCAAAACGCCGATATAGGCATCAGAACGAGCCAAGATCAGTTCTTCTCTTCCTAAAGCTTTCAAGCCAGCATTGATACCGGCCATAATGCCTTGTCCGGCTGCTTCTTCATATCCGGATGTTCCATTAATTTGACCTGCCGTATAGAGGCCTGGTACCTTTTTGGTTTCCAAAGTAGGCCAAAGCTGAGTCGGAACGATGGCATCATATTCAATCGCATAGCCAGGACGCATCATCTGAACGTTTTCCAGACCTGGAATGGTGCTTAAAATTTCTTTCTGCACGTCTTCCGGAAGACTTGTGGAAAGACCTTGAACATACACTTCCTCTGTATTTCTGCCTTCCGGCTCAAGGAAGATTTGATGGCGAGGCTTATCATTAAAACGGACAACTTTGTCTTCAATAGATGGACAGTAGCGCGGTCCAGTTCCTTTTATCATTCCTGAATACATTGGGGAACGATGTAGGTTTGCATCAATGATTTTGTGGGTGTGTTCACTCGTATATGTCAGCCAGCATGGCAGCTGATCTGTAATATACTTTGTTGTTTCATATGAGAAAGCCCTTGGCACTTCATCGCCAGGCTGAATTTCAGTTTTGCTGTAGTCAATTGTTTTACTGTCCACACGGGGCGGAGTTCCTGTTTTGAAGCGAACGAGATCAAAACCAAGCTCCTCAAGGTGCTCAGAAAGCTTGATAGAAGGCTGCTGGTTATTCGGCCCGCTTGAATAAGAAAGCTCGCCAAGAATGATTCGGCCGCGAAGAAACGTACCTGTTGTAATAACAACCGTTTCGGAACGGTACTCAGCGCCAGTTTTTGTAATAACACCACGGCATTCTCCATCTTCTACAATCAGTCTTTCTACCATTCCCTGTACAAGAGTCAGGTTGGGTTCCTTTTCCAGCGTCTTTTTCATTTCATTCTGATAAAGGAATTTGTCTGCTTGAGCGCGCAAAGCTCGAACAGCAGGTCCTTTTCCTGTATTCAGCATTCTCATTTGTATATGGGTTTTATCAATGTTTTTACCCATTTCTCCGCCGAGTGCGTCAATTTCGCGGACGACAATTCCTTTTGCAGGACCGCCGACTGACGGATTACACGGCATAAAAGCGACCATATCCAAGTTGATGGTCAAAACGAGTGTTTTAGCGCCCAGCCTTGCAGCTGCAAGACCGGCCTCAACACCTGCATGGCCAGCACCTACCACAATTACATCATAATCTCCTGCGTGGTATGCCACTGTGTTTCCCTCCTATTAATTCTATTTCCCAAGGCAAAACTGCGAAAATAATTGATCAATTAAACTTTCATGCACAGAATCTCCAATAATTTCACCAAGAATTTCCCATGCACGCGTCATATCTATTTGAACCATATCAATCGGAATATCCTGAGCAATCCCGTTTAAAGCATCATCGATCGCTCTTAGAGCCTGCCTGATTAAGGCAATGTGTCTTGTATTGGAAACATACGTTAAATCGCCTGCTTGGACGTTCCCCGCAAAGAAAAGAGACTGAATTGCTTCCTCAAGCTTATCGATCCCTTCTTCTTCCTTTAAGGAAGTGGTGACAACAGGCTGCCCGCCAGCGAGTTTTTCAACCAGACTCATATCAATCTGGTTTGGCAAATCCGTTTTATTAACGATAACAATGACATCCATCCCGCTAACCGCTTCAAATAATTTTTCATCCTCATCTGAAAGGATTTCATTATTATTGAGAACAAGAAGAATGAGGTCCGCCTCTTTGAGAACCTGCCTTGAGCGCTCTACCCCAATTCTTTCAACGATGTCCTCTGTCTCACGGATACCCGCTGTATCAACTAGGCGAAGAGGAACTCCTCTGACACTTACATATTCTTCGATAACATCCCTTGTTGTGCCTGGCACATCTGTAACAATTGCCTTCGCCTCATGAACAAGGCTGTTCAGAAGGGAAGATTTGCCGACATTCGGCCTTCCGATAATAACGGTCGACAGCCCTTCTCTTAATATTTTTCCCTGTTCCGCCGTTTGTAAAAGCTTCTCCAGCTCAATTTTTACTTTTGTCGCTTTTTCTACAAGCAAGTGATGAGTCATTTCCTCGACATCATCGTATTCAGGGTAATCTATATTCACTTCTACATGTGCCAGTGTCTCAAGAATCTCCTGTCTCAGCGTCCTGACAAGTCTTGATAAACGGCCTTCCATTTGTCCGATTGCGACGTTCATGGCTCTATCGGTTTTTGCGCGGATCAAATCCATAACGGCCTCAGCCTGTGATAAATCAATCCGCCCATTTAAGAAAGCCCTTTTCGTAAACTCTCCTGGCTCAGCAAGACGTGCTCCGGCATCAAGTGCCAGCTGCAGAACACGGTTGACTGAAACAATGCCTCCGTGGCAGTTAATTTCCACCACATCTTCCCTAGTAAAGGTCTTAGGCCCTTTCATAACAGAGACCATCACTTCTTCTACTACGAGGCCTGAAGGCTGTTCAAGTATATTTCCATAATGAATCGTATGAGAGGCCACCTCTGACAATTTCTTGCCTGCAGGTCCTTTAAAAAGACGATCTGCGATAGGGATAGCTTGTTCACCGCTCAAACGGACAATCGCAATTGCTCCCTCTCCCATTGGAGTGGATATGGCTGCAATTGTATCAAATTCCATGCTGTTCACCTCGTTTCTGTCCAAATTGCAATCTATAGGAAAAGTTTTTTATATGAGGAGTCATCAAATTTTAAAGATACCATAATTAGCAGTCAAAAGGAAGTTATAAGAAGATGATTGTTATCCACAACAAAGAAGACCAATTCGTCCTTATTTTATCTTATCCACATGTGAATAACAATATAATTAGAAAAGCGGAAGGGCTAGCAGCTGCAGCTGGACAGAGAAAAGCGAAAGCGGCTTGTCAGCCCCGACAAGCGCTGGAGGAAAAATCCGAAAAGTCCGGGTTTGACTTTTGGGGTTTTTTCGAAGCGACTCGAGGGGCTAGCCGCTGCAGCTGGACAGAGAAAAGCGGAGCCGACTAGTCTCCCGGATTTATAGTAAGATCCCCGCCGCAAGACCAGTCTCATCTAAAATGGTTTTTGAAGCCTAAACAAGCTGCTATCCGGAAGTTGAGTTTCACTATACATATGCGGAATCGTGCTTACCATCCAATCCAATTTTCATGATATGTTCAATCACGAATATATCAGCGGACGGCGAAGTATACCAGCGGTTCGCTGCAATATTTCAGCGGCATTCAGAAACTTTTCAGTGGAAGACAGCAACATATCGACGGAAGGCGATATATCAGCGGAATATTCGAAAAAAAGAAGATTGATAAACTTCCGGCTTACAGCTGCACTTTAATCTTTTCAGGATCATTTCAACCCTTTTTTATAAGAACAAGCCAGATTCTATTTCACAACTGGCTGCATGGAGTTTATTCCTATCTTTTAAAGCTTGAAAAAGTAATTTTTACACTAATTTCATTCTCCTTCAATGGCTTACTGACCATAAACGGAGTTCAACATGCCAAACAAGGCTTCCTACTGTCCAAACTCCCTTTCCACGAGCCAAGGTGCCCTTCTTACAAGTGAAACTCTTCTTCTTACGAGCCAAGCAGGCTATCAGGAAAATCCCAATTCTCTTTTTAGAACTTATATCCACGGACCCAGATTTGTTCGTAACCTGTAAAAAAAAATCCGCCAGCATTTCGCGGCGGATTCTATTTTTTTCTGGGAGATATGACGAGATGCCTTTTTGGCTCTTCTCCAACAGAATAGGTTGTAATTTTTTGGTTGTGCACCAGTGCAGTGTGAATGACTTTTCTTTCGTAGCTTGGCATTGGTTCGAGCTTAACGTCATTTGCTGTTTTGACTGCCTGATCTGCCAGGCGGTTGGCAAGCTGAATGAGCGTCTCTTCCCGGCGGGTCCGGTAATTTTCAGCGTCAACGATGACATGCAGGTAATGATCAGAGCTGCGGTTCGCAGCAAGCTGGGCCAAATATTGAAGGGAATTGAGGGTTTGTCCTCTTTTACCGATCAAGACGGCGATGTCGTCGCCTTCAATATTAAACGTAGCTTCCCTACCTTCATGTTTAAACGAGATGTTAGCTTGTACGCCCATTTTCCGAATAACGTCTTCCAGGAACAGAAGAGTATCCTGAATAGGGTCTTTCTTCAGCTTCACTTGAACAATGGCAGGCTTTTGGCCGAAGATGCCGAGGAAGCCTTTTTTGCCTTGGTCAATTACATGAATCTCGACTTCTTTTTCTTTAGCTTTCAGATCTTTTAGTGCGGAATGTACTGCTTCATCGACGGTAAGTCCGGTAGCAGTTATCTCTTTCACTTTTTCTTTCCTCCTGCTTTTTGCAGTTTAGGACCTGTAGTTGGATCTGGGCTAGTTCTCAGCTTAGGTTTATTAATTAGCAATGTTTGTAAGATCATGAAAATGTTACCGACCACCCAATACAGCGACAGAGCTGCAGGGAAGTTAATGGCAAAGATGATAATCATGATCGGCATAAGCCAGACCATCATTGCCATTTGCGGATTTTGATTTGCTGTTCCAGCCATCATCAGTTTTTGCTGAATGAAGGTTGCAACACCCGCTACAATTGGAAGAATGTAGTAGGGATCCTTATGTCCAAGGTCGAACCAAAGGAAGCTGTGTTCCGCAATAGCTCTTGTTCTCATAATTGCATGGTAGAAACCGATCAGGATCGGCATTTGCACTATTAATGGAAAACATCCTGCAAGAGGGTTAACACCATGCTTTTGGAAGAGTTCCATCGTTTCTTTTTGAAGCTTTTGCTGTGTCTGCTGATCTTTAGAGCTGTATTTTTCACGAAGCAGCTTCATTTCAGGCTGCAGATCCTGCATGGCTTTCGAGCTTCTCAGCTGCTTGATCATCAGCGGAAGGATAACAAGCCTTACTAGAATCGTAACAATGATAATTGAAAGCCCATAGTTATTGCCTGTTAATTCGGCCACATAGGTTATGAGCTGTGAAAGCGGGTAAACAATATATTGATTCCAAAACCCAGTGCTTTGAGCATTAATCGGCTGATTGACTTGTGTACATCCTGACATCAGCGCTACCAGACCGACAAGCATGAAAAGCAAAACAATATGCTTCTTCTTCAATCCTTATTTCCTCCTAACACTTAATTCTTCGCCTTAGACGAATTATGTACAGGTCCAAGCAAAGCTTACTTAGCATGGCACCCCTTATTTTCCTTTAATAAATCTTAAAATTTTATCTGTATTTTATCATCTTTTCAGCAAAAATACTTGTCTCATTTCTGATTAGAATGCTGATCAGAAGCTTTCTTTTTCTGATGCACTTTTGTTTTTTTGAAAAGATGAAACAGGCTGCTTTTTACTTCCTGGTAATTCATTTCGGCCGCTGGTTTCCTAGCGATAACAATATAATCCCTGCCTTTTAGCAAGGATTCTTTCTCTTCTTGAAAGATTTGGCGAATTAGGCGTTTAACCCTGTTGCGTGTTACGGCATTCCCAATCTTTTTGCTGACTGATAGGCCCAAACGAAATTCCTTCTCTTCGGGGTTGTCCAGCATGTATATAACAAATTGGCGGTTGGCCATTGATTTTCCTTTTTTGAATACATCTTGAAAATCGTCATTTTTTTTAATTCGGTTTCTCTTCTTCATTTTCTCATCTCCGGTACTCCTGCTCTCCAGTTTAGAAAAAGCAAGCTACTGGTTACCCGCTTTGCCAGGATGTCCATTTTAACTGTGATCCAGCTACAGTATTTCTTATTCCTCTTCCTTATAAACGGTCCATCCTGGATTTCTGCAGGACATGTAAAAAAAAGACCACTGACATTTTTCAGTGGACTATGCGGATAATACTTTTCTTCCTTTACGGCGACGGCGAGCCAATACTTTACGGCCGTTCGCTGAACTCATACGGCTGCGGAAGCCATGAACTTTGCTATGTTTACGTTTATTTGGTTGATAAGTTCTTTTCATTATATGCACCTCCCTGAGGAATAGCTGTTAAAGACAGTCTTTTTGATTATAGAGAACAGGTAAGGGAATTGTCAACTCTATAAAAATATTTCTTTCTTCGGAAAAATTCTTTTCGGGAAATTTCCGGCCCTGTGGATAATTTTTTCGGGCTAAATTTGTTATCCACAGCCCTTATCGACAGGATTTTCACATAATCTTTTCTTGTGGACAAGTTTTTTCGACAGGATGTTCCCTGTGTGGATAAGTCTTTAGAGTGTCTTGCAACCAGCGGTTAATTTTGATATTATATTTGTGTTTTAACTCTGTAAAAAGTTACCCGCCTTTTCTTTTATCCACAAAGTGTGGATAAGTTGTGGAAAAATTAGCAACAGCCTGTGATGTAAGTTTTCCACAAGTGGTGGATATTGTCGAAAAGACACTTTTCTACTATATTATATATTTTTCAACAATCAGCTGCAATTGTATATTTATACAACTACGATTTTTCGCGGTTGTACAAAGCTTGTACAAATGAAGCAGCTGCTCTTTTTCGTGCTTTGATTCATCTATGAAACCTAAATCAAAATAGATAAAGAGAAACCTTGGATAAAGGAGGGAAACATGCCATATGGAAAATATCTCTGATCTCTGGAACAGGGCACTAGGGCAAATTGAAAAAAAACTCAGCAAACCTAGCTTTGACACCTGGCTGAAATCGACAAAAGCACATGGTCTTCAAGGTGATACCCTAACCATTACAGCTCCAAATGAATTTGCCAGAGATTGGCTGGAATCAAGGTATCTGCATTTGATTGCCCAGACTATTTACGATTTAACCGGGGAAGAGCTGGCTATTAAATTTGTCATCCCGGCTAACCAGAATGAAGAAGAGATCTTGCCAAAAACACCTATCAGACACTTGTCCAAAGACGAAGATGAACAAACCGAACTTCCCCGGAACATGCTGAATCCAAAATATACTTTTGACACGTTTGTTATTGGATCGGGAAACCGGTTTGCCCATGCTGCATCTCTTGCAGTAGCAGAAGCACCGGCCAAAGCCTATAATCCATTGTTTATATATGGAGGCGTAGGTCTTGGAAAAACACATTTAATGCATGCAATCGGTCATTATGTACTGGATCACAAGCCGTCAGCAAAGGTTGTATACCTTTCTTCAGAGAAATTCACCAATGAATTCATTAACTCGATCCGGGACAATAAAGCTGTCGATTTCCGCAATAAATATCGAAGCGTGGATGTTCTGCTAATAGATGATATTCAGTTCCTTGCGGGAAAAGAACAAACCCAGGAAGAGTTTTTCCATACATTCAATACACTCCATGAAGAGAGCAAGCAGATTGTCATTTCCAGTGACCGTCCGCCAAAAGAGATTCCAACTCTTGAAGATCGTTTGCGGTCCCGTTTCGAATGGGGGCTGATTACAGATATTACTCCTCCAGATTTGGAGACGAGGATTGCCATCCTTCGCAAAAAAGCAAAAGCCGAAGGGCTCGACATTCCTAATGAGGTTATGCTCTATATAGCAAACCAAATTGATAGCAATATTCGAGAACTTGAAGGTGCACTTATACGTGTTGTAGCTTATTCTTCGCTTATCAATAAAGACATTAATGCAGATCTTGCAGCAGAAGCGTTAAAAGATATTATTCCAAGCTCAAAGCCTAGGATTGTCACGATCCAGGATATTCAAAAAACAGTTGGCCAGCATTATCAGATCAGACTGGAAGACTTCAAAGCTAAAAAACGGACAAAGTCTGTGGCCTTTCCCCGTCAGATTGCGATGTACTTATCCCGTGAACTGACTGATTCTTCTCTGCCTAAAATCGGAGAGGAATTTGGAGGAAGAGATCACACAACCGTAATCCATGCTCATGAGAAAATCAGCAGGATGCTGCAGTCGGATGATATGCTCAAACGGCAAATTAAAGAGATTCAGGAAATGCTCAAAGCATAGAGCACCCTGAATACTGTGCATAAATGAGAGAGAGACATACACAGTCTGTCCACATGTGGATAGACTGTGTTTCCTTTCTATTTTGGAGTTATACACATATCCACAGGCCCTATTACTACTTCTACTACTTTTTTTAAAAAAATAATTAATAGAATACTGCCCTTCGCGATTAAAAGGAGGATCCAATAAATGAAATTTGTTATTCAGAGAGATAAGTTATCAGCAAGTGTACAAGACGTGATGAAGGCTGTTTCATCCAGAACAACGATTCCGATTCTAACAGGGATTAAAATTGTGGCAACAGAAGAAGGAGTCACATTTACAGGAAGCGATTCTGATATTTCAATCGAATCTTTCATCCCAACAGAAGAAAATGGAAAAGAAAACGTAGAAGTCATTCAGTCAGGAAGCATTGTCCTGCAGGCGAGATTTTTCAGTGAAATTGTTAAAAAGCTGCCAATGGATGCAGTAGAAATTACAATTGAAAACCACCTGCTAGTTGTTATCCGTTCCGGAAAAGCAGAATTTAACCTGAATGGACTTGATGCAGAAGAATATCCGCAATTGCCTCAGATCGAAGAAAACAATGTTTTTAAAATTCCGACGGATCTATTGAAAACGATGATCCGCCAGACTGTTTTTGCGGTTTCCACTTCAGAAACAAGACCGATCCTAACTGGGGTAAACTGGAGACTGGAAAATGGCGAACTGATTTGTGTTGCTACAGACAGTCACAGACTAGGACTTAGGAAAGCGCCTATTCAAACAGAGCTTGAATCGAGCCATAATGTCGTGATTCCTGGGAAAAGCCTGAATGAATTAAACAAGCTTCTTGATGATACAAATGAACTTGTTAATATTGTTATTACGGAGAATCAGGTTTTATTCAAAACAAGAAATCTTCTCTTTTTCTCAAGATTACTTGATGGGAATTATCCAGATACGTCAAGGCTTATTCCAAGTGAAAGCAAAACAGTTGTTCATGTTTCGACAAAAGAATTTTTGCAGGCAATCGACAGAGCCTCCCTTCTTGCAAGAGAGGGAAGAAACAATGTTGTGAAACTGGCTACCATTCCGAATGCAATGGTTGAAATTTCCTCTAACTCACCTGAAATAGGGAAAGTCATTGAAGAGGTTCAAACCCAAAAAACAGAAGGAGAAGAATTAAAAATCTCCTTTAGTGCAAAATATATGCTGGATGCGTTAAAAGCATTGGAAGGATCTGAAATCATGGTGAGCTTTACCGGTGCCATGAGACCATTTGTTATTACGATTCCTGATGATAATTCCATCCTTCAACTGATTCTTCCTGTTCGTACTTACTGAAAAAAGTTTAAGAAAAGAGCCTTCTAAAAACATTTAGAACGCTAATATAGAGAATATTTTCTGATACAATGAACGCTACTAGACTGATTGCTAGTAGCTTTCTTTACTGCTATGGAAAATACTCTGCTGAAAATACTTTTCCACATGTGGATAACCATTTTTGTTAATGAAGGAGGCGAGCGGGGATGTCAAACCGCCAGCAAGTTAAAATTGAGACAGACATTATTACATTAGGCCAGTTTTTAAAACATGCTGATATCATTCAGTCCGGAGGCATGGCCAAATGGTTCCTATCCGAACATGAAATCACTGTAAACGGGGAACCTGAAAACCGGAGAGGCAGAAAGCTTTACGAAGAAGACGTAATTGAGATCCAAGGAGCAGGCGTCTTTGTCATTGCGAGATCATAAGCACCTCCTTGGTTTTTAAAAAAGCTCTTTTCTAAAAAATTGTTGTTTTTACATAGGTTCTTTGAATAAAAATTATTTAGGTTGATTGGAGCGGAAATCAATCATTCCCAATACTATTTCATAGCAACAAAGTTTGCGAAAACAGCCTTTTTAAAAAATTAGTAAGTAAATTTCTGCTGAGTGATCACAGGCTGTATCAGTTGATTTGTCCAAGCAGCCTAGCCCCTCAAGGTCATAAGCGCCTTTTTAGCTAAAGAAAGGAAGACCGCTTTTCTTAAGTCATGCAAAGTTGGTGGCAAATTGTATATATCAGAATTGAATTTAAAAAATTATAGAAATTATCCTGAGCTTTCAATTACGTTTGATAATAAAGTCAATGTGATTTTAGGAGAGAATGCACAAGGGAAAACGAATATGATGGAGGCCATCTATGTTCTTGCCATGGCAAAATCCCACCGGACCACGAATGATAAAGATCTTATCCGCTGGGATGAAGAATATGCTAAAATAGAGGGCAGGGTGGTAAAACACAACGGTTCGATTCCCGTTCAGCTTGTCCTTTCACTAAAGGGCAAAAAAGCAAAGGTAAATCATATTGAACAGAAAAAGCTAAGCCAGTATATTGGTGCTATTAATGTCATTATGTTTGCACCTGAAGATCTGAATCTTGTTAAAGGAAGTCCTCAAGTGCGCAGACGGTTTATTGATATGGAGATCGGCCAGGTATCTGCAGTCTATCTGCATGATCTAAGCCAGTACCAAAAAATACTGCAGCAGCGCAACCATTATTTAAAACAGCTTCAGACAAAAAGGCAGAGTGACAAAACAATACTCGAAGTGCTGACTGTCCAGCTTAGCGAAGTGGCTTCAAGACTTGTTCTGAAGCGCCGGCAATTTATAGACCAGCTGCAAAAATGGGCTCAGCCGATTCATTCAGGAATCTCAAGAGACCTTGAAACGTTAAGAATAGAATACAAAACAGCTATAGAGGTATCAGAAGAACCAGATTTGTCGAAAATGAATGAAGAGTATCTCGAAAAGTTTGATAAAATAAAAGATAGAGAAATTGAGCGCGGCGTAACGCTTGCCGGTCCGCACCGCGATGATCTTCTTTTTTATGTCAACGAGCGGGATGTGCAGACATTTGGATCGCAGGGACAGCAGCGGACAACAGCCTTATCCTTAAAGCTTGCAGAGATTGAATTGATCAAAGAAGAGATAGGAGAATACCCAATCCTTCTTTTGGATGATGTTCTTTCAGAGCTTGATGATTACCGGCAGTCCCATCTGTTAAACACCATACAGGGAAAAGTGCAAACCTTTGTTACAACCACAAGCGTGGAAGGGATTGATCATGCAACTCTTAAAGAAGCTGCAACCTTTCATGTTGCTGCAGGTGGACTGCAAGCCTAAGAACGAGGTGGTTTTTTGTACATACACTTAGGGGACAATTTTGTTGTTCCTTCAAAAGATGTGGTCATGATTTTGGATTACTCTACGTCCAAGACCTCCCCGATTGTCATGGAATACCTTGAGAAGCAAAAAACAGATATGTCGGAGCTTTCCAGAACGGATGCAA
Source organism: Chryseobacillus diguaensis (assembly GCF_049220665.1). NCBI lineage: Bacteria > Bacillati > Bacillota > Bacilli > Caryophanales > Bacillaceae > Chryseobacillus > Chryseobacillus diguaensis. The sequence goes on from NZ_JBMKNV010000008.1 coordinate 170,282, forward strand.
AATCCATAGTGGTGACAGTGAATAAAATTTATTTTTCGTCCCTGGCATCAGGTACCTTGAAAAAAAGAGCTCAGACTGCTTTTGATATAGATTCTCAAACTGGTAAAAGTAGACCAGTTTAAAGCTGCTTTAGAAAAGTGTAGGTGAAAATATTGGATATGGAACCAAAACAAGTAGAACAGCAAGCATATGACGAAAGTCAGATACAGGTGCTTGAAGGGCTTGAAGCCGTGCGTAAAAGACCTGGTATGTATATCGGGTCTACAAGTGCGAGAGGACTTCACCATCTGGTTTGGGAAATTGTAGATAATAGTATTGATGAAGCGCTGGCAGGCTATGCATCAGAAATCAACGTGACGATTGAGGAAGATAACAGCATTACCGTTAAGGATAACGGACGCGGAATTCCAGTCGGGATTCATGAAAAAATGGGACGTCCGGCTGTAGAAGTGATCATGACTGTGCTTCATGCAGGAGGAAAATTCGGAGGCGGAGGTTACAAGGTTTCCGGCGGTCTTCATGGTGTAGGGGCTTCTGTTGTTAATGCCTTGTCCACAGTGCTTGAAGTATGGGTGCATCGTGACGGTAAAATCCATTACCAGAAGTTCGAACGCGGTGTGCCATCTGCAGACCTTGAAATCATTGGCGAATCAGATGTAACAGGAACTGTTACGCATTTTAAACCTGATCCTGAAATATTCACAGAAACAGTCGAGTATGAATATGAAACTCTTTCAACCCGTATTCGTGAGCTTGCTTTCCTTAATCGAAACATCAAAATTACGATTGAAGACAAACGGGAAAATAAACGGAAAAATGAATATCACTACGAAGGCGGAATTAAGTCGTATGTCGAGTACCTTAACCGTACAAGAGAAGTGATACATGAAGAACCGGTCTACATTGAAGCAGAAAGAGACAATATTACTGTTGAGATCGCTCTTCAATACAATGACAGCTATACAAGCAGCATTTATTCCTTTGCTAATAATATTCATACGTATGAAGGCGGAACACATGAACAAGGCTTTAAAACAGCTCTGACCCGTGTAATCAATGATTACGCCCGCAAAAATAATATTTTCAAAGATCAGGATGCCAACCTGACAGGTGATGATGTAAGAGAAGGCCTGACAGCCATTGTTTCCATCAAGCATCCTGATCCGCAGTTTGAAGGGCAAACGAAAACGAAGCTTGGAAACTCAGAGGCCCGTACGATTACCGATAATCTTTTCCATGATGCCTTTGAGAAATTCTTGCTTGAAAACCCTTCTACGGCTAAAAAAATCGTTGAAAAGGGCTTAATGGCTTCTAGAGCCAGAATGGCTGCTAAAAAAGCGAGAGAACTGACCCGCCGAAAAAGCGCCCTGGAAATATCGAATCTTCCAGGGAAGCTTGCTGACTGTTCTTCCAAAGATCCATCAATCAGCGAACTTTATGTCGTTGAGGGTGACTCTGCCGGCGGTTCAGCTAAACAGGGCCGTGACCGTCATTTTCAGGCAATTCTTCCTTTAAGGGGAAAAATCATCAATGTAGAAAAGGCAAGACTGGATAAAATCCTTTCTAACAATGAGGTTCGTGCGATTATTACAGCTCTTGGCACAGGAGTTGCCGAAGACTTTGATATATCAAAAGCCCGGTACCATAAAATTGTGATCATGACTGATGCGGATGTCGATGGCGCCCATATCCGGACTCTGCTTTTGACTTTCTTCTACCGCTATATGAGGGGCATTATTGAAAAAGGATATGTATATATCGCTCAGCCGCCTCTTTATAAGGTCACACAAGGAAAACGGATTGAATATGCCTACAATGACAGGGAAATGGAGAAGCTGATGGCTGAATTGCCTCAGCAGCCGAAACCTGGTATCCAGCGCTATAAAGGTCTTGGGGAGATGAACCCTGAGCAGCTTTGGGAAACAACAATGGATCCTGAATCAAGAACTCTTCTTCAAGTAAATCTTGAAGATGCAATAGAAGCAGATGAAACGTTTGATATTCTAATGGGAGATAAAGTGGAACCGAGAAGAAACTTTATCGAAGAAAATGCCCGTTATGTGAAAAACCTGGACATTTAACATCCACCCATTTTCAAGAAACCTCCTGATTTTTACGGGAGGTTTTTTTATTCTTTGCCGTTTTCGCAAAGATTCTAGCTAGTATGGGTTTAGAACACACACAAAGACCAGCTTCGTGGCATCTTTTCTTAAAATTCTCAGGTGTATTATTGCTTTAATATGAAGAAACAACAAAGTTTAAGAAAAGAGCCTTATTCTAATGATGTTCGCCCATATCCTAACTAGACCTCCATGCATACCTATACGAGTGTAGGCCATTCTTATAAATAAAATGCGGAGGTATGAAATATGCATAACCAACAGATTCAAACAGACGAGCGGTTTGGAAGACCTGGATTCGGCTTTGGCGGTTTCGGGAGACCTGGATTCGGTTTTGGCGGTTTCGGGAGACCCGGATTCGGTTTTGGCGGTTTCGGAAGACCTGGATTCGGTTTTAGCGGTTTTGGAAGACCATTTTTTGGAGGATTTGGATTCCCGTTCCTTGGCGGCCTTGCTGCGGGGGCTTTATTAACAGCTCCATACTATGGCTATGGCTATGGATACGGCTATCCTTATTATGGCTATGGCTATCCTTACTATGGCTACCCATACTACTACTAAGTTTGCTGATTTTTAAAATTTAGTTTTTCAAACTTGTTCCAAAAAGAGCATGACCAAATATCAGAACCTTCAACACCCGTCATTTGGGTGTTTTTGTTTTCGCTGCATCAAGAAAATTTCTCTCCTCCTTTTAGAGGAAATTAGGGAATAGACGTGTATTGATGCCCGTTTATTGCTATAATGGAGAATATGGCCTAATTCCATACATATTTTAAATCACATGATTTTCATATAAACGGAGATAGTATCTCAATTCTAACTCCCACACTGTTAATCTAAGGGAGGTAACACCCATGGATGAAAATAAAAAGCCTCAAGTTAAAGAAATCAATATTAGCCAGGAAATGCGGTCATCCTTTTTAGACTACGCAATGAGCGTTATCGTATCCCGTGCGCTCCCAGATGTCAGGGATGGCTTAAAACCGGTACATCGCCGTGTTTTGTATGCAATGAATGATCTTGGCATGACAAGTGACAAGCCTCATAAAAAATCCGCCCGTATTGTTGGGGAAGTTATCGGTAAGTACCATCCCCACGGCGATTCTTCTGTTTATGATACAATGGTCCGCATGGCACAGGATTTTAACTACCGCAAAATGCTGGTAGACGGGCATGGCAACTTTGGTTCTGTTGATGGAGACGCTGCAGCGGCAATGCGTTACACAGAAGCCAGAATGTCAAAAATTGCAATGGAATTGATTCGTGATATTAACAAAGACACCATTGACTATCAAGATAACTATGATGGTTCTGAAAGAGAACCAGTGGTGCTGCCATCACGCTTTCCAAACCTTCTTGTAAACGGCGCAACCGGAATTGCAGTAGGTATGGCAACGAACATTCCCCCTCATCAGCTTGGGGAAATTATTGATGGTGTACTTGCGGTCAGCAGGGATGAAGAAATTACAATTGCAGAGCTAATGGATATTATTCCTGGACCTGATTTTCCGACTGGAGGGCAAATCATCGGCAGAAGCGGAATCCGCAAAGCCTATGAAACAGGAAGAGGATCCATTACTGTAAGAGCAAAGGTAGAGATTGAAGAAACCTCTTCAGGCAAACAGGTTCTGATCGTTTCTGAACTTCCTTATCAAGTAAACAAAGCGAAGCTGATTGAGAAAATCGCAGAGCTTGTAAGAGACAAAAAAATAGAAGGCATCAGCGATTTGCGAGATGAATCTGACCGTAATGGAATGCGGATCTATATTGAAACCCGCAGAGATGCCAATGCCAATGTTCTGTTAAATAACCTTTATAAGCAGACTGCTTTGCAGACAAGCTTTGGGATTAACATGCTCGCTCTTGTTGATGGCCATCCAAGAGTACTCAATATTAAGCAGGCTCTTGTTTATTATTTGGATCACCAAAAGGTTGTCATCCGCAGACGTACAGCTTTTGAACTTCGAAAAGCAGAAGCCCGTGCCCATATTCTTGAAGGCTTGCGCATTGCCCTTGATCACCTTGATCAGGTCATTGCTTTAATCAGGGCATCCCAAACAACTGACATAGCCAGAAATGGTTTAATGGAACAATTTTCTCTTTCTGAAAAGCAGGCACAAGCAATCCTTGATATGCGTCTTCAGCGCTTGACCGGATTGGAAAGAGAAAAAATAGAAGAAGAATATCAAGAGCTTGTCAAACTCATTGCTGAATTGAAAGCTATTTTAGCAGATGAAGAAAAAGTTCTTGAAATCATCAGAGAAGAACTGCTTGAAATTAAAGAACGCTTCGATGACGGACGCCGGACTGAAATCATTGCCGGTGGTGCAGAGATTATAGAAGATGAAGATCTCATTCCTCAGGAAAACATCGTTCTTACTCTGACACATAACGGATACATAAAGCGTCTTCCTTTATCCACTTACCGCAGCCAAAAACGCGGCGGCCGGGGTATACAGGGAATGGGCACAAATGATGATGATTTTGTTGAACATCTTCTCACAACTTCAACTCATGACACCATTCTTTACTTCTCCAATAAGGGGAAAGTATACCGAAAAAAAGGATATGAAATCCCTGAGTATGGAAGAACAGCTAAGGGACTTCCAATTGTCAATCTCCTTGAAGTGGAAAAAGGAGAATGGATTAATGCCATTATTCCTGTTTCCGAATTTGCGGATGACTGGTACCTCTTCTTTACGACCAAAACAGGGGTTTCAAAAAGAACACGGCTTTCTCAATTCGCTAATATCAGAACGAGCGGTTTGATTGCAGTTAATCTTCGGGAAGAGGACGAATTAATTTCTGTCCGCCTGACTGACGGCACGAAGCAAATGATCATCGGAACGAAAAACGGTATGATGATCCGTTTCCCTGAAACAGATGTAAGACCAATGGGAAGAACAGCTACAGGCGTAAAAGGAATTACTCTTGACCAAGAAGATGAAGTAATCGGAATGGAAATCCTGGAAGAAGATACGGAGATCCTGACCGTAACGAAGAACGGCTTCGGTAAGCGGACGCCATCTGACGAATACCGTATTCAAAGCCGTGGAGGCAAAGGGATTAAAACATGCAACATCACCGAGAAAAACGGCAGCGTTGTTTCTGTTAAAGCATCAGCCGGCGAAGAAGATCTCATGCTCATTACAGCGAGCGGAGTTCTGATCAGAATGGACGTTGACAGTATATCTTCAATGGGAAGAAATACGCAGGGTGTTAAACTGATCAAGCTTGGCGATAACGAACATGTTGCAACAGTTGCTCTTGTTGAAAAAGAAGAAGCTGTAGAAGAAGAAATAGAAGAAGATGCACAAGCAGAATTGGAAGAGACGTCTGGTGAAACAGACCCTTCTGGGAATACAGGCGAATAAGTCTTTAAAAGATGCAGCACATAGTGGCTGTATCTTTTTTTTGGGCAAATTTTGAAACGATGAAGATTTTCATTTAGTACAATAAAAATACTTTTTTTGGAAAAATGAAAACTTTTTCCTTTCCTCGCGGTCTGATAGTTAAAGAGAAGATTAAACCAGCGAACATCAATAAATCAAAAGAATTTTATCTAACCTTCAGCCAGACTGGTGCAATTGATAAAAAGGATATGGCACTTATCATTGACCCATTAATGAAAAAAGTGCTGAAAAAGCCCGGTGATAACCCTGATCCCAGGTGTTAAGATAACCAAGGATACCATTGAATTTCAGTGGAATGAATTGGCTCTCCTTCAGCAAGGTTCTAAATTCTAAAGGGAAAGAACTTCGTATTACTCAAAGTTCATACTTTGGAGAGATCGGTGCAGGCACTTACACTATAGGAATCTATTATGATCCAGGAAAACTTCCAAAAGGACCGGTTATATTTATAATAAATGATTATCCAGGGGAGATAACGGGTGAAGTAAAAGTGAAAATAAAATAAAGCAATTAGAGAAACTGGCTTATATCACTCCCGATTAGCCAGTTTTTTGTTTATTTTTACAAATAACGTAATTATATTAATCCTAAAGCATTACAAAACAGTTGAGTTAAGGAGTATAATATAGTAAATAAGACTCAAATGAGAGGAGGAAAGCAAGTGAAAGTCAGCGTCCATCAGCTTGAAACCGGCACTATATTGGGAGAAGATATTATAACTCTTTCAAAATACCCCCTCATGACCAAACAAACCCTTCTGAATAATGAATTAATTGATATATTAAAAGCCTTTTTAATTCAAGAAGTTGAAATTGAAAAAGCTCCCTGCGGAGGAGAAGCGAAATCAGACGCGAAGACAAATGAGAAACAAGAAAGGGATCTGAAAACAACCAGATTCCAAGACCAATATAATCAGGCTGTCACGAGTTTTAAAAAGCTTTATACCGGATGGCAGTCAGGGGCGATCGTCGACATCGTAAAGGTTCGAAACCTCATCCTTCCGTTAATTAAAGAAGGCTTACATCACCCCGAAGAAATTTTCAAAACACCTTATTATGCTCAAGTGAAAGAATATATTTATCATCACTGCATTTCTGTATCATTATTAAGCGCTTTTCTGGCACAAAGGCTGAATTTTCCTCAAGGAGAAATAAACCAGATAGCCATAACTGGCTTACTATGTGATGCAGGCATGACAAAAATGGAACCAACGATACTTTGGAAGAAACTCGCGTTAACAGATAAAGAATTTACTGAAATTAAACAGCATCCTGTGCTCAGCTATAAGATGATTAAGGAACTAACCGCCATTAAAGAGGGAGTAAAAATTGGCGTTCTGCAGCATCATGAACGGCTTGATGGAAGCGGATATCCTCTTGGAGCGAAGGGAGAACAGCTTCATCCATACGGTAAAATCGTTGCGGTGGCCGATACTTACCAAGCGATGGTTTGCGAAAGACCTTACAGACCAAAGATGTCTCCTTTTAAGGTTCTAGAACAAATCAGACAAGATCAGTTCGGTAAATTTGATTTAAGTACCACAAACGTTTTGACGAAAGCGATAGTAAAAACATCAAATGGGGCAAAGGTAAGACTTTCTGATGGAAGGTATGCAGAAGTTGTTTTTGTAGAGCAGCAGTATCCCACAAGGCCAATGGTAAAGTTGATTGATACTCAAGAGATTATTGCACTAGCCAGCAGAAAAGATATGTATATAGAAGAAATAATTTAGAGGCTCCTTTCTTAAACTTTATTGTAAAATAAGACATCTGTTGATTTAAGAAAAGATGCTTTGAAATATATGTGTTCTAAAGCCATATACGAATAGCACAATCGTAGCAAAAACAGGCAATAGAAAAAGAAAGAAAAAAATCTCTTTTTTTCTATTGCCTAAATGATTTAACCCTGATATAATCATTTAGGTCAGCTTTTGAAGAATAGTAAACATAAAATAGTTTATATAATTCTTGTTGACATTGAATACCGCAAACGATATAATAAGATAGTTGCCTAAGAGAGTAACTAACCAAGTTCTTTGAAAACTAAACAGAACGAAATGCCAACGTTAATTCAAGTTTTATTTTAAGAGCTAATCAAACACTTTATTGGAGAGTTTGATCCTGGCTCAGGACGAACGCTGGCGGCGTGCCTAATACATG
>NZ_JBMKNV010000009.1:0-161125 GCF_049220665.1 Chryseobacillus diguaensis
CAACATTGAGAGGTCTCAAAAAATTGTCCATGCAAGCGATGCTTACTTTTGCTGCCATGAACTTAAAGAAGATGGCAACTTGGACTTGGGAATCTGGAAAAATGGCATAAAAGTATCCAAGGAAGAGTTTGTAAAGCATTAAATTACTTAAAAATGAACAAAAAGGCATCCGGATAGAGACATCCGGATGCCTTTTGTCTACAAACTGAAAGAAACTGCAAATAGCAGTGCTTTTAATATTATTTTATAGGATTAAATTAGACGAAGCTTTCTTAAGCAATCGCATCCTTTAGCACAATAAAAAGCGAGCTTCTATTTTGCTGGTTTAGTTTAATAACAAATTCTAATAATTGAAAAGGTCTTTATCCAACTGGCAACCTCGCAAAAAAGCCTGTACAAATCAGGGTTATTAAAGAGAAAGAATTAACCAGCATAGTATTGAAAGAATTACAAGAGTTGTCCTTCTCAATAAACAAAGGTCAGTACCAAAAACAGCTAGAAAGTAAACTTAAGGCTACTTTGAAAAGTGATGAGAAAAAATTACTTTGAAGGAAATTGCTGATCTAGCTTCAAAAAAAGTTAGTTTAATTAACCTTCTTGCTGATGGACTGATCAATAAGGAAGAATACCAGGTAGTCACAACTGCTTATAATAAGAAAGCTGAAAGAACTTCAAAGAAGAAATATTGAGATGAAGCTTAATCAGAGTGAATCAGTAGGACACCTACAGAAATTAACGATTGAACTCAAAAAATTTGCGAGTTTTGAAGAACTCACTCCTGAAATGCTCCATCGCTTAATTAAAAGAATTGAAATTAGTGCAGAAGGTAGAGTAAAAATCTTTTATAGATTTTCACTCCCCGCTGCATAATTTTTTTAATTAGGCTGTTTTCGAAAAGATTGTTGCTATTCGTATAGTCTTAGAACACGCATAAAGATTAGCTTCGTGACATCTTTTCTTAAAATTCGCAAGTGTATCAATGCTCATTAATCACTTAAATGGATGAAAAAACAACAAAGTTTAAGAAAAGAGCCTTTAATTTTACGAGGAATAAAGTAATCCTGCAAATCAGTGATTTCGATGAAAGTTTTTTATACAAATATTTTCTCTCTGTTAGTTAACTCAGGATTGGAGGACCGATTTTTAAAAAGACACTTAAAAAACCCTCCATAAAGGAGGGCCTGCCATTATCCATTAAACTTCACTGCAGTTTTCTTCAAATGCATTCTGAAGATTCGTCACAACTGCGATCGGCTCGTGGCCTTCAATTTCATGACGCTCAACCATTTTAACAAGCTTACCGTCCTTCAATAAAGCAAAGGAAGGGGATGATGGCGGAAATCCAGTGAAATATTCTCTTGCTTTTGCAGTAGCTTCCTTGTCTTGCCCTGCAAAAACGGTTACAAGCTGGTCTGGACGCTTATCGTAATGAATGGCGTGGGCAGCAGCTGGCCTTGCTATTCCTCCAGCACATCCGCAAACGGAATTCACCATTACTAAAGTTGTACCTGGTTTATTTAAAGCTGCGTCAACATCATCAGCTGTTGTCAGCTCTGTATAGCCTGCTGCAGTTATTTCGCTGCGTGCCTGTCTTACCACATCATTCATAAAAAGGTTGAAATCTATATTCATGAAAACACCTCTCCTCTTTTCTTATCCTTCTATCTTACCAAGAGTTTACGCTATTGGGCAAACGGAGTGACTTTACAAAAATGATTACACTCAATTTTTTGAAAAAAACTCGTCTAAAAGCGATTGCACGTTAGCTGCCACGGCCACTTTTTCTTTTTTTAAATCCTCTTCAAAAGCACGAATCTTTTCCTTTATTCCTTTGCTGTTAAAAAAACGGAACATGAGCTGCTCCTTGATGCTTTCATAAAACCAGTCTTTCTGCTGTTCCATTCTTCTTTCTTCAAATCCGCCGCTTCCCAGTGTAATCTCTTTAAATTTTTCAATAATTCCCCAAATCTCTGAGATACCTTGTTCTTTTAAAGCAGAGGCTGTGACCGCTTCTGTCGTCCAGCCCTCTGTATAGGGCTTCAGAAAATGGAGGATCGTATTGTATTCCTGCATGGCTTTTTTGGCTTGCGCCACATTCTCTCCATCTGCTTTATTAACCACAACGAGATCAGGAAGCTCCATGATGCCCTTTTTCATCGTTTGCAGTTCATCACCCGCTCCTGTCAGGACAAGAAGAAGAAAAAAATCGACCATTCCCCTTACCATAAATTCTCCCTGGCCGACACCGACCGTTTCAACAAGAATAATATCGTAGCCTGCAGCCTCGCATAATAAAATCGTTTCTCTTGTTTTCCGGTTAACTCCACCAAGCACCCCGCTTGAAGGGGAGGGCCTGACAAACCCTCTTGGATTCCTTGCCATGCGCTCCATTCTCGTCTTGTCTCCAAGTATGCTCCCTTTAGAAACCTGACTGCTTGGATCTACCGCAAGAATAGCTACCTTATGTCCTTTATCACATAAAAGCGAGCCAAAAGCATCGATAAACGTGCTCTTTCCCGCACCAGGCACTCCGGTTATCCCAATTCGTAAAGACGGTTTTCTTTCAGGAGTAATCTTCTGAATAAGCGATTGAGCTGCATCAAAGTGCTGTGGGGCATTACTTTCAATCAGTGTAATTGCTTTAGACAGCATGACTCTGTTCCCTTCAAGTACTCCCTCGGCATATTCTTCCGGCGAAGGCCCGTCAAAACCAGCCTTTCTCTTTTTTCGGATCATTGATCCTGCACATCCTCATATCCAAGACGGTCATAAATCTTTTCAATCACTTTTGCTGCTGCAACAGGTATGACGGTGCCTGGCCCGAAAATCTCAGCAGCTCCACTTGAGAAAAGAAACTCATAGTCTTCAGGAGGAATCACGCCGCCGGCAATGACGAGAATATCTTCTCTGCCGTTTTTTTTCAATTCTTCAACAAGCTGAGGCAGAAGTGTCCTATGTCCTGCAGCAAGTGAACTCATCCCAATAACATGCACATCATTTTCTATTGCCTGCTGGGCAGTCTCAGAAGGTGTTTGAAACAGCGGTCCGATATCTACATCAAATCCTAAATCCGCAAAGGCTGTTGCAATTACCTTCGCTCCTCTGTCATGCCCATCCTGACCAAGCTTCGCAATGAGAATACGCGGTCTTCTTCCCTCATGCTCCTGAAATTCATCAGCCAGCTTGCGGACAGAGGAAATTTCCTGTTCATTTGTAAACTCAGAGCTGTAAACTCCGCTGATCGATCGAATGACAGCCTGATGTCTTTTGCTCACCTTTTCAATGGCAGAGGAAATCTCTCCAAGAGTAGCCCTGTTTCTCGCAGCATCAACTGCAAGCTCAAGGAGATTGCCTTTTCCGGTAGCTGCGCTTTCTGTCAGAGCGTCAAGCGAGCGTATGACGGCTTCCTGATCTCTGTTTTTTTTCAGTTCTTCCAGTCTTTTTATCTGCTTTCTTCTTACTTCGGTGTTATCAATATTTAAGACATCTAGAGCATCTTCCTTTGAAAGCCTGAACTTATTCACACCGATGATGCTCTCTGCCCCGGAATCAATTCTTGCCTGCCTTCTGGCTGCTGCTTCCTCAATCTTCATTTTAGGAAGCCCAGTTTCAATGGCCTTTGCCATTCCGCCGAGGCTCTCTACTTCATCAATCAGCTTTTTGGCGCGATCAATGAGTTCTTTTGTGAGCGTTTCAACGTAATAGGAGCCGCCCCATGGATCAATGACATTGGTAATACCTGTTTCAGCCTGAAGATGGAGCTGGGTATTACGGGCAATTCTTGCCGAAAAATCCGTAGGAAGGGCAATCGCTTCATCCAAAGCATTTGTGTGAAGCGACTGGGTGTGTCCCATCGCTGCCGCATGGGCTTCCATGCATGTTCTGATCACATTATTAAATGGATCCTGTGCTGTCAGGCTCCAGCCTGATGTTTGGGAATGGGTTCTAAGGGCAAGCGATTTCGGATTCTGCGGGTTAAACGGCCGGATCATTTCCGCCCACATGTAGCGTGCTGCTCTCATTTTCGCCACTTCCATAAAATAATTCATTCCAATTGCCCAAAAGAAAGACAGCCTTGGAGCAAACGAATCGATGTTCAGTCCTGCTTTCAAACCCGTTCGGACATATTCAAGCCCGTCTGCCAGCGTATAGGCAAGTTCAATATCAGCTGGCGCTCCTGCTTCCTGCATATGGTAGCCTGAAATACTGATGCTGTTAAACTTAGGCATGTTATTGGCAGTGTATTCAAAGATATCCCCGATGATCCGCATAGACATTTCCGGAGGGTAAATATAAGTGTTCCGAACCATATATTCTTTTAAAATATCATTCTGAATGGTTCCTGCGAGCTTTTCAGGCGGTACTCCCTGCTCTTCCGCTGTTACGATATAAAATGCCATAATCGGAAGAACTGCGCCGTTCATTGTCATCGATACACTCATTTCATCAAGCGGTATTCCGTCAAAAAGGATTTTCATATCAAGGATCGAGTCGATTGCTACTCCAGCCTTTCCTACATCTCCAATAACACGCTCGTGATCAGAATCATAGCCTCGGTGCGTGGGCAAATCAAAAGCCACAGAAAGTCCCTTCTGTCCCATTGCAAGATTTCTCCGATAGAAGGCATTACTCTCTTCAGCTGTAGAAAAACCGGCATACTGGCGGATGGTCCATGGCCTGTTCACATACATGGTTGCATACGGTCCTCTTAAATAATTCGGAAGCCCCGGAAAGGAGTTCAAAAAATCAGCTTGATCAAGATTAGATTCATTGTAAATATTTTTAATGAAAATACGTTCATTTGTTTCATATCCTAAAGAAGCATCAGCCTCTGTGTGCTCATTTATGTTACTCCCATTTACTAGAGAGGTTTGCGAAAGGTCGATTCTTGTCATTCTGTAACCCCCAATCGGTTATGAAGCTCCAAAAGAAATTCATAGATATTCATTCCATTGTAAAGAGTGCCTGCAACAGGATATTGTTCAAGAAATTCCGAGTTTTGGCGCCCTGCAATCCAGATGCTTCCTGATTTTCCAATGGCATGAAACAGCTGGTCATCAAGCTTTAAGTAGGCATCATTTGTTCCGCATAAAATAATCTGGGAAAATTCTCCAATTCCGTCAAGGTTCTCTGAAGAAAAAGCCGTCCAATCAAGCCCCCCCGATGAAAGGATGCCTGTTACATAGTCCTGTCTTGCTTTGTATTCTTTTAAAAGGCCGAAAGTGACCAAAGCAACCTTTGGGAAAGAACCGGTTCTTTCTTTAAAGGCTAGAGCATTCAGACGAAGTCCCTCAAACGTCTCTGATAGCCTGACTGGCTTCAGAGGCTTAATGCCCGATTGGATGTTTTCTCTCTTTTCAATAAGGGCAGTTTCACCTTTTTTATGAAGTGTCAGCTGCTCATGAAAGGGAGAAGATGGATGGAGCCTGCTCCTTGAAAAGGTGCTGTCCGCTTGAAGGAGCCGGTCTTCTTTATTGGCATACACGTTCGTTCCAATCATCTCAGTTTTCCGCGTATGGAAGTCTTCCACCCTTTTTTCAAGCACTGCTGATATGTCATCCTGGATATACCCTGATAGCATAGCTTCTTTAAAGCCGCCGAGCTCCTCAAGCTTTTGGATTTCCTTCCAGGCTTTTTGAGCAAGCTCCTCTGTAAGTGCTTCTATATACCAGGAGCCCCCGGCAGGATCGGTTACTTTGGATAAAAGGCTTTCATCACTCAGCAAATAATGCGTATTTCGTGCAATGCGATCAGATAAGGGATCATAAGTACCGTCAATTTCGTTAAACGGTGAGATATGTAAGCTGTCTGTACCTCCTGCAATGGCAGAAAATGCTTCAGTTGTTGACCGCAGCAAATTAACATGAAAATCAAGCTTTGATTTATTTAAACGCGAGGTTTCACTGTGGAGCGTAATCTTTTGCGCTTCCCTGTCTCCTCCAAAAGCCGAAGCAATGGTGCTCCATAAACGCCGTGCTGCTCTCAGCTTGGCTATCTCAGTAAAAAATTGTGCATCGGTATTGAAGCTGAAAGCCATTTTTTTCATATACTGATTCGCTGCATAGCCCTTTTCCTGCACTGTATTTAGCCATTCAATACTTTTAGAGAACGTATAGGCAAGCTCCTGAACGGCATTTGCGCCGGCTTCATGAAAATGCTCGCCTTTGAAATAAGCCGTTTTGACGAAGGGTGCCTTCCCTGCACTCCAGTCTGTATAGTCAAGAAGCCACTCGATTTCCTCTTCCGCTCCGCTTAACGTTTGCTCCCCATAAAGAACGCCTTCAAATGGATCAAACCCAGCTATCCCTTCAAGGGATACAGTCTCAGCTTCCTTTAACACGTCAAGGAATGCAGCAAAGACAGCTGACTTCGCTGGATCTGAACTAAAATCAAAGACGGCATGAAAGGATTCTGAGCACAAGCTTGCGTTAAAAGCTTCCTTCCAGTCCTCCACACTTTCAAGTGATGAGAACTCCTTCAGGAGCAGCGAGTTTTGTCCTCTTTTAAAGGCTTCATCAAGCTTTCGCTTTAAAGCATGAGGAGATTCACCACCATCTACACATTGACTGATTCTCCATCCAGCACTTTTTTTTGTTCCTCTCACATAAGGGAATTCACCGGGCAAAGCTTGATGCTCCGAATCCCCCTCTGAGTAAAGCGGTTTCAAAATAATTTTTTCGATGCTTTCCGTAAATAATGAATCAAAGGGTTTTGTTTTTAATGCCTTTTCTGCTTCCAATTGCCAATCTTTTTCTGTTATCCCTGTAAAAGAATTTCCTGCATTCTGATTTGTTTTCATCATTGCTTCCTAAACGGAAGCCCACCCCCTAAGAATACGTTTTCAGTAAACAGTAAGCCAAAAATTCAGAATTATTTATAACTAATTTTATTTTAGTACAAGAATCTATTTCCATCAATCAAATGAAAGAGCGTTTTTATTCCGTATTCATGTGGTATAAGTAGATAACGACTCATGACATTGAAGCTTTTAGAACCGGAAGCTAGATAAACTGGAATTTCATTTTTGCCTTGCTCATTGCTGCTTTACATATAGCTAGTTAAAAAAGGAATCAATTGATCCAATAAGAGTACCCTATTATCCATACCGCAATATTTACTAAATGATGCAAAAAAAGCTTAAACAGCCATTAAAAGGAGATATAGGATGGAAGATTTGAGGAAATCCTTATTAATTGTTAACGGAAAAGCTGGTCAAAAGGATTTAATGAAGTCGCTTGGAATGGTGGTTCCCATTTTGGCTGATGCTCATCCGAATCTTCATATTTTGCAGACAAGCAAACCGACAGATGCAAAGCAATTCTGCCAAATTCACGGTGAAGAGGCCGATGTCATTTATATACTCGGCGGAGACGGAACCGTTCATGAATGCATTAATGGCATTTCCCCGCTTTCCAGGCAGCCGAAGATCGGGATTTTGCCTGTAGGGACTTGCAATGATTTTGCCAGATCACTTCAGATTCCCTTGAATTTAAAAGGAGCTGCGGAAGCGTTAGTAAATGGAAAAGAATTAAAAACGGATGTCGTATCATTGAATGAAGATTATTTTTTGAATTTCTGGGGAATTGGCCTGATTACTGAAACTTCTAATAACATTGATGGGGCTCAAAAAGCTATTCTCGGGAAGATCAGTTATTTTTTGAGTGCTTTTCGCTCCATTCAGCAGATAGACCCCTTCTCCTTTAAACTTTCAATAGACGGAGAAGAAATGGAGGATAAAGCCGTTATGATTCTTGTGGCAAACGGAAAGTTTATCGGAACGAACGAACTCCCTTATCCAGGGATCAGCGTTCAAGATGGCAAGGCTGATGTGTTTATTTTAAAAACAACCAGCCTCTCCGTTATGAAGGATTTGCTGAATATGAAAGGTTCCTATAAATGGGATAATACAGAGAAAGATCTCCTTCACTTTCAAGGGAGCCAAATATCCATCACCACAGATTTACCAATGGAGGCTGATACGGACGGTGAAGTTTACAGCCAAACCCCTGCAGCCATTTCTGTTAAGAAAAATCATTTGCGAATGCTTGTCCCACAAAAATGAACTAAATTCAAAAGGCTCTTTTCTTAAACTTTATTATTCATGACCCAATATTTAGTATTCAAAACCATTTGTTTGGCAAGAACTTTAAGAAAAGATGCCACGAAGCTAGGCTAAATACGAGATACAAACTTGTACAAAATCAAACTTCCGTGCGAAAATAGGCTTTCAAAAAAGGTGCAGCAAGCGTTTTTCAACGCTGTCTGCACCCCTTTTTTATCTTTTCCATCAATAAACAGACGTATTTTCTTTTGAAATGTTCTCTAAAATTTCTTTTACCCTCGCCAGGAATCTTCCGCATACCAATCCGTCAAGAACTCTGTGATCCAATGATAGACATAGGTTCACCATATCCCTTACAGCGATCATGCCATTGTTCATGACAACGGGACGTTTGACGATCGATTCAACTTGAAGAATCGCTGCCTGAGGATAGTTGATAATGCCCATAGATTGAACAGAACCGAAGGATCCAGTGTTATTTACGGTAAATGTACCGCCCTTCATATCGTCTGAGCTCAATTTTCCTGAACGGACTTTGCCGGCTAGCTCCGTAATGTCGCGTCCAATTCCTTTAATTGTTTTTTCATCTGCATTTTTAATGACAGGGACATAAAGTGCATCTTCTGTCGCAACAGCGATTGAGATGTTAATGTCTTTTTTCTGAATGATTTTGTCGCCTGCCCACATGGAATTCATCTCTGGAAACTCCTTTAATGCTTGAGAAACGGCTTTTACAAAGAAAGCGAAGAAGGTAAGATTAAAGCCTTCTTTTTTCTTAAAATCATTTTTAATGGAATTGCGGTATTCAACAAGATTTGTCACATCCACCTCAACCATTGTCCAGGCGTGAGGCGCTTCATGCTTGCTTCTCAGCATATTGGCTGCAATGGCTTTTCGAATACCTGTAAGCGGAATTTCAATATCTCCAGGTGCAGCAGAAACAGCTGTTTCAGGCTGCTGTTTTTTAGGAGCTTGAACTTCTGGGGCTTGCGGAGCAGCTGTTTTTTCAGGCTCTTTCGAATTTACTGCTTCATCAGTTTTTGCTGGCTTTTGTCCGGCCTGCGGTGCATTTCCGCTCTCAATCAGCAATGTCAGATCTTTTCTGGTGATTCTGCCGCCTGCACCAGATCCCTTAACCTGATCCAGATCAATATTATTTTCCTGTGAGAGCCTAAGCACTGCAGGAGAGTAGCGTTTTTTATTGGATTGATCGCCCGTTTCTTTCGCTTCTTCTGAGGAAGTGCCAATTGGATCCTCCTTGGCAGGAGCTGCTTCAGCAGGTTCCGGAGCACCTTCAAGCTCCACCTTGCAAATGACTTCTCCTACTGCAAGCGTGTCGCCTTCTTCTGCTGTCAATTCTTTTATAACACCAGTATAGGATGACGGAACCTCTGCATTTACTTTATCTGTCATCACTTCTGCTATCGGATCATATTTGTTCACTTTGTCACCAGGGCTGACGAGCCATTTGCTGATCGTCCCTTCTGTAACACTTTCACCAAGCTTTGGCATGGTAATCTGTTCTACAGCCATTCTATTACCTCCTTATGAAACTTGATTAGTATTCAGCAAGCTTTCTCATGGCTTCTTCTACTTTATCCGGATTAATCATAAAATGCTTTTCCATCGTCGGAGCATATGGCATTGCAGGAACGTCAGGACCTGAGAGCCTCACGATTGGTGCATCAAGATCAAAAAGGCAGTTTTCTGCAATAATAGCAGACACTTCACCCATAATGCTTCCTTCTTTATTGTCTTCTGTTACCAGGAGGACTTTTCCCGTTTTAGATGCGGCTTCTATAATGGCTTCTTTGTCAAGCGGGTAAACGGTTCTCAAATCCAGGATATGAGCAGAAATACCATCCTGGGCAAGGCGTTCTGCTGCCTGAAGGGCAAAATGCACACTCAAGCCGTATGTAATAACCGTAATGTCTTCCCCTTCGCGTTTTACATCTGCTTTCCCGATAGGAAGAACATAATCGTCTGCCGGTACTTCTCCCTTAATTAATCGATAAGCCCGCTTGTGTTCAAAGAAAAGAACGGGATCGTTGTCTCTTATTGCTGCTTTCAAAAGTCCTTTTACATCATAAGGAGTTGAAGGCATAACAATTTTCAATCCAGGCGTATTAGCAAAAACAGCTTCTATTGACTGCGAGTGATAAAGAGCACCGTGAACTCCGCCGCCGTAAGGAGCACGAATGACGATCGGACAATTCCAGTCATTGTTGGAACGGTATCTTATTTTTGCTGCTTCAGAAAGAATCTGATTCACCGCTGGCATGATAAAGTCGGCAAATTGCATCTCTGCGATCGGTCTCATTCCGTACATCGCAGCTCCGATTCCAACACCTGCTATAGCCGATTCAGCAAGAGGCGTATCGATCACCCGCTCTTCTCCAAACTGGTCATATAAACCAACCGTTGCTTTAAATACTCCGCCTTTTTTTCCTACATCTTCTCCTAATATAAATACACGCTCATCGCGTTCCATTTCTTCACGAATTGCCATTGTTACTGCATCAATATAAGAAATAACAGCCATTATTCTTCCCCCTTACTCCGCATATACGTGCTTCATAGCTGATTCTGGCTCAGCATATGGAGCATTTTCTGCATAGTCAGTCGCTTCGTTGACTGTTTTCAAGATGTCATCAATTATCTCTTTTTCCTGATCTTCTGTCATAACGCCTGTTTCTTTCAAATAAGCGGAAAAGGTTGCGATTGGATCATTTTTTCTTGCCTCAGCAACTTCATCCTGTCCGCGGTAGCTTCGGTCATCATCATCGCTTGAATGAGGAGTCAGCCTGTAGGAAATCGTTTCAACGAGTGTCGGGCCTTCTCCTCTTCTTCCTCTGTCAGCTGCTTCTTTTACAACCTGATAGACTTCAAGAGGATCATTTCCGTCTACTGTATAACCAGGCATTCCGTATCCAATGGCACGGTCGGAAATTTTTTCGCACGCCACTTGTTTTTCATATGGCACGGAAATAGCATACTTATTGTTTTCACACATAAAAATGACTGGCAGCTTATGTACACCTGCAAAGTTTGCCCCTTCATGAAAATCTCCCTGATTCGAGGAGCCTTCACCAAACGTAACGAATGTCACAAGGTCCTTTTTCTCCATTCTTCCTGCAAGTGCAATCCCTACAGCATGGGGAACCTGAGTTGTAACAGGTGAAGATCCGGTAACGATCCGGTTCTTTTTCTGGCCGAAATGTCCAGGCATCTGGCGGCCGCCTGAATTCGGGTCTTCCGCTTTTGCAAATCCGGAAAGCATTAAATCTTTTGCCGTCATTCCAAATGCGAGCACAACGCCCATATCTCTGTAATAAGGAAGAACGTAATCTTTTTCCCTGTTGAGGGCGAAAGCAGCACCAACCTGTGCGGCCTCTTGCCCCTGGCAGGAAATAACAAACGGGATTTTCCCGGATCGGTTCAAGAGCCACATCCGTTCATCGATTTTTCGGGCCATAACCATTGTTTTGTACATTTCAAGTACGTCTCTGTCTTTTAGCCCTAATGCTTCATGACGATTTTCAGCCATAGCAAACCCTCCTGTACGAATTAGTCTTTCTGGATGAAGGCAAATATGAAGTGATTGGCCTCCATCACCAATATTGTAGAATTATGAGTGGATCGCATTGCCATCAACAGCAAGTGCCGCTTCTCCAATAGCTTCTGCCAGGGTAGGATGCGGATGAATGGTATGGGCAATCTCCCAAGGGGTTGCATCAAGAACCTTTGCAAGACCTGCCTCAGAGATCATATCCGTAACATGCGGCCCGATCATATGAACACCAAGCAAATCATCTGTATCGGCATCGGCAATAATTTTAACAAAACCATCTGATTCACCGAAAACAAGGGCTTTGCCGATTGCGCGGAAAGAAAATTTCCCTTTTTTTACATTAAATCCTTTTTCCTCTGCTTCTTTCTCTGTGAGCCCCACACTCGCTACCTCTGGCGTAGAATAAACACATTTGGAAATTTGAGTATAATCGATTGGCGCTGGATTTAAATTAGCTGCATGCTCGACTGCTTTAATCCCTTCGTGTGAAGCAACATGGGCCAGCTGGAGACCGCCATTAACATCACCAATAGCGTAAATATGGGATTCTTTCGTCTGGTATTGCTTGTTTACAGCAATAAACCCTTTTTCCAGCTGAATATCTGTGTTTTCAAGTCCAATTCCTTCAACATTTGCCTGACGTCCAACAGAAACGAGCATTTTTTCAGCAGTATAAGATTGATTCTCACCATTTTTTTCAGCGGAAATCGTGACTCCTTCTGTTTTATCAAGGCTTTCAGCCAGAACCTTTGCTCCAGTTATAATGCTGATTCCTTTCTTTTTAAGAAGTCTTTCCATCTCTTTCGAAATTTCATGATCTTCCGTCGGCAAAATTCGATCAGCATATTCTAAAACGGTTACCTGAACTCCAAAATCAGACAGCATTGAAGCCCATTCGATGCCAATAACTCCGCCGCCCACAATCAAGATGGAAGCTGGCAGTTCAGTCATTTTCAATGCTTCTTCAGAGGACATAACACATTCCCCGTCTATTTCAAGACCAGGAAGAGTACGAGGTCTTGATCCTGTAGCTATGATGACATTTTTAGGAATGAGCATCTCATTTTCGGTTCCGTCATTCATTTCTACAGAAATAGTTCCGGGCATCGGCGAAAAGATGGAAGGTCCAAGGATTCTTCCCGTTCCTTCATAGACACTGATTTTCCCCTGTTTCATCAGATGCTGCACACCTTTATGCAGCTGATCCACAATTTCCTGTTTCCGTTCTTGTACTTTTGTAAAGTTAAGCGTCACATCAGATGCCAAAACCCCATATTCCTCGGATTTTTTTGTCTGTGCAAAAACTTCAGCGCTCCTGAGCAAGGCTTTACTTGGAATACATCCTGCATGCAGGCACGTTCCTCCAAGCTTCCCTTTCTCAACGATGGCCGTTTTTAACCCGAGCTGAGAAGCTCTGATTGCGGCCACATACCCTCCGGTACCGCCGCCTAAAATAACCAGATCATATTCGGTAGCCATTTTTTAAGCTCCTTTCTACTAAAACACTTCGGTATTAATCTTTTTGTCTGGATATACCTTCGCCATTTCTTCTCCTCTTAGTACGCGCAGAGCCCCTTCTGTTAAAGCAAGAAGTTCGTCTTCTCCAGGAAAAACAATGATATCTGCGATCCAGTCCACATAGGATGAAATTTCTTTAACAAAATCTTTTCCGTGTGCTAAACCGCCGGTCAAAACAATCGCATCTACTTTTCCTTTAAGCACAGCACTTGCTGCTCCAATTTCTTT
The DNA here is from genome assembly GCF_049220665.1 of Chryseobacillus diguaensis. Lineage (NCBI taxonomy): Bacteria > Bacillati > Bacillota > Bacilli > Caryophanales > Bacillaceae > Chryseobacillus > Chryseobacillus diguaensis. Next base: position 13,380 of record NZ_JBMKNV010000009.1, read on the forward strand.
CCCAATTTGATAAGCCATAGCCTGGAGAACAAGACGCGCTTTTTCATCCCCTGAATCAGCCATTTGCTGAGCAGCCTGAGCGTTATTCGTGCCGAGATATCCGACAAGCCCTCCCTGTCCGGCAAGCTTTCTCATGACTTCTTCACGGAAATAGTCACCCGAAAAGCACATGGCAGCAAGATCTCCGCAAGGTACAGTTCCTGCACGCTCGGGACTGAACGGACCATCACCGTGCAGACCATTATTGACGTCAATGACTCTTCCTTTATGATGTACACCTACTGTAATGCCCCCGCCCATGTGGGTGATGATCAGATTCATTTCCTTGTAGGATTTTCCATGCTGTGCTGCTACTTTTCTGGCAGCCGCCTTTTGGTTCAGGGCATGAAAGATGCTTTTTCTTTCTATTGAAGGGATCCCTGAGATTCTCGCAATGGGCTCCATTTCATCAACAACTACAGGATCAACAATATAAGAAGGAATATTTAATCCAGATGCGATTTCGTAAGCAAGGATACCGCCAAGATTTGAGGCATGCTGGCCAGCATATCCCTTTCTTAGATCCTGGAGCATCTTTTCATTGATGATGTATGTGCCGCCCTCTATCGGCCGCAGCAAACCGCCTCTTCCGCACACAGCACTAATCTTTGAGATATTCATGCCTTCTTGATCCAGCGTCTCAAGTACGGCTTGTTTGCGAAATTCAAATTGATTAATCACACTGTTGAATGAACTGATTTCATCCGAATCATGCCTCAGAGTTTTTTCAAACACCAGCCGTTCATTATCAAACACACCAATCTTAGTGGATGTTGAACACGGGTTAATAACAAGTATCCGAAATTCTTTCTGGAACAATGTTAAACCTCCAAAATAGAGATGAACCGGAGCTGATCAGGCCAGCTCCATCCATCATCTTTTTAAAAATTGCTAATTACCTTACTTAGAACGGCGGCTAAGAATATGATGTCCATTTTGCAGGAATTGGCTGCGGGAATTGCGCATTCTTTCAATTCTTTCTTCTACAAGCCTATCAGCCGCTTTATAGGTCGGGATGCCATCTCGTTTAGCAATTTCGAACACACTCTCAATATTGCTGTATATGCCTTCTACTTTTTTCAATGCACGTTCGCGATTATAGCCGTAAAGCTCGTCAGCTACGTTAATAACTCCTCCAGCATTTATTACATAGTCAGGCGCATAAGCAATCCCCATTTCATAGATTGTATCTCCATGGCGAGTTTCTTTCAGCTGGTTATTTGCTGCTCCGGCAATTACTTTTGCTTTAAACTGCGGGATTGTATCATCATTGATCGTTGCACCAAGAGCACATGGCGCATAAATGTCACATTCCACACCGTAAATTTCGTTCGGCTCTACAGCTTTTGCTCCAAAGTCTTCTACTGCACGAGCAACTGCTTCTTTATTAATATCTGTTACAATAAGCTGTGCACCTTCTTCATGCAAATGTTTGCAAAGATTGTACGCAACATTTCCAACTCCTTGAACAGCAACCACTTTTCCTTCTAGGGAATCTGTACCAAAAGCTTGTTTTGCAGCAGCTTTCATTCCTCTGTATACACCATAAGCAGTTACAGGTGAAGGATTTCCTGAAGACCCGAATGCTGGAGAAATCCCTGTAACATAATCCGTTTCTTCATGAATTATATCCATATCTGCTACTGTCGTACCGACATCTTCAGCCGTTATGTAGCGGCCATTAAGCCCTTGAATATATCGTCCGAAAGCACGGAACATTTCTTCATTTTTATCCTTGCGCGGATCACCGATAATAACTGTTTTTCCTCCGCCAAGATTTAAACCGGCTGCAGCATTTTTATATGTCATGCCGCGTGAAAGACGAAGTGCATCCTCGATCGCTGCTTCTTCGTTTTTATACGTCCACATGCGGGTACCGCCAAGTGCCGGGCCGAGTGTTGTATCGTGAATGGCGATGATTGCTTTTAGTCCTGATTGTTTGTCCTGGCAAAAAACCACTTGTTCGTAATCGTACTGTTCCATATATTTGAAAATTTCCATGTTAAAATTCCTCCTAGATTGAATGTTATATAGCTTTCTTTCTGAAGAATCAGCACGGGTGTTGAGAACAACCGGTGCTTTAGCTCCTGCAATAATGGCTCCTGCTTTCGCCTTCGCGAAATAAATTAATGATTTATAAAGTACATTTCCAGCCTCTATTGAAAGACCAGTAAAATATCGGCTTGTCCAGCAGCAGGGCTTTCAATTCCTTTATGTCTGGCATCTGAGAGTGATACAGCATTACCCAAAGCAAGTGGACCATCAACCACACAATTTCTTTCAGCAGGCTATTAATTTTTTCTGTATCGCCAAAAAGCTGAAATTATGCCAATGAAGCCTCCAGTGCCTTTGCTGCAGCTTCAATTACTCCGTATCCTCTGCCGGTGCAGCTGCAACTGTCATTCTGCTCAAAGTTGAAGCTTTTTCGAGCAAAACATGCAGTTTCAATACGCTTTACTCCCTTTCGCTTCATTCATCAGGCCCAATAGAAGAATAAGCAAAAAGTGTGCCATCATAAAATTATTGAAAACGCTTCATTTCCAAAAAATAAATTTGCAAGATTCTGCAAAGCACGCAAATTACTGCATGCTATTTTTTGCAAGTCCGTATTTATCCATTTTATAATAAAGGTTGCGCAATGAAATCCCTAATGCTTTAGCGGTTTTTGTTCTGCTGTAGTGATATCGTTGCAAAGCATCTTTAATAATGGACTGTTCAAATTGTTCGATGGATTCTGCCAAGGTCTGTTCAGCCAAGCTAATTGGAGCAGAAACTTTCTTTGGCGGATTAGACTCCCCCTCTAGGTGCGGCAAATGATGGGAATCAATAACAGATTCTTGATAGGGAATAAAAATCATTGCTCTCCCGAGAACATTTTCAAGCTCTCTCACATTCCCTGGCCAGCTATGCTGCATAAGCATTTGGGCTGCTGATTGACTTAAACCCTCAATGCTTTTTCCATAATCCTGGTTAATCTTTCGGATTAAATGTGTGCTTAAGGCAGGAATATCTTCTTTTCGCTGCCTGAGCGGCGGGATGGAGATAGGGTAGCGGTTCAGTCTGTAGTAAAGATCCTCCCTGAACCTTCCTTCTGCCATTGCTTTTTCTATGTTCAGATTAGTAGCTGTTATTACTCTAACATTAATATGTATGGGATTTGATCCGCCAACTCTGACAATTTCTTTTTCTTGCAAAACGCGAAGAAGCTTCGCCTGCATACTGGCAGACAATTCTCCTACTTCATCCAAAAAAATGCTGCCGTTATTCGCTTCTTCAAAATAACCTATTTTGCCGCCTCGTTTTGCTCCTGTAAAGGCTCCTTCATCATAGCCAAAAAGCTCACTCTCGAGTAGGTGTTCAGAAATAGCAGCGCAATTCACGCGTATAAATTTATTATATTTCCGGTCACTTGCATTGTGTATGGCATGGGCAAACAATTCTTTTCCTGTTCCAGATTCTCCCCTCAGCAATACGGTTGCAGGTGTTTTAGCACCAAGCTTAGCCTGTTCAATAGCCACCTGCATCTCTTCGCTGGAACCGATAATATCTTCAAAAGAATATTTGGCTTCAAGCGTCCGGATAATCTGCCTTGCGCGGTTCAATTCTGTTGTGAGTGTCTGTATTTCAGATACATCATGAATCACACCCACACTGCCTTTTAAAACACCATCAACAATCATTGGGGCTACATTAACCAGGACATCTTTTTTGTTCGGGCCAACTTTCATCCTGGCTCCCCTTACCGGCCGTCTCGTCTGAAGCACCTGCAAGTGCATGCTTTCTCCTTCAGAAATATCTGTCGTTGCAGGCTTTCCTATCACCTGGTTTTCCGAAAGGCCTGTCATGCGGGTATAAGCAGGATTTATAAGAATTCCCCTGCCTTCTTCGTCCACGACAGAAATCGCTTCATCTGAAGATTGAATAATTCCTTCAAGGAGAGTTTGGATTTCTTTCAAATTTGTTAATTCTTCCGCGAGAGCAACAACATCCGTGATATCTTTAAAGAGAGAGAGAGCACCGATTAAAAATCCTGTTTCATCCATGATTGGAATCCTGGTAGTGATAATCTTTTTACCGTTCTCCAATATCTGCTCCTGATTGTATTCAGGTTCTCGTTTTTGGAGAATTTTCGGCAGCATGCTTGAAGGAATGACATCCATTATATCTTTCCCCATCACCTCATGGCGGCTGCATCCGGTAATCAGTTCAGCCATTCGGTTAAAAAGAATGATTTTTTCATTTGCATCAATGACAATCATGCCGTCGTTCGTTGAATCAAAAATGGTATCGTGTTTATTTGTTTCCTCTCGAAGCCTTGCAATAAGCGCTTCCTTTTCATCAATTAGCTGTGACATAATAAAAGCAACAGTTCCAGGGACAACAACTGTTTTTCTGCTTCTTTTTTTGAGAAGCTCCTGTAGCACTTCATCACTGCCCGTTGCTTCCATTACGATATTAATCTGTTCGGAAAGAAGCGGTTTCCAATCCAGACTTGTTAGAATACCAAGCTTTCTGGCATATCGCATGCCAGGAGCGTCATTATCAAGGTCGACCACAGCCACTACATCCAGCACTTTTGTTTCTACCAGCATCTTAAGGAGGGCTGTCCCGCCTTTTCCTGCACCAACTAACATGGCTTTTTGCATGGCACGCCTCCTTGTAGTGAAAAATTCTTCATTAATGCAGCAAGAGAACTGCAACTTCTTGCACATCCATATCATATCATCAAATGTTCGAGGAACAAATCTTTTTAGCTGAAAACTTGACAAAAGAAATTTTTCTGAAAAAATAGTTATTACAAGCCGCACAAAGGAGAATCGTAAATGGTCCGAATTCTTGCATTATGCATTATGCTCATACCCGGGCTTTTGGCTGCATGGGGAATCAAATTGATGAGAGATATGTTATTTGGAATTTTAAATGCCCCTTTTCCTTACTTATGGATGCAATTTATTGGCGGGTTGGTTTTCTTTGTTGGAGGGCTCTCTTTTGTTGGAGGATTTGTTTTTTATCGCGATCGAAAAAGAAGCAAAGTACAGCAGCGTTTTCAAAAAAACAGCAAACGAAAATTAAGCTCATAAGAAAATCGAAAGAGCCAACAGCTTCTTACGGCAACATTCTTAAAGCTGGTCTTTTTTAGCGAAGAGAATTCAGTTCGGGGTAAAGCTCTGAGGATGGGACAAACTTTCATATTTCACCTTATATTAAAACCCGCTCTTTTAACGAGCGGGTTTCTGTTTTTTTCGGAGGAGAAAGGCTTTTTCAGGAAAATCTGTAATAATCGCAGAGCAGCCGCTCTCAAAGAATTGGAGCATTGCTTCCTCATCATTTACAGTAAATGGCCTTACTGAAATGCCAGACTGCTCTGAAAGCTGAATGATGTCGATTTTAGCAGCATGAAGAACAGGGTGAATCGATCTCGCTCCCAATTTTTTGGCATATTCATATGGCTGATATAATCCTTCCATATAAAGGACAGCCGTCTCGATTTGAGGATTCATTTTCATGCATTTCATCAAGCTGTAATGATTAAAAGATGAAAGAATAACACGCTGTTCCAGCTGGAATTGAGTAATCATTTCAATGACCTTTTCTTCAAGTCCAGGATAGTCTTCAATGTCATTTTTCAGCTCAATGTTCAATATAAACAGCATTTTAGAGGCTGCTGCAAAGCTTAATACCTCTTCAAGCGAAGGGATCGCTTGACCCTCAGTAATTTCAGGAAAATCCTTTGCAGCATTATAGGTTTTTAATTCTTCATAGGTAAGATCCCTCACATATCCAGTACCATCCGTTGTCCGATCAATTTGCTCATCGTGAATGACTACCGGAATGCCATCCTTTGTTAGATGTACATCAAGTTCGATTCCATCGGCTCCTGCTCTGATGGCTTCTTCAAACGATATCATCGTATTTTCAGGGTGGGTGCCTGCTGCACCCCGATGTCCAAATATTTTCGTCATGCTTACACCTGCTTTCCTAAAATGGTTTCTCTTTTCACTATACCCTTATAAGCTGCTCTTAAAATGGCTGGTCTGATAAAATATCAAGCACCGCAGGAAACCTGCGGTGCTGCTCATTAATTTTTGCTGTAGTGAAGAGAAGAACCGCCATGAATGCTGTATCCTCCGCCAACCATTAGCATATTATCTTTCACACCGTACACACGATACATATTACCTTTTTTCAGCATTTTCATTTCCTTGCCATTCATCCACAAAGCTGTGTCTGCTGTAAGCTTTGCAAATCCTTCGTAATATACAGCGTTACGGTTTTTACTGACGTAGTAGCCGCCGCCTACCAGATAATGATCCTGATCCATTCCGAATACATGAACGCTTTCGCCTTTTTTGATTGTACGGGTTACTTTTCCTTCTGCATTATACAATGGCATCGCTTCTTTAATCAAAATGCGTCCTGTGTATTCCACTGTGCTGCTGTCGCGTTTCACATAGTAACTTCCGCCAACATTGTACATGTGTTCATCTGAACCGAAAATTTTCAATGCTTCTCCAGGCTTCGCTGATCGGAACAAGCTTGTCGTACCGTCTTCTTTCATTTTCATGATATTAACAGGTTTTTTTATAATGATTCTGCCTACTGAGTACTTCTGAACAGCCATTTTTGTATCTTCTGCCGGCTTTTCCAATTTGATGCTGTATTTAGAAAAACCATTTTCGGATTCGCTGTTATAGCTGATAGACTTGCTAGCTGAAGCAAATTCCTTGGCTGCAGATGAAGACTCAAATGTAATTTTGGCATTAGCGGCATTCCCGGCTAGTGACCAGTTTTGATCTGCGCTTGGATTAATTGTTTTGTTTTCTTCCATGTATCCAAGAAGTGCCTGACGGTTTTCATCTGGGGCTTTATATACAATATTGCTGCCATTTAGTCCAGGGAAATACCCTCCGCCAGAGGCACGATAGTTATTTGTTGCAACAAGAAAATCCTGATTTGGATCAATTGCTTTACCGTTATATTTCAGGTTAACAATTCTGCTCGCATTCGCATTCACGACTTTGCCGTCTTTATCATATTTCGCTGGCTGCGTCACATCGATTTGATAGGTAACACCGTCAATCACATCGTAATTGTAGGATGGGAAATCCAAATTCAATAAAGACTGCTCTTCCGATTTAGCAGGATCAATCTGATTAAATGCACCTGCTGACATTTCAAGCCAGTTTTTCACATCAGAACCTTTTAATTTTACTACTTGAAGAGTGTTGTCATACAAGTATAGATCCCCAATATTTTTAATCGCTAGCTTTCCTGAAGAAATGTTCGTGTAATAATCAGCTCCCATTCTTCCTCCTGCTTTAAATGGTGCTGCTGCTGATAAGATTGGAAGGTTTGCATATTCAGTGCCTTTTAGTTTATCTTTTGCAAACCATCTTTGAGCGTCATTTACAATCTGAATAGAAGGATCGTCCTGCTCAAGGGCGAAATAGCTGTTGATTGGCGCAGTTGTTTGTCCAACTTCTTTGCGGATAAAATCAAGAGTCCCTTCGTGCTCGGACTTTACCGCATCAATGATCGGCTGATAGCGTTCTGCAAGAGATTTTTTGGCAGCTGCATCATATATCGGCGAGGCTGTGGATTGTGAATTAGTAATTTTCCATTTGCCGTCTGCTTTGGAAAGATCCATATCAATAACTCCAAGATGAGAGCCCCAGTTTTTCGGCATTACTACTGGTATATTATTGATTGTCCCTTTTTTCGTATCAATGTTTGCTACATTATTAAAACGGGCATCACCTGGGAAAATATTATGCTGGTGACCAGAAACGATCGCATCTATGCCTGGAACCTTCATGGCAAGATCATAAACAGCATTTTCAGCACCTGCATCATGTTCCACTGTATCAATTCCTGTGTGAGCAAGAACAACAACAAGATCTGCCCCATCTGCTCTCATCTTAGGAACAAATGTTTTAGCTGTCTCCACAATATCTTTTGTAATAACTTTCCCTTCAAGGTTTCCTTTATCCCAAGTGGTAATCTGTGGTGTTACAAGACCCAGATAGCCAATTTTTATTGTTTGATCTTGCCCGTTCTCATCTTTAACTACTTTTTCTTTAATTTGATAGGGAATGAAGTAATTTTTATCGTTGCTAGGATCCTTATCTTTATCATCTGTATAAACGTTGGCGTTTACATATGGGAAATTCGCATCGTTATAAGCCTCTTTCAAAAAATCCAATCCATAATTGAATTCATGGTTTCCAAGTGTAGCCATATCATAATTCAGTAGATTCATAGCTTTAAAAACAGGATGAACGTCTCCAGCTTTAAGCGGTTTTACTTTCACCATGTACTCAGCCATAGGGTTCCCTTGAATAAGGTCTCCATTGTCAACTAGAATAGAGTTTTTTGCTTCACTTCTCATTTTTTGAATCAAAGTTGCTGTTCTCGCTAAACCAAATTTTTCGGTCGCGCTGTCTCCATAGTAATCATAGTCCATAATATGGTCATGGATATCAGAGGTTTCCATTAAACGCAATTTTACTAGCGGAGATGTTTCAGCATGCGCTGATGAGGAACTGGCAAAAGGAATTGCAAAAGGAATTGCAAAAGCACTTGCAGCTACAGCCATAGCCATTGAAATTTTTAAAAGCCGGCGTTTCATTGCTCTCCTGATTCTTCTTTTCATTTTTTTCTTCCTTTCCCTACATCATAGTCTATTAATGATTGCTCTATTATCTTAATGGCTTCGTGTAAATCACAGACGCAAAAATCGTAATTTTTTCGTAAATTTTGTAAAAATACCCATTTAGACCTATTAAGGTTTTCTCTTTCCATCTTCCGAACTAAAAAAACCCCTGCAAAAAGTTGAGGCCACTGAAAAGTCTTTAAAGAATGCCTTTGTTAAATTGGCCGGTTGATTTCCACTCCAGGATGCTTCGCTTTCCGCGGGGCGTGCGGTGAGCCTCCTCGGCGCTAATGCGCCTGCGGGGTCTCACCTGTCCCGCTGATCCCGCAGGAGTCTCGCACCTTCAGTTTCAATCAACCTAGTGCTATTAAACCCAAATCCAATGATGCCAATACAACAGTCGATCAAGCTAAGTCCAATATGGTTCTCTTTGGCGAAAAGCAAGACTTATTCAGTTACCATAAAATCAACTGAGCACAGCCAACTGGTTGAGTTGCAGTAAAGCGAGTACTTTAAGGAGAAGTCTAGGGAGCACTAAAAGATTGAAACGAGGAATAGTGAATTAAAACACAGACACGGGTATGATGCAGCCATATCCTCGGGTCTGATTTGCATGGAAATGCAAGGAGCCATAGCCATATTTACCGTCAATCTAAAAAGAATACTGAAGCTGGTGGGGGAAAAATAGGGTAAAAAAGAGAATTGATGAAAAAAGCCGTACTTATTCCAAATATATAGAATAAATAAGGCTTTTTTGTATTTAGGGCTACCAGGAAATCAAAAAATCGGCAGATTTTCAGTGGCCTCAAAAAGTTGCAGGGGTTGTTTCATATTCTATTGCGTATCAGCTTGCTTTCTTAACCGGTCGCTTTTTCTCCCCCTTTGCTTCTAAAAACCATGAGTACAGGCAAAAAACTTAATGAGTTCTCCTGCATTTTTAAATTGTTAGAAAAAACACCTTCTTTTAAGATCAGAAGATGTTTTTCGCGGAATATTCCCTTTAAAGCTCGCCGGACTTTTCAAGCTCTATTGTTATTTTGTCTCCAAAATTATTCAAGCAAAAAGTCTGCTCCTCTAAATGATCCAATTTTCCGTATGCCTTGCCAACTGTGCCGCCTTGCAGTTTCCAAAAGTAATTATGATCTTCCACCACATTTTGAAAGTTGCCGCTTTTCCATCTTTCAGCAATGGCAAGGAGATTCTTTTTATCTTTGAATTCGCTGTTCTTTAAGATCTCGTATATTTTTGAAATCGTATCTTTCTTCATGACAATGGCGCCCCATTTTGGATCTGCTTTTACTTTTTGATGAGTCATTTTATGCATCACTTCAACTACTTGAATTTCACTTGAATTTGGGTCAATTCCAAGATTATCAGCAGAAATTTTAGAGGAATGATTAGATTTGTTTTCCTGGGGGGCAGACTTTGCAGCTGAAGCTTCCGTTTTTACAGCTGGCTGCGGGAAATTCATACTTGCTATATAGACTCCAGCAGCCAGTATTCCTGCTCCTCCTAATGCTAAAATACTATAGAGCCTTTTATTCATCTCCATTTCCTCCAATCTTCCTTCTGTTATGAATTGAAAATTCGTTCATTTATTGTATTACACTAAAAATGGCATCCCCTATTTTTTTGTTATTTAGTATAATTAAGGAAATGATTATTAAAAAGGGGCTGCTTATGAAAAAATATGTAAAATGTGCTGCTGCAGGAATTCTCTTGGCTGCATCTCTCGGATTTGCTGCAGGGGAAATACTGAATAAAGTCACTGTTACTGACTCGAAAATTGAACAGGCCAAACATAAACTCATCAATCAAAAACAACAAGAGGAAAGAACGTTTGTTCGATGAAAAAGGCAACGGGTGGGTCAAGATCAAATAAGGGAAGTAAAAAGACCAACGAAAAAAACATTCATTGGTCTTTACAACTTATAGCGTATAACGGGCATGATGCCCTTTTTTTCAGCTTGCTTTATGTTCCAGGCGAAGCTTATCTGCAACCATGGCAATGAATTCGCTATTGGTCGGTTTCGCTTTTGTCATGCTGACAGTATAGCCGAACAGGGATGAAATAGATTCAATGTTTCCTCTGCTCCAAGCCACCTCAATCGCATGCCGGATCGCCCGCTCTACTCTGCTTGCTGTTGTATTAAATTTCTTAGCAATGTCCGGATATAAAACTTTGGTAATGGAGCCAAGCAGTTCAATGTCGTTATAGACCATGGAGATGGCTTCACGCAGATACAAATATCCTTTAATGTGTGCAGGTACGCCTATTTCGTGGATAATGCTTGTAATATTGGCATCGAGGTTTCTCCCTCTGTTATCGGAACTGGATTTAATAATGGAATTAGAAGAACGGTTTAAGATAGGAGCAGCATTTCCGCTTACCTGACGAATATGGCTCGCAAGGTTTTCCATATCAAAAGGTTTCAGGATGAAATAGGCAGCTCCTAAATCTACAGCTTTTTTCGTCACGTCCTCTTGGCCGAATGCTGTCAGCATGATGACATTTGGCTGTTTGCTTTTGTTCATTCCTCTTAGTTTTTCAAGGACTGCCAGTCCATCCAGGTGAGGCATAATGATGTCCAGCACAAGCACATCCGGATCCCTTTCTTCCAGCATATGAAGACATTCCTGACCATTATAAGCAACACCGATGACTTCCATATCATTTTGACTTGAAATGTATTCCTCCAATAAACCAACCAATTCCCTATTATCATCCACTATGCACACTTTAATTTTTTGCACCATGTTTCCTCCTCAGTCTTCATTTACCAAAATGACTTGCCATTTTTCTAAATAAAGAATTCGACACTGCAGCAAATTTTCCTTTAATTTTCGGAAAAATCCAAAAAATAGATATATATGAATTATTCAATCAATTTACAATTGATTTCGACTGGATCCATTACTTGACACTTCTAACGTTTCTTGAGTTTGTCGAAAAATCTTTCTATCGTTATTGTACATAAATTAGATTAAAATGGAAAGATGTTTTGGAATTTATTTCTTAACTATTAAAAGACAAAATCTTTTCTTTTATGTCGGATTTTACATTATAATGGCGAATGACAAAAAAAGACTGCCGAAATTCCGGCAGTCAGCTTGCTTTTTGATTACTATGATAGAGATCAATTCCTGCTTCATTCAGCATCCATTCAATATGGACTCCATATCCAGACGTTGGATCGTTAACAAATACATGTGTTACGGCTCCAATCAGTTTACCGTTTTGAATAATCGGGCTTCCGCTCATCCCTTGAACAATTCCGCCTGTTTTCTTCAAAAGCGCTGGATCTGTTATTTTAATGACCATTCCTTTAGTTGCAGGGAACTTTTGAGGTATGGTACTTACAATTTCAACGTCAAATTCTTCAACCTTGTCATTTTCAACTACGGTTAAAATCTTTGCCGGCCCTTTTTTCACTTCATTGGACAAAGCCACCGGCATGGCCAAATCAGAAAATCCGCCGCCCATATCCTGCTTCAGTTGTCCAAATATACCGAAAGGCGTATTCTTTTTAATATTTCCAATCACTTCATGGTCGCTTGAAAATCTGGCGAGTTTTTCGCCCGGGCTTCCATTGCTCCCCTTTTCTATAGAGGTAACGGTTGAACGCATGATTTGTCCATCGTCTACCACAATTGGTTTCTTCGTATCCATGTCTGATATAACATGTCCTAAAGCACCGTATTTTTTGGAATTCGGTTCAAAAAAAGTCATTGTTCCGATTCCTGCCGCAGAATCCCTAATATAAAGACCGATGCGGTAAGCATGATCATTTGTATCTTTTAAGGGATATAGTGTGGTCTGCAATTCCTTTGCATCTCGATCAAGTACTAGCTTAAGCGGCTCTCCCGTTTTGCCGGAGTTTTGAATAAACGGCGTTACATCGCTCATTTTTTCAATTTGTTTCCCATTGATTCTTTTAATGATATCGCCTACCTGGACTCCTGCAATTTCTCCAGGAGATTTCTTCCCGTCAGCTGTTTTAATCTGGTGATGCCCGACAACGAGAACACCCATCGTATTGAGCTTAACCCCGATTGACTGGCCGCCTGGAATAACTTTAAGATCAGGAAGAACTTTTACATCTGCCCTCTTTACAGGGAATCCTGCGAAGTCATAAACAAGCTCTGCTTCACCGCTATGTTTCCCGTTAATCAAAAGCTGGTTTTTGGATTGCTGTATAGAAAATGCTTCACTTGCTTTTTCTTTAACTGCCTTGATTGGCAGGGACGCTTCCACGGTTGTCTGCTGGTTTGCAAATACTGTTATCTGTTTGGGTAATTGAACGTATTCTTTAACAGGTTTTATAAATCCTATACTAACTAAAGATACAAGGAGAATTACACCAATTATCTTTCTTATCTTTTCAAGGTACACCTTTTCACTCTCCTCGCTCCTAACCCCACACCATTCACATGGCTACATCCTTTAATTTTGCCTGATTGAGGGTTCTTTATAACATGGAGAAAGAGAAATAATTGATTAATATCTGACTGTATTGGACATTCTATTCCATGGAAAAACATTATTATACAAATGAATAAAAAACATGTGCTTTAAGCCAGCTAATGAAAGGTAACAAAAAATTATGCTTGTACAAAAAAACTGCCGGCAAGGGCAGCTTGAAAAAATTAGTTTATGTTATTCACTTTTCGCAGCATGAGCAAGTGACAGAAGTTCCTTTGCATGCTCCTTCGTCAGATTCGTCACTTCTACCCCTGCAATCATCCTGCCGATTTCTTTAATTTTCTCCTCTTCTTCGAGGGGTTTTACACTTGTTTTTGTCCGCCCTTTTGATGTAACTTTCGAAATAAACAAATGTGTATCTGCCATTGCTGCCACCTGAGGCAAATGAGTGATGCAAAGTACCTGAGATCCGATGGATACGCGAAAGATTTTTTCAGCGATTGCCTGGGCTACTCTTCCGCTTACACCAGTATCAACTTCATCGAAAATAATAGAGGTTACACCCTGATGTTTGGAGAAGATGCTTTTCATGGCAAGCATAATCCTTGAGAGCTCCCCTCCTGAAGCCGTTTTTGAAAGGGGTTTTAATGGCTCTCCGGGGTTTGTTGACAAGTAAAATTCAACAAGATCAGCACCATCGCTTTGAAATTTAACAGGCATACCGTCAATCTCCGGATCTTCGTTTTGACCCTGTCTTCGATCAAACTGAACTTCAAATACGGTTTTATCCATATAAAGTTCTTTCAGTTCCCGCTGTATTTCATTCTTCAGTTTTTTGGCACTTTGTTTCCTGACTGCCGTCAAATTAGCTGCTTCCACCTTTAAATCTTCAGAAATCGAGCTTAATTCCTTTCTCAGGTTATGCACATGGCTGTCCCGATTTTGAAGAGTGTCGATTTCATCCTGTATTTTGGCGGCGTAGGTCAGGATTTCTTCAACAGACTGGCCATATTTTCTTTTTAAGTGGTTGATCTCATTAAGCCTGCCTTCAATAAAATTAAGCCTTTCCGGATCAAACTCCAGCGCATCCAACTCATTCCGAAGCTGAAAGGATAAGTCTTCAAGCAGGTAGTAGCTGTTTGAAATGGTCGCAGACATTTCTTTTAAGGAATCATTGATATCCGATACATCCTCAAGACTGCCCATTCCAAGAGAAACCCAATCCAATCCTTTTTGTTCACCGTTTAAGGCATTATAGGCATTTTGAAGAGCTTCAAAAACCTTCTCGAAATTCGAAATCTCCCTTTTCTCTTCCTGAAGCTTTTCATCTTCCATCGGCTCCAGATTCGCAGATTCAATTTCCTGCAGCTGGAATTGAATCAAATCCAGCCTATGGGCAATTTCCTGTTCATTTTCAGAAAGACCTTTAATTTTACGCTTCATTTCTGCAAATTTCCCGTAAAGATCTTTATAAGCCGCATGAGCTGATGCAGTCTTTCCTCCTCCATACTGATCAAGCAGCTGAAGGTGATTTTCTTCCTGCATTAATTCCTGATTGTCATGCTGCCCATGAATATCTATCAGCATGCGGCCAACTTCTCTGAGAATGGCAATCGTAACTAGCTTCCCGTTAACTCTGCATATGCTTTTACCGTTTGCTGATATATCCCTTCTCAAAACAATCATGCCGTCGCTTGCCTCAATTCCGAATTCTTCACATTTGGCATAACACGGATGGTTGTCGTCGTCCAAGAGAAAAAGGCCTTCAAGCTCTGCCCGAGCCTCTCCATAACGCACAAACTCTGAAGAGCCTCTTCCTCCTGCCAAAAGGTGAATGGCATCTATGATGATCGATTTTCCGGCTCCTGTTTCACCTGTTAAAACCGTTAATCCCTTTTCAAATGAGATGGTTATGGATTCAATAATGGCAAAGTTTTTAATCGATAATTCCGCTAGCAAACAGAACCACACCTCTGCTTTTTTTTAGGCCCTTTTTACAACAAATGTCTAAAAATTTTATAAAAATGAGCCTTAAATCTTTTTTGTATTTCTATCTTATAGCATATCTAAAAACCGGTTGGAAATCACGTTTGTATCCCCCGGAGTACGGCAAATAATTAAAATGGTATCATCTCCGCAAATTGTGCCGAGAATTTCATCCCAATCCAGATTATCTATGAGAGCACCAATAGCATTCGCATTTCCGGGGAGTGTTTTCATAACGATCATATGCCCGGCACTGTCAATTTTCACAAACGCTTCAATTAAAGAGCGCTTTAATTTCGCAAGCGGGTTAAACCGCTGATCAGCTGGCAGGCTGTATTTATATCGGCCGTCCATCATTGGGACTTTTACGAGATGAAGTTCTTTTATGTCCCTCGACACAGTTGCTTGTGTCACATTATAACCGCCGCTCTTCAGGCTATCCACAAGTTCATCTTGTGTCTCAATTTCATTATGAGTAATAATCTCACGAATTTTTATGTGTCTTTGCCCTTTATTCATAAAGCACCCCTTATACTCCGAACATTTTTTGTATAGGCTCTTTTCTTAAACTTTGTTGTTTTTTCATCTTTATAAATGAATTTCTATACTGTATACATCTGCGAATGATTAAGAAAAGATGCCACGAAGCTAATCTTCATCGTATTTTAAATAATTGGCTCTGCTAAACTTGGCTGCTGATTGCAGCAAGCAGGCACTCAAGCCTTAGCTGGCTTACCTTAGAGCCTCCTCGTCGCTTTGCACCTGCGGGGTGTCTCCCTTGACACGCTTTTCTAAGCAGGAGTCTCAGTACCCGCTCCAATCAACATGGTGTAAAAATCAACATAAATCTTTAACTGAGCCAAATAATTACGAATAGCAACAATCTTTGCGAAAACAACTTTTGTATATTTATCAATTACATGTTATATGAAAGAGAGACAAATGTATATGTTTTCTCAAGCAAAACTTCTTCTAAGGCTCTTTTCTTAAATACTGTTTTTAGATAGAGGAAATCTGCATCAGTCTGTCCCGCTGATAAAGGATGAGAAGCGCTGATATCTTAGCTTGGTCCGCCGATAAATCAGGGTACTGCTCCGATATCTTTGCTTGGTCCGCCGATAATGTAAGGAAAAGAATCTTAAAAATAGTATGTATCATTAGAAAAGGAATGAATTGGTGAGATTCATTCCTTTTCCTGTAAATTCTTATGTTTTAACGTTTCATGAGCTTCAGAAACGACTGTTTCGATCGTATTCTCTGGAAGATTGAGTCCCTCAGGTTGATCTTCTGCTGATTTTAAATGCAGCAAGAATTCAATGTTCCCATCTCCGCCTGTAATAGGGGAAAAGGATAAATCCATACAATGAAACCCTTCTTTGCATGCAAAGGCTGTTATTTTCTCTAAAACAGCATTATGCACTTTGGCATCTCTTACAATTCCTTTTTTCCCGACCTGCTCCCGCCCGGCTTCAAACTGAGGCTTTACTAGCGCAAGGCAGTCCCCTCCAGGAATTAAAATCGTTTTTAAAACAGGAAGAATTAACTTCAATGAAATAAAGGAAACATCAATGGTTGCAAACTCAGGAAGACCTTCCTGAAAATCCGCCGGTGTCGAATAACGGAAATTGGTCCGTTCCATTTCAATCACCCGCTCGTCCTGTCTAAGCTTCCATGCAAGCTGATTGTACCCAACATCAACTGCATAGGATTTCACTGCTCCATTTTGCAGGGCACAGTCCGTGAACCCGCCTGTAGAAGATCCAATATCAATCATGATTTTTCCTTCGACAGAAACATCAAATATCTGAAGGGCCTTCTCAAGCTTCAAACCTCCCCTGCTTACATATGGGAGTACATTGCCTTTCACAGTTAAAGGGATGTCTCTTGCATGCTTTTCTCCAGGCTTGTCCAGTCTTTCCTCTTTCGAGTATACAAGACCGGCCATCACCGCTCTTTTGGCTTTTTCTCTTGTTTCTATTAGTCCTCTTTCTACTAAGAGAACATCTAAACGTTCTTTTTTAGTGCTCATTCCTACGCCCTTTTTTCTTTTAGTGGTATCATCTTTTTCAATTTTTCCGCAGCATTAGCCGCTGTCAGGCCAATTTCCTCCAGTAAACTGGACACACTGCCGTGTTCAATAAATTGATCTGGAATCCCGAGACGCTCAATCACCGCATTATGATAATGATTTTCATGGGCAAATTCCAGTACAGCACTCCCAAATCCACCTTGAAGGATTGCTTCTTCGATTGTCATAACTGGCAGATTTTCCGCAAAAATACCTTTTAGCATTTTCTCGTCAAGCGGCTTAATAAAGCGGGCATTAACTACCCGAATTGATATATTTTGTTCAGCCAGACGCTTCGCAGCCTCTTTTGCCATTTCAATGGTTGTGCCGAATGTTAAGATAACACCGTCACGGCCCTCCTGAAGCACTTCCCAAGTCCCAATCGGGATTTCAGTCAGTTCCGCATCCATTTTTACTCCGATCCCATTGCCGCGGGGGAACCTCATTGCAATTGGTCCCCCGTTGTATTGAATGGCTGTGTTTACCATATGCTGTCCTTCGTTCTCATCCTTTGGCATCATAAGCACCATATTCGGCAAATGTCTTAAAAATGCAATGTCGAACACACCCTGATGCGTTTCACCATCTGCTCCGACTAGTCCTGCTCTGTCTATCCCAAAGAACACATTCAGATTTTGCCTGCATACATCATGAACAACTTGATCATAAGCTCTTTGAAGAAAAGTAGAATAAATCGCCAAGAACGGTTTCATGTCCTGTGTCGCAAGTCCGGCAGCCATTGTTACGGCATGCTGTTCAGCAATACCAACATCGTACATGCGTTCAGGAAATTCACTGGCAAAGCCTTCAAGTTTCGAACCAACTGGCATAGCTGGGGTTATCGCTACAATCCGCTTATCTTCTCTTGCAATTCTTCTGACTGTTTCACTTACAAGCGAGCTCCAGGATGGAGCTGTTGCTTTAGGTTTAACAAAATCACCGGTATCTATTTTGTAAGGGCCTGTTCCATGCCATGTGCCGATTTTATCGGTTTCAGCAGGGGTATAGCCTTTTCCTTTTTTCGTTATAACATGCAGAAGGACTGGTCCTTTTGTTTTTTTGGCATATCGAAGGTTTTCAAGCAGATTGTCATAATTGTGCCCATCAATCGGCCCAAGATAAGTAAAGCCAAGTTCTTCGAAAAACACGCCGGAAACAAGCAAATACTTTAAACTGTCCTTTACTCTTTCTGCAGTAGAAGCCAGCGCGCCGCCAACCGCAGGGATTTTTTTCAGCAGAAGTTCGAGCTCATCCTTTACCCATCGGTATTTGCCTGCTGTACGAAGACGGCCGAGCACATTATGAAGAGCACCCACATTAGGTGCAATGGACATTTCATTATCATTTAAAACTACGAGCATATCCTTTTGTTCGTGGCCAATATGATTCAGTGCTTCAAGAGCCATACCGCCAGTCAATGCCCCGTCACCAATGATTGGAACAATCGTCTCTTTTGTTCCTTTAAGATCTCTTGCAACAACCATACCCATTGCAGCAGACAGTGAAGTGGAGCTATGGCCTGTTTCCCAGACATCATGCTCACTTTCATTGCGTTTTGGAAACCCGCACAACCCTTTGTATTGTCTTAGGGTATCAAAATCGCATGCTCTGCCTGTCAATATTTTATGGACGTAGGATTGATGTCCGACATCCCAGATAAATTTATCTTTCGGGCTGTCAAATACTTTATGCAAAGCGACGGTTAATTCTACTACTCCAAGATTCGGTCCTATATGCCCGCCGGTTGCAGAGAGCTTCTCGATTAAAAACTGCCGGATATCAGAACTTAATTTTTCAAGTTCGTTATTGGATAGTTTTTTTAGGAACTTAGGATTTTTAATCGATAACAGATCCAAGTGGATCACTCGCTTTCACTATTTGATTATTTCTAATTCATATCGTTAGGCTATTTTATTAAATTCAGATGATTTTATCTCTTTTATAATAAATATTTTTGTTATAAGGACCTCTTCAAACTGCTCAACATGCTGTTTAAAAGCAATATTTTTGTTATAGCCTATATTTGTAAACTTAAACCATTTCTTGATTACCCGCTTAATCAGTTTTCTAAAAAAACAGGCATATTACAAGAAAAAATTTTATAAATGTTTCTTATCGAATTAGCTTGTCCCATTATATCAATGAATGCCTTTTTTGCAACTTAAAACTTGCAAAAAAGCCGCTAGCACATAAGTGATAACGGCTGCCTTTTCATTTAACTATTGCGAAACCTACCCTTATTAGTATGGCTTATTAAACTTGGCTGCTGATTGCAGCAAGCAGGCACTCAAGCTTTAGCAGGCTTACCTTAAAGCCTCCTTGACGCTTTCCTCCTGCTTAGGTGGGGTCTCCCTTGACACGCTTTTCTAAGCAGGAGTCTCGCACCTTCCGCTTGTATCAACAAGGTAAAAATCAACATTAAGCTTTACCTGTGCCATTAGTATAGGCCAATTATATCATAAGGCGTAGGGGGTGCTCAATTTCCAATTCTGTTTCAATGATCTCTTACTGCAATCAGCTCCAGCAGTTCTTCAAGCATTGTATTTCTTAAAGCAATTGCTTGCAGAGCTTCTCTGCCGGCTTCTAAATGTTCTGTGAGTTTTTTCTTTGCACCATCAATCGTGAGCAGCGCCGGATATGTCGCTTTATGATTAGCTGAATCAGAACCAACAGGCTTTCCGATTTTATCAACTGTTCCTTCGATATCGAGAATATCATCCTTAATTTGGAAAGCGATTCCCATATGATATCCGAATTCATCAAGCTTGCTCATTTCTTCAGGTGAGGCATCTGCTAATATAGCACCTGCTTTAATGCTGTATGCCAAAAGCTTTGCTGTCTTATTTTTATGAATGTAAACAAGTTCTTCAATGGAAAGCTCTTTGTTTTCACCTTCCATGTCTGCTGCCTGTCCGCCTACCATGCCTTCTGCTCCTGCTGCTTTAACAAGTTCTTTAATTAATGATAGCTTCATTACAGGGGTTACTAATGGATCAGGATGGGAGGCGATGACATCAAAGCTTTCAGTAAGCAAGCCGTCTCCAGCTAGTACAGCCATTGCTTCACCGAACACTTTATGATTGGTTGGCTTGCCTCTCCTTAAATCATCATCATCCATGCAAGGAAGATCATCATGAATAAGGGAATAAGTATGGATCATTTCAATAGCACAGCCGATGGAAATTCCTGGATTTTCACTTTTCCCGAAGGAATGAAGGGTAGCCAAAAGAAGAATGGGGCGAAGACGTTTGCCGCCAGCCTGCAGAGAATAGAGCATTGACTCTTTCAGCTTTTTTGGAGCATCAAGCTTTTGTATAAAAAGAGGGAGCTGTTCTTCAATTTGCGCTTTTCGTGAAGATAGGTAGGCATTTAATTCACTAAGCAAGTTACTCTTCCTCCTGAATTTCAAATGGTTCCAGTTCTCCGCCTTCACGAAGAATATAATCCATTTGCTGTTCAACCTTCTGCAATTTGTCATGGCACAATTTTGACAGCTTCATACCCTTTTGGAAAAAATCGATTGCCTGCTCTAAAGGGACGTCCCCTTCTTCAAGGTTGTCCACAATACCTTCAAGCTGTATGATGGCTTCTTCAAAGGTTAATTCCTCTTGCTTATTTTCACTCATTTTTATTTCTCTCCTTATCCCTGACTTCAGCACTGAAATACCCATCCCGAAGCTTCACTTTTACCTGGTCGCCTTCTGAAATCTGTTTGAGTTCCTTAATTAACCGATCTCCCTTATAAACAAGACTGTAGCCCCTTTCCATAATTGAAAGAGGATTTAATGCATTCAGTTTAGAAAGGAGATGCTGAAAATTTGTCTGTTTTTGGTTCAAAGAAATAGCCATTTCCCGCTGAAGCTTCTTATGAATTTGCAATAGCTGAGATGCACTTCGTTTTATTTGGGCTTCCGGATGAACTTGTTTTAGCCTGTTTTGGGCTTGTAAATACCGATCCTTTTTCTTCTCCGCAGCCCGAATGGTTTCTTTTCGAAGCCTCTCAACGAGAAGATCCAGCTGCTGTTCCTTTTGTTCATAAAGCTGCTTAGGATAACGGAATGCATACGATTTTCGCAGATTTTGCAATCGATCTTTTTGATGCGTGAGTTTCTCTTGCATGGCTCTCATTAAACGGGTCTGTCTTACAGAAATTCTTTCTGTCAGTTCTGCAAAATGAGGAACAGCCAGTTCTGCTGCGGCAGTTGGAGTTGGCGCTCTCAGATCTGCAATGAAATCCGCGATGGTAAAATCCGTTTCATGCCCTACAGCAGAAATCACCGGGATTTCAGAATTAAAAATAGCTTTTGCGACGATTTCTTCGTTAAAGGCCCACAGCTCTTCAATGGAACCCCCGCCGCGGCCGACGATTAACACATCAATATTTTCTAGCTTATTTGCTTTTTGAATTGCTTCAGCAACCGATCTCCCAGCCTGGACACCTTGTACCAGCGCTGGAATTAAGATCACTTTTGCGAGCGGAAACCGCCTGTTAATAGTCGTTATAATATCTCTGATCGCCGCACCAGTCGGAGAAGTTATTACCCCGACCTGCAATGGGAATTTAGGAATGGGCTTTTTATACTTTCCATCGAAAAAGCCCTCCTGCTCAAGCTTCTTTTTCAATTCTTCGTAAGCAAGATAGAGGCTGCCAATACCGTCAGGCTGCATTTCCTTCGTATAGATCTGGTACTGTCCACTCGATTCATATACACTGATCTCGCCTCTAAGAAGTACCTTCATTCCGTTTTCAGGCCTGAACTTTAATGATTTATTCTGGCTTGCGAACATGACTCCCAAAATTCTTGCGTCTTCATCCTTCAGTGTAAAATAAATGTGGCCGCGGCTATGTATTTTCACATTGGAAAGTTCGCCTTTCACCCAAATATTCTGCAAATGGGGATCAACATCAAATTTCCGCTTGATGTATTTTGTCAATGCACGGACCGTGACATATTTCACTTCACTCAACCTTGAAAACCCCGTTTCTGCTCAAGCTTTTGCTTTTACAATGCTTTTTGCTGCTTTAACTGTATTGTCAGCAAGCATTGTAATGGTCATCGGTCCTACACCGCCTGGTACAGGAGTTAGATAACCTGCAATTTCTTTTGCTTCTTCAAACATGACATCCCCGGTTAATTTTCCGCTCTCAAGCCTGTTCATCCCAACATCAATCACAGCGGCTCCCTCTTTTATATCGCTGCCCTTAATCAAATTTGCTCTTCCTATGGCAACAATCAAAATATCAGCTTGCTTTGTTATTTCAGATAAATTGGATGTTTTGGAATGACAGCAAGTGACAGTCGCATTTTCTTTTAAAAGAAGCTGCGCAACCGGTTTACCGACAATATTGCTTCTGCCGACAACGACTGCATGCTTTCCTGCCATTTGAATACCTTCGATTTTCAGCATTTCAATGATCCCTGCAGGTGTACAGGAAACAAGGCTGTCTTGGCCCGTTACTAATTTACCGACATTAATCGGGTGAAATCCATCTACATCTTTTTCAGGTATAATCCGGTCGATTACTGCTGTTTCATTAATATGGCTGGGAAGCGGCAGCTGCACCAAAATGCCGTGAAAATGATTATTCCTGTTGTATTGATCTATGGTATTCAGCAGAAATTCTTCGCTTATTGTTTCAGAAAAATGCTCCAATTTAAAATGAAGTCCGATTTCTTCTGCTGCCTTTTGCTTGCCTTTTATGTAAGAAAGTGAAGCAGGGCTGTCTCCAACAAGAATTATAGCAAGACCAGGATGAATTCCTTCTTCTTTTAACGCCTTTACTTCAAGAGCTAACTCAGAACGCTTTTGTCTGGATATTTCTTTTCCGCTTATAATCTTTGCTGTCATTGCCCTTTTCCTCCCTATAATCAGTTTTCCATTGTTTTTTTAATGCTTGAGAGCACACCGTTAACAAACTTGCTTGCCTGATCATCACCATAAGCTTTCGCCATTTCAATGGCTTCGTCAATAGAGACGTTCAAAGGTATATCATCTTCAAATTGCAATTCATAAACGGCCAGACGAAGAATAGCACGATCGACATTAGCCAGTCGCTCAAGTGTCCAATTTACGAGGTGGGGTTTAATCATTTCATCAATTTGTGTTAAGTGCTCCAATGTTCCAAAAACGAGTTTTTCGGTAAAACCGTCTGGAGTTTCTTCTTCAAACACATGCTTAATCGCTTCTACCGGTTCAATCTCACTTACATCAATCTGGAAAAGAGCTTGCAGCGCCTTTTCTCTTGCCGTTCTTCTATTCATTCGTTTTCTCCTTTATATCCATTTCTGTCAGTTTTCCAGCTGTTTTCTTTAACATGATATAAAAATAGCTGAAAAGATTTTATTAAGAAGATCATAACACAATTTTGTTCCTGATTCATCCGATTAATACGCTAAATAGATCTATTACCGAATAAAAATCGAATGGTAATGCTTCATTATTCGTTATTTTCTAATAAAAGAGTTTTTATCTATCTTTTAGGCTCTTTTGTTAAGGCACTTTTCTTAAACTTTGTTGCTTCCAACTCTAAATTTCAGCTGCAGGATCCTTGATTTGGCAGGAACTTTAAGAAAATGATGCCCCGAAGCCAATCTTAATGCGTTTTCTTCAATACTTACGAATAGCAACAATCTTTGCAAAAACAGCCATTTTTTAAAAAGTTTGACGCTTTGAATGGTTTGCCCTGCAAAAAAATAAGCCGCACTAGGCGGCTGAATTTCATTACATTTCCTGATCTATTTCTACCTCAGGGATTTTTGTTTCAAATTGAATGGCAACAACATGGACGTTTATTTCTTTTATTTCAAGAGCTGTCATCGTCAGCAGCGCCTGGCGGATATTATCCTGAATTCCTTGTGCCACAGTTGGAATGGACACACCAAAGTTCATGGCACAATAGATGTCAATAAAAATCCCATCTTCAGAGAGGTCTACTTTAACCCCCTTGCCATGATTCTTTTTTCCAAGACGTTCAACCACACCGGATGCGAAATTCCCTATCATGCTTGATACGCCATCAACCTCTGAAGCGGCTATACCCGCAATAACTTCGATAACTTCAGGGGCAATTTCCACTTTTCCAAGAGTACTATCTTCTTGATTCATTTCCAAAATTTTATTTTCTTTCAAGGCTTTGCACCTCCGTTAAGAATTTATGATTCCATAATTGGATACAATTCCAGAAACTTGGTATTAAATTCACCGCTTTTAAACGCTTCGTGCTCCAAAAGTCTTAAGTGAAAAGGAATCGTTGTATGAACTCCTTCAATCACAAATTCGCTTAGTGCCCGTTTCATTCGGGAGATAGCTTCTTCTCTTGTTGCACCATACGTAATCAGCTTGGCTATCATTGAATCATAATATGGCGGAATTGTATAGCCCGGATAAGCAGCGGAATCTACACGCACCCCGAGCCCGCCCGGCGGAAGATACATTTCTATCTTACCGGCAGATGGCATAAAGTTTTTGGAAGGATTTTCAGCATTTATACGGCATTCAATAGCCCATCCGTTAAATGTAACCTCTTCTTGGGAGACACTTAAATGTTCTCCTGAAGCGACACGGATCTGCTCTTTAATAAGGTCCATTCCTGTTACCATTTCTGTAACTGGATGCTCTACCTGAATCCGGGTATTCATTTCCATAAAGTAATACGACTGTCTCGTATAATCAAAAATGAATTCCACGGTTCCAGCCCCGGTGTAGTGGACTGCTTCAGCTGCCTTTACAGCAGCATCACCCATTTTTTCTCTTGTTTCAGGTGTAATGGCAGGTGAAGGAGTTTCTTCCAGAAGCTTTTGCAAGCGTCTTTGAATAGAACAATCCCTTTCACCAAGATGTATCGTATTTCCGTGGGAATCAGCAAGAACCTGTATTTCTACATGGCGGAAATCCTCGATATACTTTTCAATATATACCCCAGGATTTCCAAAAGCCGTTGCAGCTTCCTGCTGGGTAATTCGGATTCCCTTTTCAAGTTCTTCCTGGTTTCTGGCGACGCGTATTCCTTTTCCGCCTCCGCCTGCAGTAGCTTTAATAATGACTGGATATTCGATCTCTTCAGCAAGCTTCAAGGCTTCCTGAACATCCTTTATGATTCCGTTAGAACCAGGAACAATCGGAACACCTGCTTGTTTCATTGTTTCTCTTGCTACATCCTTTGTCCCCATTTTAGAAATGGCTTCAGGACTTGGTCCAACAAAAATAATGTTGCACTCTCTGCAGAGCTCTGCAAAATCAGCATTTTCCGCAAGAAATCCATATCCTGGATGAATGGCGTCACTGCCAGTCAGATTCGCCACGCTGATGATATTCGTGAAGTTTAAGTAGCTGTCTTTCGATGCAGTAGGTCCTATGCAATAAGCTTCGTCTGCCAGCTGCACATGCAGGGCTTCCCTATCTGCTTCTGAAAAAACAGCTACCGTTTCAATTCCAAGCTCCTTGCATGCTCGAATAATTCTAACGGCGATTTCTCCTCTGTTTGCAATGAGTAGCTTCCTGATCAATAGACTCGCTCCTTATTCCGGCTTAACTAGAAATAGCGGCTGGCCATATTCAACCAGCTGACCGTTTTCAACTAAAACCTCTACAATTTCACCTTTGACTTCTGCTTCGATTTCATTAAATAATTTCATTGCTTCTACAATACATACAACCGAATCTTCTTTTACTTTAGATCCTCTGCTTACATATACATCTGTATCGGGTGAAGAGGAAGCATAAAATGTTCCAACCATAGGTGATGTGATTTTAACCGTATTTTCTTTCTCTGAGGGCTCTTCTTTCGCCTCATGCTGTTTTTCTGATTCTTTTGGAGCTGCAGGTGCAGCCTGCGGATGTGCTGATTGTACTATTGTTTCAGCTGGCTTTTGAGTTAACAGGTTTGCCTGTGCTGCTGAAAGATCAGCACCTTTTTTTAATGAAAGCTTAGATCCTTCATTTTCGTATGTGAATTCGTCAATGGAAGATTGGTCAATCAGTTTGATTAATTCGCGAATCTCCTGGATTTTCAACATGACTTGCACCCCTTAAGTAATGATGTTACAAGATGATAGCTGGCATATTCATCTAGCATTTGCTTTATGTACAACATATTCATCTTACGATAGTTTGCTTGCTGAATTCAACAATTATGTAAAAGTGGAAATATGGCTTGGACTATCTTTTAGTTATTATAAAGTAAATCCAAGGAAAATAAAATGGATGGCCTCAGCCATTTTATTTTCCGTCAAAAAGCCCGCTGTCAAAATGCAGCAGGCTTTCTTTCTATGTTAGTCATGAGGGTATTTCCTAATGCGGCTTATTTAGCAGGCTCGAATGTAACAGCTACATTGTCCATATTATCAATCTCATTTTTAACAAGCATTAAGATATCATTAGCTGCTTGTGCAGATTGTTTTTTTGCTTTTACAGTGATGTTCACTTTTCCATTTTCTATTCTTACTAGAGCATCATCATAGTTTTTAGATTTAATAAGCGTTTCCAAAAGAGCTTCTTTATTCGCTGTATCGGACATTTCTTTCATTTGGTCATAAGCGTTGTTCTTTTCTTCCGTTGTAGCATTATTGCTTGCTACAATACTGCTTAACTCTTCTTTTCTTTCATTTCTGGCATCTTCCATTTCCATTCTGATCGAAGTAAACAAATCATCATCTTGAACTGTTGAAACAGTAGAGCCGTCCTTAGCCGTTTCGGTGCTGGATGAATTCTTATCCTTCTCTTTTGCAGTCTGTCCGTTCTCTTTGGCGCCTGCCGCTTCTTTTTGTACTCCCTGCTTGCCTTCTGTGACGGCTGCTTCATTTTTTGAGCCATCAGGCGAGGTAATATAATATACTGATAATACAACAACCAAACTTAGCATTGTTAATAGCCAAACTGTTTGTTTCTTAAGCATCATTTCAGGAATCCCCCTTTATTTTCTTCGGCAAAACTGCAACTCTGTGGCTTGGTACTCCAAGGGCTCTTGTCACAGCTTCAATAATCGTTTGCTTTATTTGAACGTTGTTCGCTCCTTTTGCGACAACGAGTACACCCCTAATTTCCGGTTTTTTTTCCTGTAGGACAATTGGTGATTCCTTGTCCCCTGATTTTACAATCACTGTCTGTTCTTCAGAGGATTGATCCTCCACATTCCGCTTGCCGCCTTCTTTGTCAGTTTCATCTGTTGTCTGATCCTGGGATGTCCGATTTTTTTCTAATATTTTCATGGAAGACGCATCGACATTTACGAGGACTGTGACATCGTCTACTCCTGCAATATTATCGAGCGCCTCCTTGAGCTGGTTCTCATATTCTTTTTCATAGTTTTTGATCAAACCGCTATCGCTGTTCTGGTCTTGTTTAAAAACTTCTTTTTCATTAGTAACAGGATTTAAAGCAGGAGCAGCCGCATCTTTTGATTGCCCTCCGAGAAACAGATTTCCTGCAAGCATGCATACAAGCCCGATCCCAAGCACTAAAAGAAAATATTGATATTTAGACCTGTTTTTATGAACTTTATCTCCAGGTTTTCCAATCAGTTCCATCAACTGATCCTTCCAGGTTTTCTTTTCACCCATGGTCTGTGAATGCGCCTCCTTCCATATGGACCGTTATCTTCTTCTCATCAAGCTGCCATTTCTTGGCGAGGAAACGGATGATCTCTTGGATTTTCCTGTCATCTGCCGTTTCCCTTTTTTTCCGCTCTTGCTGAGTATTGATGTCTATTCTCTGAATGGCTGCGACTGCATTGTCTTTAGCCGGCTGCTTCACTATTACTTCAATTCTTTGAAGATCCTTTTGTGATTGAATCTTCCGGATGCCATTTGAAACAGCAAGATTGATATTTTTTATTTCTGTTCCATATGCCTTCACCAGGTCTTTATCTGCCAGTGCTTTCATTTGGACAGCCATTTGTTCTAAAATATATGCACGCTCAGAGGCTTGTATTTCTTTTTTTTGCAATTCTATTGAATTTTTTAACTCACCGTTATGAAACGTGTTTTTAAACTGGAAATTTTGGATTACCTGATTAATATCCTGTGAGAACAGCTGAAATACAGGATTCAGTATGACAGCAATTAAGAGAAGTCCTATGACAATCTTTGTATATTTCTGCATGGATGAATTTGGAAGGAGAAGATCAATGACGATGGCTAGCAGGATAAATAGAATGATGTTCGTAATCCACCCAGTTAAAAATGCCATTCTTATCCCCCCTTTACCTCACCATCATCGTCAGATTCCCTGCTGCTATGATGACTGTCAGGCAGAGGAAAAACATGAGCGAGACGATGGCGAGCGCTGCGAAAATATAGATGACGCTTTTACTGATGATATCGAGACAGGCGATAACTGGTCCTCCGCCGATTGGCTGGAGGATGGCTGCTGCAAACTTGTAAATGAATGCGAGCGAGAGAACTTTGATAGCAGGAAAGGCTGCAATACATAAAAGAATCGCTACCCCGATAATCCCTACGGTATTCTTCAGCAAAACGGAAGCATTGATCACTGTATCTGCTGCATCTGTAAACATTCTTCCGAGGACCGGGACGAAGTTTCCTGTAATAAATTTAGCCGTCCTGATTGTAACACCGTCCGTTACGGCTGCTGACGCTCCCTGAACAGATATAACTCCAAGAAAAACGGTT
Organism: Chryseobacillus diguaensis; assembly: GCF_049220665.1. Classification (NCBI taxonomy): domain Bacteria; kingdom Bacillati; phylum Bacillota; class Bacilli; order Caryophanales; family Bacillaceae; genus Chryseobacillus; species Chryseobacillus diguaensis. The sequence continues at coordinate 42,179 of NZ_JBMKNV010000009.1, forward strand.
AAAAACGTGCCTAGCAATCCTATCCCTGCATTTCTCAGGAGCTGTGCGAGCTGGGTTACCTTATATTGATCTGTCAGCGTGCTTACGATGCTCAGCAGTGCTGATAAAAACAGAAGTGGAAGAACAAGATGCTGAATGAGGAAACCGCTTGTATTCATGAGGAATAAGATAACTGGATGAAAGAAGGCTGCTGATATAAGACCTCCTGAAGATGCCATTAAAGCGAGCAGAAGAGGAATAAGAGCCAGAATGAAGTTTGACATCGATTGTATGGCGTCATTTGTATATTGAATGGCGACATGAAAGCTGTTTAGAGCAAGAATAATCAGCACCAGATAAACAATAGAATAAGCAACCTTGCTCACTGTACTTTGCTGAAAGGCGCTCTGAAGCAGCTGAAGAAGCATACTGAAAATGGTGAGAAGAATGAGTGTTCCAAGAAGTTTTCCATTTGCAATCAGTTCATAAAACAGATATTTGGCAAAAGCTTTAAACCACTCTGTGGGAGAAAATTGTTTGTCACCGCTAATATAATCAACGAGGCTCCCCTTTTGGCTCTCAGGCAGGTATCCGCCATATTTTGTAAGAATGTCATTCCAATATTGTTTAATTTCGCCTATTTGGAGCTTGTCCGCCTGCTGTTTAACAAGCTCTTCCTGTTTTACCGTTTCGTTTGCAGCAGCTTGTACACTTGTCGGAATAACTAAAAAAACCAATACTAAAAGAACCACTCTAAAGATTCTCATGATCCCTCCCCCTTTGCAAAGGCGTTAAAAAGATGGAATTAAGTGAATAACGGTTTCGATAATGACCGTTAATATAGGAATTGCCATGGCAAGAATTAATATTTTGCCCCCAAGCTCTATTTTAGAAGCGATGGCACCCTGCCCTGCATCTTTTGTAATCTGTGCGCCGAACTCAGCAATATAGGCAATCCCTATGATTTTCAATATGGTTTCAACATACATTACGTTCACATTTGCATTTACGGCAATTTTCTCGATCATTCGAACAATTTGATACACCTGGTCTATTAAATATAAAAAAATGACACACCCTGTGAAAACAACAATCATAAAGGCAAAAGAGGGTTTTTGTTCTTTAACAATCAGCGAAAGAAACGTAGCAACAAGTCCAATTCCTACTATTTGAAGAATCTCAATCTTCGAGCCCCCCTTTACCCTTGAAACAAGAAGACTGCTTTTATCTTTTTGAAGAGATCATCAACAATGGTTGCCACCATGAACAAAATATAAATAAATCCAAGAAGTGTTACCCACTGGGCATATTCCTTTTTTCCCATCTGATCCAGTATGGTATGAAGAAAAGCCACCACTATTCCTATGCCGGCTATTTGAAAAATAGCATTAATGTCCACACCCATTGCTGATTCCTCCCGCTTATTAAATCAAAGCTTTTTTCAAAATTAGTTTTTGTCTTTACTGCCATTTTGCTCATCTAGCGCTGACAAACCATTAAACTTTATGGAATAAGCTACATTAATAAAATGACGATCAGCAAGCCTGATAGAAACCCTAGACTTTTGATCATTTTTTCATACCGCGCCTGCCTGTCCTCCGCATCACTTTCTTCTCTTTCCAGGTGGGTGAGCGCGAGACGAATGTGTTTTTGCTGAGAGATAAGATCATGTTTCCCAAGTGTCTCCCCGAATTGTTTCAGAACTTGGAGCTCTCCTTTTTTAATGGAAGAAAAAGAAGCCAGATCATCAAGGCTTGAATCCCAAGCTGCTTTTACGCTTGTATGGCCTTTGGATAATCGCTCTGAAAATTTTTCAAAAAACAAGGAAAGCGGTTTAGGTATTTGTTTTCCAATATCATATGCTGCTGCCGCCAATGGCTTATGTGAAAACATGATTTCTGCTTCTAATGACTGTAAAGCGGATTTCAGCTGCCGCAGCAATTTTGTACGATCTGAAAACCTTCTGGCAAACTCAAATCCGGTAAAGGTACTTGCTGCGATAATAAGAACGGCTCCGATAAGCTTTATCATGAAAAGGATCCTGCCTTTTCCAAAATTTCTTTTCTTTCCTCATTAAGAATCCGATGGACAAATCCAGGCTGCTGCTGCCTCTTCAGTTCAATATACCGATCAAATACTTTTGATTTAATTAAGGGGTGGATGGACGGCCTGTTCAAAAGATCATCTGCCTGAAACCCGTGAACCGTTACAAATAGCTGAACGCCTGCATGAACGGCTTCCATGATGGCTTCCGTATCTTCCTTGCGTCCGATTTCATCAACAATCAAAACATCAGGACTCATTGAACGGATGAGCATCATCATGCCTTCTGCTTTTGGACAGCCATCCAAAACGTCAACCCTCGTCCCGAAATCATGCTGAGGAATCCCATTGACACATCCTGCTATCTCAGACCGTTCGTCTACTATTCCAGCTTTTTTCGGCTGAATAGAATGAAAGCCTTGCGTAATAATCCTTGCAAAATCACGCAGGAGAGTTGTTTTTCCAGTTTGAGGAGGTCCAATTATCAAGGTGTTCAGCCATCTTTTCTGATAAACATGCGGAATTAACGGTTCTGCGGTTCCAATTTTTTGCCTGGCAACCCTGAAATTAAAGGATGTGACATCGCGGATAAGCTTGACCATCCCGTTTGATGTAATCACTTTTCCTGCAAGCCCTACCCGGTGTCCTCCCCTTATCGTGATATAGCCTCTTTTCAGTTCCTCCTCCATGGCATAGATGGAGTATCCGCTGATCTCGTTCAAAATATATTGGCCATCTTCTATCGTTGATGAGTAATCAAGGTAAAACGGCTGACCAGAGATAACCAGTTCAACTGGGCGGAAGGTTCGGATGCGGATCTCTTCCAGCTTGTCCATATAGCTTCTTTTAAGATTTTCGATTTTTTCCCTAATTTGCCGGGGAAGCATTTCCAGGATCTCTCTCATCTGTGGCGCCTCCATTCTATCTCCTCTAAAAATGTATGCCGGCTTGGACACAATATGACTTTACATACTACTTATAAATGCCGAATAGTATAAAGCCAACACCTAGGGCAATAAACAAAAGCTTTCCGTACGATATTTGATCGGCGAGCTGAAAAACGCCAATTGTCATAGTGGTTACTAAAACAATAGGACCGACAATAGCTAAAATCGAATTAATAGCGACAGCTTTTTTCACATCATTAAAAATCAGCATGCAGATCGCTGCAGTCAGTTCAATAGATGCTGATAAGAAACGGAGCCCTGCCATTGCGAGTACAGTTTGATCAAAGGAAGAGAATAGTTTTTTCATTTTTCACCTCTAGAAAGATAGCATTTTGTACAAGATATGCGGGAACAATCCGTTTCATTAACAGTCTTTATTGAAAAGTACAGCCCATGATAAGTCGCTGCAGGTCAATAATCACTCGTGAAGTGAGCAAACTTCGGAATTCCAATAAAATGGTATAATGGTAAAAAAGGGTGATAAATGAGATGTTAGGCAATGCTTTTCAAACATTCAGTTCTGTACTTGCCTTGTTGCTTTTTGTACTAGTCCCTTGCGCAGTATTGTTTAAAATATCAAGAAGAAAAGAATCCCTTCAACTAGCTGCACGCCTTTTGACGATATGATATCAGGAGTGAAATCTGGAAAAGAAAGCATCTCGATTGAGACAAGTGGGGAAGATGATAAACACCGTGATAAATATGGAGAGCTTTTGAAAAAAATTGAGCAGCCTATTTTGGATAAACAGCAAAAGGACTGGCCCCCACTCGGGGAACCAGTCCTTTTTTAAATCGTTATTTATTATCCTCTGGAAATATAAGAACCATCAGTAGTGTTGATGATCAGTGTATCTCCTTCGTTAACGAAGAAAGGCACTTGTACAGACAAACCTGTTTCAACAACGGCTGGTTTTGTTCCGCCGGAAGCTGTATCACCTTTAATACCCGGCTCTGTTTCTGTTACTTTTAATTCAACAGTGTTTGGAAGTTCTACTCCAAGAGTTTCTGTTTGGAACATCATGATATGTACTTCCATATTTTCTTTCAGGAATTTCAATTCATATTCAATAGATGCAGTTGGAAGTTCAATTTGGTCGTAAGACTCTGTATCCATGAATACATGCATGTCACCATTTGCATATAGATATTGCATTTTGCGCGTTTCAATTTGCGCTTTTGCAACTTTTTCGCCTGCACGGAATGTTTTTTCCTGAATGGCTCCTGTACGGAGATTACGAAGCTTTGAACGGACGAATGCCGCTCCCTTACCCGGTTTAACATGCTGGAAATCAATAACGCGCCAAATTCCGTTATCCACTTCAATCGTTAGTCCTGTACGAAAATCATTTACTGAAATCATTTATTGTTCCTCCTAGCTTTTCCATAACGCGCATCTGCAAATCGAAGCGCTAATGATATTGCCTTTTTTCTGAACAGTTTATTAATAAATGTATAAGACATTCTTTACCTAAACCAATTCTTCAGGCTTGTCATTATAGTATAATGAGTTCTTTTGATGAAGATGTCAATGCTTCATTACCGGTTTCGGTAATAACTGTATCATCTTCAATTCTTACTCCGCCAATTCCGGACAGGTAAATGCCAGGCTCAACCGTAACTACCATACCAGGCTCAAGCTTTGTATCCGAACGCATAGAAAGAGCCGGTCCTTCATGCACTTCAAGTCCAAGGCCATGCCCTGTAGAATGGCCAAAATATTCTCCATAGCCTTTTTCTGTAATGTAATCACGGGTAAGAGCATCAGCTTCTTTTCCTGTCATGCCTGGTTTTATCCCATTCATTGCTCTCAGCTGTGATTCCAGCACAACGGCATAAATCTCTTTCAGCTGTTCGCTTGGCTCGCCTACAGCAAATGTACGAGTGATATCTGAACAATATCCTTTGTAATAAGCTCCAAAATCGAGGGTGACAAAATCACCTTTTTCAATTTGTTTATCGCTTGCTGTTCCGTGCGGCAGCGCAGATCTGTATCCTGATGCCACAATAATATCAAAAGAAGAGGAAGCAGCACCGTTTTTTCTCATAAAAAATTCAAGTTCATTGGCAATATCAATTTCTCTTAAGCCGATTCTAACATAATCCAGAATATGAGTAAAAGTCGCGTCTGCAATGTCTGCAGCTTCCTTTAATATCTTAATCTCTGCTTCTGACTTAATCAAGCGCAGCTTTTCAATGGCGCCTGATACCGGAACAAGCTCAATACCGGGAAGAGCTTCTTTGTATTCCTTATAGGTTGAATAAGTCATAAGATCCTGTTCAAAGCCCAGCTTCGTGATTCCCATTTTTTGAACATGATCTGCTGCTTCTTTGTTAATAGGGCCCTTGTGCTGCAGTACTTCAAACTCCTCCACTTGCTTTGAAGCTTGTTCCGTATACCGAAAGTCTGTTAAAAAAACAGCCTTATCAGATGAAACAATTCCAAGTCCTGATGAGCCGGTGAAGCCGGTAGCATATCTTCTGTTATATTCTCCAGTGATCAATAGGCCGTCTACACCAAGTGTCTTGAATTCATTTTGTATTTTTTCTACCTTCAAATTCTTCTCCCCCTTGTTTTTCCATTAAGGCAAGCAATGCCAGCCTGTAACCTGCGAATCCCAATCCTACAATTTGCCCTGCAGCAACAGGAGCTGTAACAGAAACATGCCTGAATTCTTCTCTTCTGTGAACATTTGAAATGTGAACCTCAATGACAGGCACAGTTACACTTGCAATAGCGTCCCTTATGGCATAGCTGTAATGGGTAAAAGCCCCAGGATTCAGAACAATACCGGCATATTGGCCTTCTGCTTCCTGAATTGCTTCAATTAAATCCCCTTCATGATTGGACTGAAAGCAGGTGATCTCAATGCCTGTTTCTTCCCCGAAAAGCAAGATCTCATTTTCAAGATCAAGCAGGGAAGCGCTCCCATATACCCCCGGTTCACGCTTGCCGAGCATATTCAAATTGGGGCCGTTTACGATTAAGTATGAATTCATCAGCTACTCTCCCAGTTAAATCTATATGTATTTTGGCTAGGCTCTTTTCTTAAACTTTGCTGTTTTTCCTTTAAAAGAATTGAGAGCAGAAATACAACTGCGAATTTTAAGAAAAGATGCCACGAAGCTAATCTTTATGCGTTTTTAAGTCCATACGATTAGCAGCAATCTATGCGAAAACAGGCTTTGGTTAAAACCACTCTTTCACACATGTAAACTGAACATTATCAACTGTAAAACTATCCCATGCGGATACACAGTATACAGAATATTCTACCATACAATGCCTAAATCCTCTATTGGTTTGATGATTTAGCAGCCTGCTTTGTGCCAAGTTCATTTTCTTCAAAAGAAATGGAATAACCGATGAATACACCATAAAGAATATAAAGGCAAAGGGTAGTCACGATCGTATCCTGTGTAAATTCAGCAGCTCCTTTTATTACTGGGAAAAAGGCAGCAAACGCATAAAATACAAGAATCCAAAGAACAATCCCATATCCAACCCCGCCCCACATAGATTTCACTCTTTTAAAAAAGACGTAATAGAGCAATGCTGTAAAAATAGAAATAATCCCAATAAGAAAAATACTCAGGAGGATCCCTTGATAACCATCTTTCCAGCCTGCAGAAATAAATGGCTGCAAGATGAGAGTTGGCCCGATTTCTGCAAAATGAAAGGCAGATGCAATCCATCCCATAAAACTCCATAAAATCCCGCCGGTAAACCCGGTCACCATTATTCTCTCAAAAAAGGATCTTCTTCTCTCTTTTTTGCTTAGTTCAGGTTCATTTAAATCAAATGTATTTTTTTCATGCTTCTTCCGTTTTTCCGGGATATTTTTCATAACATTCACCTCGTATTTAGATTGCCCATCGGACCGTTTCTCATAACGAAAAACCATCTGTTTTTTCAGGCCTTTTCATGTGTAAGAATAAAGCAGACGGGTATACTATCATTATTAAAGACATTTATTTCAAATTGCTTGCATTCACCTGAAAGTCTGGTCTCTTTTCTTATCATTTTTTTATGGTTAAATGAAAAAGAAAAAAACTTTAAGAAAAGAGCACTAAATATTGTAACTTCTTCCTAGAGGTTTAACGTCATTTTAGGTAGAATAGAATAAACAAAGAGGTGCTCATCTTCACTATGTCATTGTTCATTCTAGTACCTCGAGTTTAAGACTTCAGATAGGTTGGTGTTACATGTCTAAAACAAATAAACCTGCTTATGGCGGGCAGGCTGTGGTAGAAGGCGTCATGTTTGGAGGAAAAAACCATTACGTGACAGCGATCAGAAGAAAAGACCGTACGCTGGAATTTTTCAAGCTTCCCAGAAAAACCAATGAAAAACTTGGAACGCTTAAAAAAATTCCTTTTGTAAGAGGTATTGTAGCCATTTTAGAAGCAAGTGCAAATGGTACAAAGCATCTTAATTTTTCCAGTGAACGATATGATGTAGATCCTTCAAATGACCATAAAATTGAAGAGAAGAACGGCCAGTCCAAAATGTCTATGATTTTTGGAGTTGCTCTGATGGGTGTTCTGACTTTCCTATTTGGGAAGTTCATTTTCACCTTGGTTCCTCTGTTTCTTGCGGAACTGACAAGACCCATTTTTTCAACCGATTTTTCTCAAATAATGGTTGAAGGTCTCTTCAAACTTATCTTTTTGCTGGCATATATATATTTTATCTCCTTAACTCCAATGATCAGGAGAGTATTTCAATATCACGGAGCTGAACATAAAGTCATTAATTGTTATGAAGGCGGATTGCCGCTGACTGTTGAAAATGTACAGAAACAGTCTAGGCTCCATTACAGATGCGGCAGCAGTTTTATATTGTTCACAGTGATTGTAGGTGTTTTTGTTTATATGCTGGTTCCAACCGACCCGCTCTGGGTCAGGGTCATTAATCGAATTGCTCTGATTCCTGTCGTACTGGGAATCGCTTTTGAAGTTCTTCAGTTTACAAATAGTTTGAGAAATGTTCCTGTCTTGCGTTTTCTTGGCTACCCTGGTCTTTGGCTGCAGCTTCTAACAACAAAGGACCCTGAAAATGATCAGGTGGAAGTAGCTATAGCCAGTTTTTCAGAATTACTAAGAATGGAAGAAGAAACAAGACTGGAAACAGAGCAGATCGTATAATCTTGGTGAAATTGAAGGGGAGGCGCGGACTCATGAAACGCAGATTTAATCCTTTTTTCTTGGTTATTTCAGCTCTTGGAGTGATCGGACTCATATACAGCTTCACTAGTGATCCCGCTGGCTTCTTCCGTCAGCTGGCTGTGATTCTTATTGTGGGTGCTGTTATCTATTTTGTTTTCAGGTATTTTATGAGAAAACAATCAGGGACAGAATATTCCTCATATCAGAAGGCAGTTAAAAAATCGAAAAAAAGAGGACATGATAAAGCTTCACATAGTCCTCAATCAAAAAATAATGTATCGCCGATCAGAAGACAAAGCAGTCCTTTTTCCGGCCGAAAGAAAAAACCTTCTCACCTGACAGTGATTGAAGGAAAAAAAGGTAAAAAGAAAAACAGAGCTCTTTTTTAAGAACGCTGTTTTGCATAGATTGTGTTTCGGCTCCTATGGAAAACAGTCTTAAAAAACTCTGTTAATATGTCCATTTCCTCAAAAATTCCTGAGTCCGTTCCCTGCCTAGCTCGATAAGAGCTAGCTTTTTTTCTGCCGTCAATTCAAATTCTGCGGTAACCATATAATAACCGGCAAAAAGACAATATCCTTCTCGTGCTTAGTTAGGTTATGGCGTGTATCGTGTGCATCCTTTATTGTTTCAAACAAGGCTGTATACATTTCAAACGCATTTCTTTCAGCTTTTTCGGTCTATGCTCCTCATTACGGGTATTTCTGCAGATATATAGCAAATAAAAAAAGACAGGAACAGCATCCCTATCTTTAAGTAATTAATATATATATAAGTTAAACTTGCTCTTCCTGTTCATTGTTCTTTTGAACAGTCCGCAAGGCTTCCACTCGTTCATCAGCTTCATCAAAATACTGAACGAGATCACCAATTCGATCAATGGCATTCCAGCTTAAATGGTGCTCGATTCCCTCAACATCATGATAAATGCGGGCCTCTTCCACCCCGATGATGCGCATGAACTGTTCGAGCAAATCATGACGGTAAACAAGCCGTTTGCCGATTTTTTTTCCTTTTGGTGTTAAAATAAGTCCTCGGTATTTTTCATATATCAAATATTCGTCTTTATCAAGCTTCTGAACCATTTTTGTCACTGAGGAGGGATGCACGTCCAGAGCTAAAGCAATATCCGAGACGCGTGCGTAACCTTTTTCTTCGATGAGTATGTATATTTGTTCAATGTAATCTTCCATGCTCGGTGTTGGCATGCCGGTTCCTCCAATGCTTTACCAATCTTTCACGCTCTTACGCTAACAAATCATTACAAGTGTACAATAGTTTATTGGCTATATCAAGGCAAGGTTTACATAAAATTAATAAAGTACTTTCGTTTTTTTAACGGGTTCTCTTTTGGGGAGCAAAAATCAATTTCACAATACATTTTTAACTTGAATTCATGCCTGAATTCGCGTTTTTTCTTTCCTTGAAATTACTACACTCTTTGATTATTTTATTAAAATTCAAACAGGATTTCGCACACCAATTCGATGGAAATAATTATTGTACAGTGTGAATTTTACTGTGAATTATCATGTGATTTTTACTGTGAATTATGAATGAGGAACAGATATGGAGTTTTTTAAACCCAATAAAACCCAAAGTAGTGGAAATTCGCAGAAGAAACATTTGGAAGTTTTGTAGAACAAGTTGTAAATTTAACATTTTAAAGTAAGAGCATTTCTTTGCAATGAGAAATTCTTTTTATTTTTGTCAAAATTAAAAGGATATTTCAATAACAATAATAATATGATAAAAAACAATACAAATTTATTGAAAAACGATAAACAATATGCTAAAATCATGTTGTCATTAAATAAGTGAGGTGTTTTAAATGAGTGCTAAACGAGGCTCAACCACTTTCTTAAAGGGAACTATTTTTCTGGCTGGAATCGCAGTGCTTGCTTTATGTATTTTTTTAGTGCCCCATATGGCGAATTTCACAGCAAAAATGTATCCAAATATTGCCCCAATGAAATATCTCGTTTTCATCGTGATGTATGGAGCGGCTGTGCCTTTTTACTTTGCTCTCTATCAGGCTTTCAACCTTTTACGGTACATTGACGAGAACACAGCGTTCTCGGAATTATCTGTAAAGGCGTTAAAGAACATAAAGTTCTGTGCGATTACAATCAGTGGTTTGTATGTATTAGGTTTGCCACTCTTTCGTTTTATAGCGAAGAAAGTTGACCCTCCTATTGGATTAATGGGACTCATCATCATTTTTGCTTCGTTGGTTATCGCCGTTTTTGCTGCTATCCTCCAACGGCTTCTACAAGAAGCGATTAACTTAAAATCAGAAAATGATTTGACGGTCTGAGGTGGAGGATATGGCAATTATTATTAATATTGATGTGATGTTAGCAAAACGAAAAATGAGCGTAACGGAGCTTTCGGAGAGGGTTGGAATTACTATGGCGAATCTTTCCATTCTGAAAAATGGGAAAGCGAAAGCGGTTCGTTTTTCAACATTAGAAGCGATATGTAAGACTTTGGATTGTCAGCCAGGTGATATTTTGGAGTACAAAAGCGACGAGGACACTCAATAAAAACAGACAAGAATTTAAGGGATAGCCATTAAGCTATCCCTTCTTTGCGTTTATTGATGTTATTTACTCAGAGAATTCCATTGAGAATTGCAGTGATATTAGTGACAAAAAATATGATGTGATTTGCAATGTTTGCACCTCAAAAGGGAACCCGTTATCGTTTTTTTAATGCTTTTTTATTTTTCACTTTAGCCCTCTCATTAAAAAAATGGAAGCTGGAGTAATCCTAGCTCCCATTTTCATTTTTACAGTCCGCATTTAAGCTGAGCACCGCAGCTTGTACATGTATTGCATCCGCCAAGATCCTCGACAGTACCTTCACGGCAGACAGGACATGTATTGCCAACCTCATTTCCTATTGTCACATCTGTTGAGCCAAGTGCGTTGATGGTATCAACCAGGACAACCTTGCCTTTTTCTTTCGGCTCTTCAGGCTGTTCTTCTTCATCAAAGCTGTTTTCTTCTGCTTTTAAGGTTAGAACCTGCGAATCACGGCTTCCATCAACATACACCGTTCCGCCTTTAGCTCCGCCTTTGTAAAGACGCTCATAAACGCCTTCTACCTGTTCAACAGTATAGCCTTTAGGCGCATTGACTGTCTTACTGATGGAACTGTCAATCCAGCGCTGAATCACACATTGAACGTCCGCATGCGCGTCAGGAGCAAGCTCCATGGCAGATACAAACCAGCTTGGCAGATTGTTCGCATCTGCTTCTGGATGACGATCCAAATATTCTTGCACAATATCTGCTTTTACTTCGATAAATTTGCCCAAACGGCCGCTTCTGAAATAAGAGAACGAGAAGTAAGGCTCAAGTCCTGTTGAAACGCCAACCATTGTACCTGTGCTGCCTGTAGGGGCAACAGTCAGCAAATGGGAATTACGGATTCCGTACTTCACGATATCTTCACGGATATCCTCCGGCATTTTTTTCATGTAGCCTGTATGAATGAATGCATTGCGCAGCTTAGCCGTTTCTTCTTCTGCTGAACCCTCAAGGAAAGGAAAGCTGCCTTTTTCCTTAGCCAATTCAACTGATGCCCGATAAGCTGTTGCAGCGATTGTTTCAAATACTTTGTCAACAAGCTCATTTCCTTCTTCAGAGCCGTATTTTGTTTCACAATAGATCAGAAGATCATGAAGACCCATGACGCCTAGACCTACACGGCGTTCTCCAAGAGCCTGCTTTTTGTTTTCTGCAAGGAAGTAAGGAGTCGCATCAATGACATTATCCTGCATCCTCACGCCAACTTCTACCGTTTTTCTCAATTTTTCAAAGTTTACTGTTTTTGTCTCTTTGTCTGCCATTTCAGCAAGATTGACAGCTGCAAGGTTGCAGACACTGAATGGGGCCAGGGGCTGTTCACCACATGGATTTGTAGCTACTACCTTTTGACCATATGCCTTTGCATTTGTCATATCATTGGCATTATCAACAAAGAAAATGCCGGGTTCTGCTGAGTACGTTGCACAAATGTTAACAAGATTCCAAAGCTCTTTTGCTTTGATTTTGCGGTAGGTGCGCACTTTGTAGCCCATTGCTTCCCATTCGCGCACGTCTCCGACTTTATGCCATTCTTCATTGTAAGCTCTCATTTCTTCTTCGTTGTAGCTCTCAACATCAGGGAAACGAAGTTCATAATCTGCATCATTCTCCACAGCAGCCATGAAATCATTTGTAAGACAAACTGAAATATTCGCACCAGTCAGGAATTCAGGGTTATGGACGCTGTAATTTCCGCCGGCCTTCAGCTTCATCTCAGCTTCTTTAATCGTTTTCTCGCTGAATCCGCCTGTACCAGGTATGCTCTTGTAATTCACAATTCCTTGATACATGTCCTGTTCTTGAGCAGAAAGAGGAATGAATTTGAGCTTTTCCTGTGCTGCTCTTCTGATTCCTTCATCTCCTGTATTTTCAAGCAGGAATCTCAGGATACGCGGATTTTGCATTTTAGAAATAATAAAGTCCACGATATCAGGATGCCAGTCGGAAAGCATAATCATTTGTGCTCCACGCTAATTGTTACACCTCGCTATGAGGGGGGTGGTCATTTCTGCCACCCTCTCATGCTTTCACATGAGAGCAGACTATATCATCAAAGAAGAAAACAAATTATATTTACGATTAAGTTTTATATCTCCATATTTATAAAGCTCTTTACCAAGTAGAGTTAACTCTTTTATGCTACTTAAATATAAATCTGAACAACCATTTTTATGTGTTAATGAATTGACCTTTTTAGCGAACCCCTTGGTTTTAAAAAATGTCAATATTTCTAGAAGCATGGTCCGATTACCAGTAAAGCCCATTCTAGCCTTTTGATAGTTTTTTCTTTGATAAACCCTTATATGTCCATCAGCATCAAAGAATCCCCTAAGAAAAGCCCATTGAAGTTCTTCATTATTAAAGGTAATCCATTTTTCTGAACCACTCTTTCTTGGCCCAACACCTAATGAAATCAAATCATTACACATTTTTGTGGAATTGATGACTAAAGAATACTTATTTTGTTCGTTCGGAGAATTTCTCTTTCTGAACTTAATAACATCTTCCATCTTTATTTCTCTACCAATATCATATAGCAGCTGTTTATCCTCTTCTGCCAATGTTAGAACTAATCTTTTAGATTTTTTACGATCAAAAATTGTTCCATCACCTGTAATATATCCAATCAAATATGCTTGATTTGGTGTTTGGATGTGTTCGAAATAGTTTTCATCATATTGATAAATCTTATTTCTTAGCTTTCCAGCTTCTCCAGGTGTTCTTGGTTTAAAAAATCTGAGGTCATCATTCCACCTTTTTATTGTCCCTCGATTTATATTTAACTTCTTTGCGATTTCTACTTGGCTATACCCTCTATCATGAAGAGATGTGATCGTTTTAATCAATTCTTCTTTGTCTCGTGCCTGATAACCACGTTGCCGTTTGTTATCATCTACTTTTTCCTTAGCTTCCATAATATTGTCCACCTTTTAAAAAATTGTAAGACCTTATAAGAAACTTTAGGAAATTTTAATAGTCGTTGAACCTTCATCTTCGTTTCCAAAGATGCTTGGCTGCTGATTGCCCAATCCTTCTTCTTTTCGAACCATCACGCTTGCAGTTGCCAGCTACGTTGTGGTGAAGAGGGCTCTAAGGGTGTTCCAGCAATTCACGAGATTTTAATCCCGCCATGGTATTAACGGGAACCGCCTTGCTCAACAAGGTGGGTAAGCTTCGCAATATCATCAAGCCATGAAACGGATCCTGATGACTTTCCGTTTACACCTCTTGCCAGTGTATTTCTCGGACGAAGTGTTGAACCGTTTGTTCCGACTCCGCCGCCGCGGCTCATGATTTCCATTACCTGCTTGCGGTGCTCTGAAATTCCTTCTCTGGAATCCTGTACAAAAGGCATCACATAGCAGTTAAAGTAGGTTACGTCTGTTCCAGCGCCTGCTCCGTATAACACCCGGCCTGCAGGAATAAAGTTCAGGTTTACCAGCTCGCTGTAAAACTTTTCGAACCATTCTTTTCTTTTTTCTTCTGTTTTTTCAACAGATGCCAATCCAAAAGCATTTCGTTTCGCAATCTGCTCATAATAAATTTCAAGCGGTTTTTCAATAACATCCAATGATCGTTTAATGATTCGGGATTCTGCTTCCTCTGGCTTGTCCAGCGAATGAAGGTATTCTTCGTCAACTAGTACTTGAGCCGTTTTATCATTCCAATCAATGTCAATTAAATATCCAAGTCCTCTTGCAGGAAATTTAGGATCTTCTTTAATCGTCAATACAACAAAATCGCCTTTTGAAAGGGTTACCTTTTCCGTATCTTTAAACGTATAACGGTCAAGCATAACCAGTCTTGAAACCCCTTTATGGGTAATATTCATATCTTCGGTAATGGGGTGAACCTGGGGAAACAAAGAAATGTCTTTGTTTAATTTGTTTACATCGACCTGCATTTTTTCTACAGATGAAACAGGCATCCTAACAACTCCTTATCTATATGTACTTAGTAAAATACCATACTTCCGCTTGTGTAATCAACATATAGTATATAAAAACTTAAATTTCATACTATATATTGATCATGGTTCACTTGTTCCCTCTTTTGTCAAATTGAAAACTTATTAAAAAAGAAAGAAAAGCGAAGATAATGGAAGGGACTTTCTTATTAGATGCAGAAAAAGAAGAATTTTGTCACTTGCATATTTTTTCCGCATCTCGAAAACTGATAAATAAAGGAAATAGATGAAATTCCTGCTATATCCTAAAAAATTTTTTCTAGTATCTATGATAGAACATTCGTTCCTATATAAGCAATGGTTTCATTTCCCATACACCTGGTTCAATAGGGTATTAGTTGCGCGAGGCAAGGAAAAGATGCTTAGATAAATTCTTTTAGGTCAAAAAAAGAAAAGCGACGCGTGGGCCGCTTATCGTTTAAAATTCCACGCATCGCTTTCATATTTAGTTTTTGCAATATGGTTTACATAGACTAATTCATCCTCTGTTAACTCATAAGCTTCAAGATTAATGTTCAGCCCTTTTTCAAAGCCTCTGCGGAACGCTTCCTTTGCTTCGTCCATCGAAACAGGTGCTTCCCTTAAGGCATTGGCAGCTACAGCTTTATTTTTAAAATTCCGCTGCATCCGTTCCCTGACACGGTCACTTGGATAATTAAATAAATCAAACAGCTTATCCTCGTCCAAATCCAAAAGAATCGAGCCGTGCTGCAGAATAACACCCTTCTGCCGTGTTTGGGCACTGCCTGCAACCTTTCGTCCTTCAACAACAAGCTCATACCAGGAAGGAGCATCAAAGCAGACAGCTGAACGGGGATTTTTCAATCCTTCCCTCTCTTCGGCCGTCTTTGGCACTGCAAAATAAGCATCAAGGCCAAGCCCTTTAAATCCTTCCAAAATACCTTCTGAAATAACCCGGTATGCTTCCGTAACTGTCTTTGGCATATCCGGATATTCCTCTGAAACAATAACGCTGTATGTAAGTTCCTGATCATGGAGAACGCCTCTTCCGCCGGTTGGTCTTCTAACAAACCCAAGACCATAGCGTTTTACAGCCTCCATATTGATTTCTTTTTCAGCCTTTTGGAAGTAACCTACTGACAATGTTGCTGGCGACCAGCCATAAAATCGGATCGTTGGAGGGATTTTCCCTTCACTGTGCCAGTCAAGCAGGGCCTCATCCAGTGCCATATTAAATGCAGGAGAACAATTACCTGAATCAATAAAGCGCCATGTTTGTTTTTCCATCTTCGTCCCTCTTTTTGCAAATTAGTTTAGGTTTGAAATGTTCTTTCACTAGTCTACCAAAAGGGCATGCTGTTGAAAACAGATTCGCATTAATCAAAGATGACAATTTAAGGCTGCTCTTATATAATAGAAATAGTCTTAATTTTGATTCAGTAAGAGTAAAAGGAGTCGAAAGTCATTGTCTTCACTGTATGTTTTGATTGCACTATTGGTTATTGTGATCGGTTATTCTGTTTTCACCTATTTTTATCAAAGAAAAATTATGAAAAATCTGACTGAAGAAGAATTCCGTGCAGGCTACCGAAAAGCCCAGCTGATTGATATCCGCGAACCGAATGAATTTGAAGGCGGCCATATTCTTGGAGCACGCAATATCCCGCTATCTCAGCTTCGTCAGCGATACAAGGAGCTTCGAACGGATCAGCCTGTTTATCTATATTGCCAGAACGCTGTCCGGTCAGGACGCGCGGCTCAGCTTCTCCGCAAAAAAGGCTATACAAATTTGAACTGTTTAAAAGGCGGCTTTAAAACCTGGACAGGCCGCATCAAGAAAAAATAAGAAAAAAAGAAGCCCTGCATCTTGAATGCAGGGCTTCATCTATTAGGCTCTTTTCTTAAACATTGTTGCTTTCTCATCTATATTAGATGATCGGGGACTAATATACAGCTGCGAATTTTAAGAAAAGATGCCTCGAAGTTATTCTCTATACGTGTTCTAAGATCGTACGAACAGCAACAATCTATGCGAAAACAGGCTTCTATTGTGAGATTTTACCGATAAAAAACCCATCCACTTGATCTAATTTCCCCCTCCATAAAAACACACTTCCAGAAGGTGTAGGGTTTTCATCACCACAGAAAATCCTCGTATCCTTCAAGTGAATAAAAGCGGTCGAATTGCTGTTTCTGCCGAGTTCACTGGCTTTCTTGAAGCGTTCGCTTAAATCTCTCGAGATACTCGTTCCCTTTTCAAAAAGAGCAGAAAGTTTATCGAAATATTCCCAGGCTGATATGAGGGTCCCTGAAACAAGTAATCCGTTAACAGATAGAGTAATATCCAAAGTGAAGTCATCATGATTGGCTGCGACAATGTAGGCTTCGAGGATCGGATCAAAAAGTTCTGTTCCTTGTGACTGGCTCATTAGCGATTATCCTTATCTGCTGAAGTGGTATCATCATTGTTTGATACTACTGTTCCTGAACCCTTTGCATTCTTTTTTGATCCGGTTTCATCTTCTGACTGATTTTTAGATTGTTCCTGTGTTTGAGAATGATCAGATCCCTTTTGAGTCTCATCCTGATCTGTCTGGTCTTGGTCCTGACCGTTTTCCTTTGAACTTGTTCCGTTCTGTTCCTTTTTCACCGAATTGGATGTGATAGATGCAGGCAGCTTCTGTTTAACTGTTTCGGCTATGCTTCCAGCCCGTTCTTTTAGTATTCCAGCAGATTGCTGCAGACCATCTGTACTCGCCTGCTTAATGGAAGAGAATGTATCCTTTGTGCCTCTCCCTAGAGCAGTTCCTTTTGTCTTAATGGCCGATGAAGAAGACTTGATCACTTCTCCCGTTTTAGGTGTAATTAAAGCGGCAATAGCAGCACCTGCTACTGCTCCCAATGACGTTCGAATAATGAGGTTCTTGTTATTTTTATCCATTTTTGTCCCTCCAGATTTTTATTTTTGTCTTATGTATGGGTTTCATGTATCTGCAATACTTGTTTTCCCTGATGTTTGATTGTTTCCCAATTTCATATCCTTTCAATCCTTTTTTACAGTTAAGGAATAAGAAACAGGACTATTTAAACATATTATCCCCTTTCTTTGGAATTTCAATATAAAAGCTGTCTTCGCAAAAATGGTTGTGTTTTCTTGCATGCTTAAAACAGAAAAAAGCCTATGCAAAATGATTTTGCATAGGCTTCTATTCTTATACTGGCTGAAGAGCGCTCTTTTGATATTTTAAAATTGGTTTTCTCGCTGCCGTTGTTTCATCCAAGCGCTTAATTACTGTTGTATGAGGAGCATCCTGAACGATTTCAGGATTTTCTTCTGCCTCTTTCGCAATTTGGATCATCGCCTCAATGAACGCATCAAGCGTTTCCTTGGATTCTGTTTCAGTCGGCTCGATCATCATGCTTTCCTCTACATTCAGCGGAAAATAAATAGTTGGCGGGTGGTAGCCAAAGTCAAGCAGGCGTTTTGCGATGTCCAGTGTCCGAACACCAAGCTTCTTCTGGCGCTTTCCTGAAAGCACAAACTCATGTTTGCAGTGCCGGTCATATGGAAGATCAAAGTAAGGTGCAAGGCGCCTCATCATGTAATTGGCGTTCAGCACGGCATTTTCAGTAACTGCCTTCAGGCCATCTGGTCCCATCGTTCTGATATACGTATAAGCTCTGACATTGATACCGAAGTTTCCATAATAAGGCTTCACACGTCCAATCGAATCTGGACGGTTATTATCAAAACGGTAGTTTTCATTTTCTTTGATCAGTACTGGTTTTGGCAGGTAAGAAATCAAATCAGCTTTAACACCGACAGGTCCAGATCCAGGACCTCCTCCTCCGTGCGGGCCAGTAAAGGTCTTATGAAGATTTAAATGAACCACATCAAATCCCATATCTCCAGGACGAGCCTTGCTCATAACAGCATTCAGGTTAGCACCGTCATAATAAAGCTTGCCTCCTGCTTTATGGACAATATCGGCCATTTCCAAAATATTTTCTTCAAAAAGACCAAGTGTATTCGGATTCGTCAGCATTAAAGCAGCCGTATCATCGCCAACAACACGTTTAAGATCCTCTAAATCAACAAGCCCCTGTTCATTTGATTTCACAGTGATCGTATCAAATCCTGCTACAGTGGCAGAAGCCGGGTTTGTACCATGTGCCGAATCCGGCACGATAACCTTTGTACGGTTAAAATCCTGATTGGCTTCATGATAAGCACGGATCATCATAAGTCCGGTCCATTCTCCGTGAGCGCCGGCTGCAGGCTGAAGCGTCACTTCATCCATTCCGGTAATTTCCTTCAAATGCTCCTGCAGATCAAAGAGAAGCTCAAGAGCACCTTGAACAGTGCTTTCATCCTGAAGCGGATGGATGTGGGCAAAACCAGGAATTCTCGCAATGCTTTCATTTATTTTTGGGTTGTATTTCATTGTACAGGAACCAAGCGGATAAAAACCAGAATCTACCCCGTGATTACGTTTGGATAGAGCCGTATAATGCCTCATGATATCAAGCTCAGATACTTCAGGAAGCTCTGCTTCTTCTGTACGCAAGTATTCAGAAGGAATCAAATCCTCTAAATCAGCTTGCGGTACATCTATTTCCGGAAGGCTATAGCCAGTGCGGCCAGGTTTGCTTAGTTCGAAAATAAGTGACTGATCCTGTTTACGCATGCTGCAAAACCTCCAATTCCTTTACAAAGCTGTCAATTTCCTCTTTGGTACGCATTTCCGTCACAGCAACAAGCATTTGTCCTGAAAGCTCCGGGTAGGATAAGCTAAGGTCATAGCCCCCAATAATGCCTTTTTCAATCAGCTTTTGATTGACTTCTTTAACCGGCACATCCAACTTAATGACGAATTCATTAAAGATCGGGCCTGTGTATGCAATATCAAATCCTGCTTCTTTGAATTTGTTTCTTGCATAATGGGCTTTTTGTATGTTTTGAACAGCTATTTCCTTAATACCCTTTTTACCAAGCGCCGTCATTGCGACAGATGCAGCCAGCGCATTTAAAGCCTGATTGGAACAAATATTTGAAGTAGCCTTTTCACGTCTGATATGCTGTTCCCTCGCCTGAAGAGTCAAAACGAATCCCCTCTGTCCATCTTCGTCTTTTGTCTGTCCAACAAGGCGGCCCGGAACTTTTCTCATCAGTTTTGACGTTACGGCAAAATAACCGCAGTGAGGTCCGCCAAATGCAGCAGCAATTCCAAACGGTTGAGCATCACCAACAACAATATCCGCACCAAGCTTGCCAGGTGGTGTGAGAGCACCGAGTGCGAGCGGATTGGAAGAAACAATAAACATGCTGCTTCCCTTATGAGCAATCGGTTCAATTTTTTGAAGAGGCTCAAACTGTCCTGTGAAATTTGGATACTGCACAAGCACTGCTGCCACATCATCTGACATTTCTGCTTTTAAAGCTTCAAGGTCCGTGACACCATCCTTCAATGGAATTTCCACAACTTCTATATATTGTCCTTTTGCATAGGTGGCAAGCACATCTCTTGATTCAGGATGCACCCCTTTGGAAACAAGGACTTTTTTCTTTTTCACATGCCCGCTAGCAAGCATTGCTGCCTCAGCCAAAGCTGTTCCGCCGTCATACATGGAAGAATTGGCAACGTCCATTCCTGTAAGCTCACAGATCATGGATTGAAATTCAAAAATGGCCTGAAGTTCGCCTTGGGAAATTTCCGGCTGATACGGTGTATATGCCGTATAAAATTCGGATCGGGATATCACGTGATCTACAATAATCGGTGTATAGTGTTCATAGACTCCAGCTCCAAGAAATGAAGCATATTGCTTTGTGTCTTTATTTTTCGCAGCAAGCTTTGTCAGTTCTCTTGTCAGTTCCGTTTCCGATTTTGCTTTTTTAATCTTGTACTCTCCCTGAAACCGGACACTTTCCGGAATATCAGAAAACAGTTCCGAAATATTCGCAACACCAACCGCTTCCAGCATTTCCTTTTGATCTTGTTCAGTCATTGGCAAATAACGATGCTTCATGATAGCAGCCCCTTCCATTCTGTGCAGTTATTTTTGACGTTTATAAAATGGTGTTTCTGTAACAGAAGCCTTAAGGCGTTTATTGCGAATTTCAACCTCCAGCTCTGTCCCTTTTTCGGCGTACTCTTTTTTCAGCAGAACAAGTCCTACGTTTTTCTTTAATGTAGGAGACTGGGTACCAGTTGTTACTTCTCCAATCTCTTCTTCACCGCTGTAAACTTTGTATCCGTGGCGGGGGATTCCCTTATCAATCATTTCAATGCCGACAAGCTTCCTGTCAGCGCCCTCTTCCTTTTGCTTTTTCAGCGTTTCCTTGCCGAAAAAATCCGCTTCTTTATTCGGCTTCACAGCAAAGCCGATGCCTGCTTCGATCGGTGTAATGTTCTTTGAAAGCTCCTGTCCATACAAAGGAAGATTGGCCTCAAACCGCAGTGTATCTCTTGCACCTAAACCGCAAGGCAGAATCCCTTCCATTTTTCCTGCAAGAAGAATTTCCTTCCACAGAAAGGCTGCTTTGTCTGAATCACAGTAGATTTCAAATCCGTCCTCGCCTGTATAGCCTGTTCGAGAAACTAAAGCCTTTGCCCCTGCCAGGTCGATTTGATCTTTAAATTTGAAAAATTTTATTTCTGATAAATTTTCAGTTGTCATTTTCTGAAGAATCTGCTCTGCAAGTGGGCCTTGAATTGCAAGCTGAGCAACTGAATCTGATATATTCTTAAGCTCAACTTCATCAGAAGCATGTGACTTTAGCCAATCAAAGTCTTTTTCAATATTGGATGCATTCACAACAAGCAAATAATCGTCTTCCTCTTTTTTATAGACTAGAAGGTCATCAACTGTTCCGCCGTCTTCATAGCACATTACCGTATACTGGGCGCCGCCGCTTTTCAGCAGCGAAACATCATTCGTCAGCATTTTTTGAAGATATTGAAGGCTCCCTGCACCTTTTACAGTGATTTCGCCCATGTGGGATACGTCGAATAATCCAGCTTTTGTTCGCACTGCCTCGTGTTCTTCTTTAATAGAAGAAAATTGTACTGGAAGATCCCAGCCGCCAAAGTCTATTGTCTTGGCGCCATTTTCCCTGTACACATCATATAAGGGTGTTCTCTTTAATTCTGCCATTTTATCCCCTCCGTAAAATAAGTGCATGAAAGTCTATACCAATTTACCAATTCAAAGAAAGACACAGAAAAGGACAGAGTCCTCCCTTGATCCATCGGAAGGTCTCTGTCCTTGCACCTGAAAGTTTACCCGAAATCGGGCTTTCCCCTTTGGTGGTTTGCTTTTTGCAGCAAACACTCTCCAGAGCTGCGTCAAACAGGAGTCTTTTTGCCTGAGAGATTCACAATTGTTTGCTCCTTCGGCGCCGCAGGAACCTCCTGCAGTCTCTCCCCCTGCTCTCATTCGCATATATATGCCGGTAGTTTGGCAATACTATAAGAAAGTTTCTATGTATGGATAGAAAAGACTAACAGAAGAGTTTGCAAATTACTAACTTTCTTACTACTTCATATCCTATCATTTTCAGCAGCAATCGGCAATCATCATTTTTAAGAATGATTATCCTTTTTTAAGCACTTATTATTCGGTTTTAAAAGCTTTTCAACCGATTATCTAATTATTTTCCCTTTTTAATCTCTAAAATATGAACAATAAAGGTAAAGGTGAATATTTATGAAAAGGCATTCAAACCTTAATGTGCAGATAAATATTGACAGCTCCTGGCAGGATGAATTTTTGGAACGCTTAGAACAGGACGGACCGTGGTCCAATTGGGAGCTTTATAAGCTATCCTGTGAAATTCAATCACACCTGGCTGTGCCGGATTTTGAAGGGCTGCTTGCTCCAAAACACTTGCCTGATTTTACTCCTCTGCCCCATCAGCTGGAAGTAGCCAGGATGGTCGTTGAAAAGATGAACGGAAAAGCCATTCTTGCTGATGAAGTAGGACTAGGCAAAACCATTGAAGCAGGACTTGTATTAAAAGAATATATGATTCGCGGTTTAGTAAAAAAAGTGCTGATTCTTGTGCCTGCTTCCCTTGTGTCCCAATGGGCCAGAGAGCTTAATACGAAGTTCTATATACCGGCGGTTGAACAAAAAAAGAGTTATGTATGGGAACAATGTGATGTGATTGTTTCATCTATTGATACGGCAAAAAGAAGTCCACATCAGGAAATTGTCCTCAATCAGCAATATGACATGGTCATCATCGATGAAGCTCATAAACTGAAAAACAATAAAACAAAAAACTATGAATTTGTTTTAAAGCTGAAAAAGAAATATTGTCTTCTTTTAACAGCTACTCCGATCCAAAACAGAATTGAAGAAATATTTAATTTGGTTTCTCTTTTAAAACCTGGTCATTTAGGAAACGAAGCTTATTTCACAGAAGTTTATTCAGCCAAGAATAGAGAGGTCGAATACCATGATCACCTGCGGGAATTGATCAATAAAGTGATGATCCGAAACCGCAGAGGCGACACTGGAATCGACTGGCCAAAAAGAATCGTGGAAACCATCTCCATTACGTTTTCAGAAACAGAACAAAATCTTTATGATGCCATCTCTAATGTTAAAAGTCTTTCTCCGCTTGGAGTGCCAATGTTTTCATTAATGACGCTTCAGCGGGAAGCCTGCAGCAGCAGGGAAGCAGTCTATATGACATTAAAAAAGATGCTGGAAAGACCAGAGGAGGAAGGCAAGGTTTTTCCTGAACATGTGATTCAGCATTTAATGAAGGAAATTGATAATGTCACTCAAAACTCGAAGGCAGAGAAGGTGCTTGAGCTCATTCAAAAAATTGATGATAAAGTCATTATCTTTACAGAATACAGAGCTACCCAATTTTATCTGCAGTGTTTTCTAAAGCAGCATGGTATCTCCTCTGTTCCTTTTAGAGGAGGCTTTAAGCGCGGGAAAAAGGATTGGATGAAAGAGCTTTTTAAAGGAAACATGCAGGTTCTTATTGCGACAGAAGCAGGCGGAGAAGGCATAAACCTTCAGTTCTGCAATCATATCATCAATTATGATTTGCCGTGGAATCCCATGAAGCTTGAACAAAGAATCGGAAGAATACACAGGCTCGGGCAGGAGCGGGATGTTCACATCTATAATATGTCCACAAAAAATACGGTTGAAGAACATATTCTAAAGCTTCTATATGAAAAAATTAATCTTTTCGAAAAAGTAGTTGGAGAGCTGGATGAAATTTTAACTAAGCTCGAAATTGGCAATTTTGAAGATCACATTCAGGACATCTTTTTCCATTCTTCCTCAGAAGGAGAAATGAAAATAAAAATGGATAATTTGACCTCCATCCTCTCTTTTGGAGAAGAAGAATTACAAACAAAAAAAGCAGCAGGACAAAGAGAATAGGAGAGATTAGAGAATGAAACAGCAGGAAATTCATAGCTTGCTTCAACGTTTTTTTATCGCCAACTCATGTGAAATACTGGAAAATGCTGCAGGGTTCATGAATGTACAATTAACCATTGAAATGGATAAGGAATTAATGAACAGGCCTTTTTATTGGCACTATCTTGAAAAAACCGGAGGCATACCGAACCCAATGCCGCTTACCCTTATCACTGACAAGGAAAAAACCGACAGCAGCATTAAGGGTGAGTTTATTCATTTTGGCTCCCCGCGCCTGCACCAAATTTTCCAGGCAAATCAAAAGCTGGGCGGATTTATTCGATTATATGAACAAACGAAACCGTCCAGCGGAAACACTCCTCTGCACCCATGGCTTGGAGTCAATGTCCAAGTATCCTACCAATGTGATATGAAAAAGGATGTTTTATATTCAATCGGACTTCACTTAATCAGCGGAGCCATGTCAGAGCAATTTCAAGATAAACTGGAAAGACTCGAACTGACGCCAAAAATTCCTGATCTCTGCTTTACCATGTCCCCGATTATTCGTCCGCAAAGCGGTCTGAACCGGATATACAATTTTATACAGGAAAAAGTCGAAAAAGAAGATCATGGCTGGGCAGATGATGCAAGGCAAAGATGGAATGCAGATCTTATGCTTTTAAATCACTTTTACGAGAATCTCGACGAAAAACCTGATGCTTATCATCTCGAAAAAGAAGCCTTGCGTGATCTATATGAACCAAAAATTACAATCTCAATAAAAAATGGCGGGATATTTTACCTAAGTCCTGAATTCGCACACTAAAATAGGATGATAGATAGATTTTTCAAATAAGGCTTAAACTCCCGTTTTCGACTAATTATCCAAAAATTTATTAGAAAAAAGTGATGTTCCATAAGCCGTTAGCAGGTTTTATAGTGACAAATTGATTAATTTTGTAAAATTTTATTTTGTCGACACAATTCAGCATACTTTCTATAAATGCAAATTTATACTAATAGTACAAAGGTTGATACATACATAAATGACAAAAGTTGTATTAAAATGGATTTTTATGGTATTAATCTTTCAGATAAAGGCAAACTTGCTGAAAAGCAAGGACGCAAAGTCACGGGTCTACCATTGCATATGGATGCAATCAGGATAGCCGGACTGCCTGACTATGTATTTTGGGAGGGTAAATGGGGATGGCTGAAAATATGTGGGATGCAGAACCTTTGGACCAGGAGTGGAAAGAATTAATCTTATCCGCTTTGGATATGGGAATTACTTCTGAAGAAATTCGAAATTATCTCAGTTCTTTTTCAAAAAACAGTGTGAAACTACCCGAGTTGTCGAAATAATTTTGTCGATTTTCGTTCTTTTTATAGAAAAATCCCCTTCTCTATATGCTATAATATCTACGGGAAGGTGATTATATGATAGGCCAGCGCATTCGCAAATATCGAAAAGAAAAAAATCTTTCATTATCCGAACTAGCAGACCGAGCAGGAGTCGCAAAGTCATATTTAAGCTCTATTGAACGAAATCTCCAATCTAATCCCTCTGTCCAGTTCCTGGACAAAATTTCTTCTGTGCTTGGCGTCTCTGTTAACACCCTTCTTAACGAAGAAGACGACGACAGCACTTACTCAAGCCAACTGGATTCAGAATGGGCTACACTCGTCAGAGAGGCTATGCAGTCTGGTGTAACCAAGGACCAGTTTAAAGAATTTCTTGAATTTAATAAATGGCGTTTTGATCAATCCAAAAAATAGACGGCTTCTAGAGGCCGTTTTTTCTTTTACCATTTACCTTACTGCATCATAAATCCATAATGTATGGAGTCCAAGCGTTAATGTATATAAAATGCACGCAGCAGATGTCACCCATTTTAAAAAGGTAGTCATCATAAGAGGAACTTTGATAACTAGACCAACCAAAATAAATGAAATCAAAAGCTTAACTGCCACAAAAAGAAACGGGTTCACTTCATATAGTGTATTCATAATCGGATTAAGTTCTTGAATAAAGCCAAGCCTTAGCCCGCTCAATGTTGCACACATATCTAGAATGTTCACCAATGCAAGGTAAAGAAAAGCCTTTTTCATATGGCAGCACCTCCTTCAGACTAACCTCTCGTTGTTACCTTAATATCCCCTTTTGGCTAAAAGAAAACCTTGTAAAATGAAACAATAGGCTGGGACCCACCCCGCCTATTGTATAAGTATTATTTTGCTTCCCCATCTCCTCAAAAAAACGCACTCTCCAATAAGAATGCGTGTTAATGGTTCACTACTTTAGCTTCAGCTGGTGCAAGTTCACGAACATCTTTGCTTTCTTTTTGCTTTACTTCATCTGGCAGCTTCATAAATCTCATTAAAATAGCACCGGTAAAGTATAGCATAGCAAATATCCAAATTACCCCTTCAGCGCCAATGCTATTGATGAACAAACCAACAACAGCGGGTGCGATGAAGTAGGACATACCGGCTCCAAAGCTTACAATCGCCATTGCTGAGCCTTTTTGGTCCGGTGCTAGAGCAGTTACAAGGGCGGAAAGCGGTACGAAACCGCAGAGAACGATTCCAAAGATGATTGCCGCCAGAGTCATAACATAGAAATTATGGCCAACAACATGCGGTGTATAAAAAAATACCAATATCATGACACCACAGCCAACGCTGCCAAGCCACATGATCGTTTTCTGCCATCCTAACCATCTGTCACTGATGTATGGGATGACCAGATTAAAGGCAATGTTTGCCAACCAAAAAGTTCCCCAAATTTGAAGCCATTCTGCAGTCGTATATTTGTACTCGGAAGCCAAATAAACAGGAAAAAAGATAGGAAGGGCTCCTACACCGACTGAATTGATGATACGAACCAGTCCGCCTATTGCCACTTTTGGTTTTTCAATGCAGATCGTAAATCCGCTAAGTAAACTCTTGATTTTTTCCTTTGCGTCGCCCGTGTTCTCAATGACTTTATCATTGCCGACAATTAAAAGTCCAGCAATTCCCCCAACCAGGACCCAGATAACAGCACTCCACAAGAGTCCCATATACCCAATTCGGTCAGTCATGAAAGCCGGGAAGTAACTTCCAACGACGTAAAGCCCGCCGCTCCATGCAGCCCAGAAAAGGCCTACTGCTGTAGCCATAATGCGTTGAGGGCTTCGATAGGTTACCCAAACTAAAAAAGAATAACAAAAGAAAGGATAGCCAATTCCGCGAAGTGCATAAGTTGGCAGCATCGCAGCAAAATTATGCGGTTTTAAACCCAGTTCAATGAAAAGGATTTGGCCGGCCAGCCAGGTTATCATCCCGATAACCATAACCTTTCTTGGTCCCCATATTTCAGTAAGCACTCCTGAAAAATAGGCAGCGACCGCCAGAACAGCACCATACGCTGTAAAAAGAGTTGCTGCCTGTTGAACAGTCAATCCCTGTTCAATTAAATAAGGAGACAGCCAGGCATGTTCTAATCCGTCCCCAGCCATAAAGATAAGGATTGCGACAAAGCCCCAGACCATTTTAGCCGGAAGGCCTCCCTTAGGTTCCTGTTTTGGAATCGCATTCATTTTTATCACCTCGAAATCATATTTTTACTCATGGCACCTGCAGGGTTTCTTATTCTAATATCAATAATCTGGAACAGCGGATGTTGACTTTGTAACGCCGCATAGCTTGTTCCAAATCGGCGAAAGTTCTTTTATAAAGGCCGCTGCTTAGGGGCAGCAGCCTTTACCCTTTTCCCTATTACTTTGGAATGTTGATCCAAGCTTCTTTTTCCGCTGATTCAAGAATCGCATCAGCAATAAGCTCGATACGGTATCCGTCCTGGAAGTTTGGTGAAAATTGTGTACCTTCTGAAATCGCTTTAAAGAAATCATGGGTTTCAATAATTTTTGTTTCCCCATAACCAATACCTAAAGCAGGGATTGGCCATAAAGCTTCTCCATACGGAGTCGCCGGACCGGAATAAACGGTTCTGAAGCCCTTCGCATCACTTGGATCGTCAGCGAAGCAAACTTGCAGTTCATCACGGCGTTCATAGTTGAAGTATAAAGAACCTTTTTCGCCATGGATTTCAAATGTCAGGAAGTTATTGCGCCCCCATGCATTACGGGTTGCTTCAATGGTTCCAATTGCACCATTGTCAAATTTCACCATTGTAATGAACTCATCATCTACATCGACTGTTTCTTTCGGAATATTCGCGTCACTGCTTTTCACTGTACCAAGCTTGTCAATCCCGCCAGTTTGGATTGGGCGTTCTGGAATCCAGGTTTTTGTAATGGCATTAACATCTGTAATTTCGCCAACCAGATAACGTGCATAGTCAACAACATGTGTTCCTATATCACCTAAAGCACCTGAACCGGCGATTTTCTTTTGGAAACGCCATGATAAAGGAGAGTTTGGGTCAGCGGACCAGTCTTGCAGATACGTTCCGCGAAAACTTAGGATTTTACCGATTCTTCCTTCTTCAATATACTTCTTGGCAAGGGCAACAGCCGGAGTTCTTCTGTAATTGAAAGCAACCGCATGGGTTACCCCGGCAGCTTGAACAGCCTCTAACATAGTCTTGGCCTCTTCAGCACCTAGCGCCAAAGGCTTTTCGGAGATAATATGCTTGCCTGCTTTTGCCGCAGCAATTGCAATTTCAGCATGTGTATTGTTTGGTGTCACAATATCAATAACATCGATTTCCGGATCGTTTACTACCGCTCTCCAATCGGTAGAATAGTGTTCAAACCCTAATCTTAAGGCTGCATCTTTGGCCAACTCTTCTTTGACATCCACTACTGTGTGGCGGTGCGGGATAGCCGGAGCCGGCCAAAAGAACATTGGCATTGCTGAATATGCAAGTGAATGGGCCTTTCCCATGAATCCTCCGCCGATCATACCTACGTTTAATTTTTTCATTTATGTTTTCCTCCTATTAAATAAGTATTTTTCCTAACTGCTTTTAAAAGGCTTTCAAAAAAGTCATCATGCATTATTTCTCAAAATTTGATAAAAACTTACGGCTTATTTCTGCACCTTTTTTGGGATCGGCATAGCTATCCAATTCCACCGTAATCCAATCATCATAATGAATGCCGTTTAACAGCTTCACCATTTCATCGAACTTTTGGTGCCCTTCGCCTAAGGGCAAAAATTCTCCATTCGCATAATCTTTAAAGTGAACATATTTGATTCGATCCGCAAACTTCCTGATCACTACTACCGGATCACCGCCCCCTGCTTCAATATGAGCTGTATCCGGACAAAGATTAATATTTGTCAGGGCCATGAGCTTGTCCAGCTGATCAGGAGCTTCAACGTTTGTTCCCAAGTGCGGATGGTAGCTTGGTATAAGCTGATACTTTTCTGCGATAGCGGCCACTTTATCAAGAGCCTTAGCCAAGTCACTGTAATCGCTTTCTAGAATGCCATTACTACGGACTGCCCCGCCGCCAATGACTAAATGCCGTGCACCCAGTTCTGAAGCAAGAGCTGAAACATCCTCAATTTTTTGTAATTCCTCTTCTAAGATGTCGGGGTAAATAAAATTGCCGCCGGTATAAACACCAATAAACTCTATTGAATATTGCTTAAGCAAGTTCTTAAAATCTTCTTTTCTATCCTTAAATTGCATTAAATTACCATCAAATAATTCAAATCCATTATATCCCGCTTCCGAGATCTCTTTTATCGCCTCTTCTGTTGAGCCGTTGGCCAGATAATAAAGGTCTTTAACTGAAGTTACTCCTGCCGGATGCCCTACGACCCCGCCCCATGTATTGGTTTGATATCCAAATTTCATGTTTTTTCTCCCCCGTTTCCAAATCATGTTGGTAAGTACATAATGCCTTGTGCAGTATTTCCTCGCAGAAAAATTGACATTCTTTTTTCCTGGAAACACCGAACTGTCTTTGTAATCGATTACATTAATAGTTGCTTTTTCTTTCGGTGAATTCTATTAAAAATATAGTAATGTAATCGATTTCAATTCAAAACAAAAAAATTGTTAATAGAACAAATTTTCTATATCTTTAACCTACAATTACAGTGTAATCGATTACATTTTAAATTTCAACTCTTTTAAATAATTTTTTAAATTTTTCTTTCGTGTGAATCAAATATTGCTGAAATAGGAACCGATTCTCCTTTTTATCACTTAATCCTGCACCCTTTTTAAGCAATATGAGAACAAGGATAAATGGCGAATATTGCTGGATTAGAGAGAAAAAAGGAAATTATTTAAGAAATATGTTGATTTTGTGGACTATCATTTTTTTAGTTATGATTCTATTCGGCATGTAATGGTTGAAGTTTTAAGTTTTATTGTTTCCACAACAAAACAACTAACGATGGTCTGATCCTCATACTTTTTATTACACGGATGGAGAAATAATCTGGTTTCACTTCGTATATTGTATGCAAGTTTTATCAAATAAGAAGAGGCCCTATTTCCTCCCCTTCTTCCACGATTATAAGTGTAATTTTTTTGCTGTCTTATATCCTTTCAGCAGTACAGAATAATTTGTTCTGCAGTTGGCTAAGACGGGTTTGACCTTTGCCAAGTCATTTCTGCAAACAGGACAAATCCATTCTCCCTCAGGGCTGCTGCTATAAGAAGACTGTGCACATCTGACACAAAGCTTTTTATACAAATTGATCTCTCCTTTAAACGAACGCTTTGTAAATCCAATAAAAATGCAGCACCAGCACATAGGAGTACAGCATGCAAGCAGCACCTGCTGCTGCTTTTAGCAAAGGCTTCACAGAAAAGGGATAAAAGTAATTTGCCAATTCTTTTACTGAATGGCTCTTTTTCTCGCTTTATCGCCATCATTCACCCTTTTTATTTAAAATAAGGCAACAGCCATAAATAAAAAACCCCTGGAGGCTTCCAGAGGTTTCAAACTTACTTCCTTCGATTTTTAAATAACAAAATGAATCCAAACGGCAAGACACCAAACCATTTGCTCATGAGCGGGGATTTTTCATCTTTTCTTTTTCTTTTTTGCTGCTTCCGTTCTTCTTTCGGGGTATCCATATATTTTACGACCTGCTGAGTTAAGTATTTAACATAGTCATTAGTAGACAAATGATTCACACCCTTTGGGGTTTTATCATCAGTATGTCCGCTTCATTCCTATTTTAACCAGGCTGCGATCTCTTCTGCAGTTTCATGCAAGGTCTTACGGGTTGTATTAATTTTTAGAGAACATTGCTCGTAAAATGGAATTCTGGATTGATAAAGCTCGTTAATTTCCCCTTTTGTTTTTTCTTGAATCAATGGCCGATCGGTATCATTCTGAAGTCTTGCGTAAAGCTCATCAATGTCGCAGTAGAGAAAAATAAGGTCTCCCTTTTCAAGCATATAATTCCGATTTTCTTCGGAAAGGATCAGGCCTCCCCCAGTGGTGACAATTGTATTAACAAGAGGGATTTCTTTCAGGATATTGGTTTCCAGCTCCCTAAAATGCTTTTCTCCATAAGTTCTAAAAATCTCTTTCACAGGCATACCGGATTTTCCTTCAATTAAGTGGTCTGTATCCACAACGGTTACTCCAAGCTTTTTACCAAGTTCTTTACCGATTGTTGTTTTTCCTGCTCCCATAAAACCTGTAATAAATATGGTCTTCAAGCTGATCACTCCATCATCAAACATATATCTGTTTAGTTTACCATTCAGTCCATGATGTGATAAGACCTTTCTTTGCATCAAACAAGTATGAAGACTGTTTTTTCTTTTTTTCATGAGTTTCACAGCTGATTTCCACTTTAAAGAAACCTTCTTTATCATTGATGATCTTGTAGGCAACTTCCCCCTCTTTCATTGTCTCCTGATAGCTTGTTTCTTCAGGCACTGATTTCAGCTTTTTCATTGATTGATTAACAGCTCTCTGAATGAGACTGTCCAGAATGTAATATTGTTTTGTATCTGAATAAAAGGATTTCTCTAAAATAACTACAGTTGTTACATGCAGGATAACTAGAAAAAAGAGCAAAATGATCATGACAGTGAAAGGAAAAATCGATCCTCTATTATTTTTCATGATTTTCTCCCTTAAATTCCTGGTAGAGGTATGTTTTTAATTCATATTGCTTTCCTGCAGCACTTACAATGGAAAGAGTAACCCCGCTCTCTTCAACAACAGCATTAAAGGATTTCACCTGCTGCAGTAAAACTTCATGTCCTTTTCCTCCAATTTGTCTCCTTATCAAGTCATTGTACCGGCTAACGGTAACCCTCTGATTCTGAGGATTAGTGTACATCAATCCTTCTGAAGTCACTTGAAATTGACTGGATTGTTTGATTTCATAAGAGACTTGTTCGGAAAAAAGCTCCCATTCAAATGGACGAAGGTCGTTCGGCTGTTCTGAAGTGTTTTTTAGGAAAGATAAGAGAGTCAGCATAGAAGAAATAATGATTAAAAATATTGCTAATGAAAAAAGCATATTCAAAAGGGTATATCCTCTTTCTTCAAGGAAGAGGCAAGCATGATTTTCTGGCCCTGTAAGGTTTTTCCTCCCATTGAACACAAGCTTCCTGATCTGGAACCTCCTCCAATATAATAGTATATTTTTCTCCTTTAATACTGCGGCTGCCAATTGGGATCGATCGATTTTCATACATAGATTCATTTAGGTATCCGCTTAAAAGTTTAATTGCTGTAATTTCCTTCGCATTGTTATGCCTTTCTAGAGTAATATACATCATGGAAGGTAGCAGTATGGCTGCAGTTAACATCCATATTGAAAATGCAGTGATGCATTCCAGCAGTGAAAATCCTTTAGAGTTTTTCCACATGAAATCTTCCCTTCCCTAAATAGAATTTAACGAGGTATTTGTGAGTTAAATATTCTACAAGAAGGGAGCCGCTATCTGAAATATTTCCTTGTGAATCAAAAGAAAAGGTATTTGGGAGGGTTAGATTGCTTATTGTAATGGATGAATCGAAGTTTCTTGAAATGATTTTATTAACAACGGTACCTGATTTACGGATGCTGTAGGATTTGGCATTGTGGCTGTAAACAAAATAAAAGCGGGTATGCTCTGTAATCGCATGCTGCTGAGCAAAAAGAATATCTTTCTCAAATTGTTCAAAAAATTGAGTGATGATAAAATGCTCTTGGACAGGTTTTACGTTCACTATTGCCGTGATTGATAAAAGCATAAAAATGGTCAGCACAAGCAAACTTTCAATTAAAGTGAAGCCCTCTTCACTCCGCTGCTTCCTCAACAACTGCCCCTTCACTGTCCAGATTCAGAGTGGTTCCGTTAGGACATTTATTTGTATTGATATATTTTTCGGTTTCTAAATCTGAGATCGTTGCTTTTTTGCCTTCCTTCATTTCATAGGCTGAGCTTTGAGCCTGAATCATATCCTTCAGACCTTCACAGCCCTTGGACTGGATATTAGCATTGTGCTTAGCAATATTCGGAATCGTGATTAGGAGCAAGATTGTGATGACAAGCAAAACAATTAGCATTTCGATTAAGGTAAAACCCTTTTGATTTTTCATTTCATCCTCCTAAATATGCTCCATCATTTGATACATTGGAAGCATCATCGATAAATAAACGATGAGGACAATCAGTCCTACAAACAGAAAAACAGCAGGCTGAATAATTGAAATAATTCTCATCATCTTTTTTTCAAGATTTGTTATTACGAATTGACTGTAATTATAGAGGTCCCTTGCTAATTGCCCATTTGCCTGCCCGTGGGCAATCATATGAAAAAATTCTTTTTCATAAAAAGAACTTTTCTTAATAATCGATTCGAATGCTTCTCCTTTTTTCAGATCTTTTATGAAACTTGCTGATTCTTCTTTAAAGAATGGATGAAAGCTTTGTTTTTCAAAGACCTTCAGGCTTTCAAAATAAGAGAGACCGCCTTTCAGCAAATAGCTGAGCTGTAAGCTGAAATAGTAGCTGTTAAACATCCGAACCCCTTTATTCCATATTGGGACCTTCATCATCCACTTCATTTGCTGGTGAGGAGCAAGCTTCCTAAAATAAAAAAAATAGAAAACAGCAAATAAGGATAAGAAGGCAATCAATGCAGCAAATAGGAACTTCATCATGCCAAACAGCATCATTAATCCTTTGGTCAGCAGAGAAGGCTCCATATTCATGGATTGATAAATTTGCAAAAATTGCGGGCCGATGACTGTTTGAGAAATATAGATGACTCCAAACCCAATCAAAATAAGAAAAAGCGGATACCTTAAAACCCTCGCCAGCTTTTCAGCCTGCGTACATTTTCGTGTTAAAAGATCTGAACTTTCTTTAAGAGCAAATTGAAGATCTCCGTGATTTTCTGCAAAATATAGATAGCTTAATACATCTCTGTCAAATGAGAGTTTTTCAAACATGGAGGAAACCGAGAGGCCATGGCGAAGTTCTTCCATACATTCCAGTAAATCTGCTTTTTTAACTCCTTCAAATTGAAGAATCAGAAAATCAAGTGCTTCATTTAAAGAATATCCCTTTTCAAGCAGATCGCTCAGCCGCTGCATAAATTCAGCCTGGCTTGCCAAATTCCATTTCCTCTTAGTCTTCATGATTAAATACCCATCTGTAGTAGGAATCAGGATATAAATAGCCCAATGCTATGCCTTTCTTAATAACATCCTTCAAAGTTGGATAGCTTAGCTGCATTCCCGTTCCTCTAGCAGTTTGAAAAGCAGTATTTAAGCTTTTTCCGTACAATAGCTCATATACACCCACTCTTCTCGTTTTTC
The DNA here is from genome assembly GCF_049220665.1 of Chryseobacillus diguaensis. Taxonomy (NCBI): domain Bacteria; kingdom Bacillati; phylum Bacillota; class Bacilli; order Caryophanales; family Bacillaceae; genus Chryseobacillus; species Chryseobacillus diguaensis. The sequence goes on from NZ_JBMKNV010000009.1 coordinate 76,984, forward strand.
TCATTTTTTTGCAATAGGGAGAGCACTTACCAGCACAGAATGGACATTTTAACTCGACAAGCCTTTGGGCAGATATACAAATCAGGGTTTGTTCGATTTCTGAGATTGGTACGTTAAATTCGACTAGCCTGTAAATAGCTCCTTTAGCATCACGAGTATGCATAGTACTTAATACCAAGTGACCTGTAAGTGCGGCTCTTATGGCGATTTGCGCTGTTTCATGATCTCTTATTTCTCCAACCATTATGATATCCGGATCATGGCGGAGAATCGCTTTTAATCCTGCGGCATAAGTAATTCCAGCCCTTTCATTCACCTGAACCTGAAGTACTTCATCACTTTTTGATTCAATAGGATCTTCAAGTGTTATGATATTTCTCTGAAAATGCTTCTTTGCATAGTGAAGAAGAGAGTAAAGCGTAGTCGTTTTACCTGATCCCGTATGTTTGTAACTATAGAAACACCATTGAAAAATGCTTATTTATCGAGGGTTTTGAGGAGTTCAGCGGTTTGATATATCGCTGTCATTGAGGGGAAATTCTTTGTAATAACTTTAACGTCAACTTCTTTTAGTTCTTTACTTATTCCTGATTTGTTACCTACTGTAACCGTAACAATTCTTTCGCCTTCCATTGAGACTCACCTCACTTTTTACATTCTGTGAAACTTAATATGGTTGTATTACTATGTAAATATACCATTGTGTTGTTTACCGGTCTATTAGAATTTAATTACAGTAACTAAATTAAGGCATAAAAAAAGGAAGCAACCAATTAAGGCTACTCCCTCTAAATTTCTTCCCATTCAACGTCTATATATTCGGTTTCTTCATCGTCAACTAAGTCAATTACAAAGCGTGTTTGTGTTATCTCATGCTTCTGTACAAAGTGTCCACCAAACTTCCCAAGTAATTCAATAGCTTTAACCTTATCGGCAAGCCTTGGTTTAACGTGAACTATCTTACCGCTTTTGAAGTCATAAACCTCTTCTTTATAATCATCTGAAAGCATGTTATTAAGTTCTTCCTGAAGCTGTACTGCACTTCTAACGGTATCAACTGGAACAACCTTCATTAAGTCGCCTATTTCATTTACGACAAGTTCATTCTTCATATAGTTGTAAGCTGTTTTATTACTAACCCCGATTTGTTTAGCTGTCTCTTGGACATTTCCACCGTTAGCAATATAAGAAACGGCAAAGGCCTTCATATTATCGGTTAATGCCTTTTTACGTGCCATTATGCGACTACCTCCTGTTCAAGTATACGAACATACTTGTCATTCTGTAACGCTGTTAGCTGTTCCTGTGTGACTGTTTCCTCATATTTTCTATATACATTGTCTCTAGGCTGTTGGATTTTAAAATATCGGATATACTTCACTCTATACATGACTAAAACCTCCCTAAATATGTTCTATTACCGTTTTCTTCAAGCTTATAGATGTAACCTGAAACGGCTTCTTTATCTAATACAAAGGACTTTCTAATACGTCTTGTAGCTGTTTGGACAATCTCCTGAAGAGACCTGTCTTCTATAACATAATGAATAATGTAGTTAGTATTTTTTCTGAATTCTACGATATACATAAGCTTCTTCTTCACCGTCTTCCCAAATGATTTTATTTCCTACTAGCTGACCAGTTCTAAGGTTTCCTGAAAGTCGTTTAACTTGTTCATTTACTGACTCTTTAGCTTTAACACGAATATATAAATTCTCTTTCCCGTACATAGGATTAGTTAGCATCGGAAACCTCCAATAAGTCCAAGTTAATGTAATACCAATTATCAGCAAATAGAATAGCTTCCCCAAATACATCTTCTAAGTTACTTCCATTAAAGACTTGAGAAGCTTTAGGCATATTCTTGTGTCGTATTTTTACAAAGGTTTCACCGTCTAAGTAGAAACATTTACGGCTGTTACCGTTTGGAAGAATAACACTTCCTGCATCATGATGATTAGGTTTAATGTGATTAATAGGTTTTTCTGTGAGACTCCATTTACCGTTTATCCAGTATCCTAACTGTGCTTTAACTTTCATCTTGCTTCCCCCTAAAATGTACAAAAGGCAGGTCAATTAAGACCTACCTCAAGTGTTTTTTATGCTAGTTCCTGTTGAACCGTTTTAATTTGTTCTTTAACTTCTTCTAAATCACGTTGAATCTTTCCTGAGTTATACGCTTCAATGTCCTGTCTGAAGGCTGTTAAACGTGCTGTATTCTCTTCTGAAGCTGTTGTGTATTGTCTTACGGCTTCTGAACTATCCATTTGGTCTAAACCGCTTAAGTTTGGCTTCTGTGGTGTGTCTGCTATTAAAGAGAACTCTTCGTACATCATTCCATCATTAAGCATTAAGTCTATTGTCCGTTCAGTCATTTTGGGCTGATAGATATTATGTTCTAACATCTTGTAAAGCTTCTTATCCGTTTCATATAGCTGAGTACGTTCTGCTGTAGAAAGTTCATCAAACCCCTTTACTGGTTCGACTGACTTAACAAGCGTTCTATCTCCTGTAGTTACACGAAGTAAAGTTCCGTCAACGTTCTTAATAATTGAAGTGTTACGGTGTTCAGGTTTACCTGTGTAAATTCGCTTCATTTCACTTTCAATCATTGACTGTTTACTTATTAAAGAATCTAGTTCAGCTTTCTTTTCTGTATGCCATTTTTCAGCTTCTGCCATTGCACGTTTAAATACTGGGCTTGCCATAAATTGTTTGAATTGTTGTTCCATGATTATTTACCATCCTTTTTTAGTGTTTTAATCATCTTGTAAAAGTTCAATAACAAAACGCTGTTCCTTTAATTAACATCGACTGTTCCTGAAGCATCATATTAAGTTGTTCTATATGTTCCATTAATAGTTGTAGCCGTTTCTCTCTTTCAATGAATCTGCTGAATAATTTCATATTGTGTATTGCCCCCTGTAAAAGTAATCTTACCTTCAACGTATTATCACAACGGGTTAAAGGCAAGTTAAAGTTACAGGTTCTCACGTTAAATACCTGTTCTCTGTTACGGTTAATCTCACTAGCCGTTAATTAGTCTCTGTTGAAGGTGTTAAAGAAAACCTTTGCCCCACTCAAAGGAATTCTATAGAAGAAGCTAGGTGACTCCTACCTAAACTTCCTCTTAGAACTACCTTGGAAACAGGATGACAAGTCCTGAAAAGACAAATACCTAGAAATCGAATATTCAAGTAAGCAAATACTTGGACTCTTAGAAGGAGGTATTCACCTCTCTTTTCTAAAGTCTGTTTGAAGAAGTCTCCCTCTCCATAGAAAGTACTTAGAGAAGGAGAAAAACTCTATATACTCTCTAGCAAAAGGAGGAATTACAAATGAAAAAGGATAAAAGGCAAGAAGCGGAGGAACTTGCCCCTTACACCCTCTAGGGAATTGGACATACGTTTTTTACAGGTATTGTCAATAATTTCTTTATTTTTTAGAAGAAAAATTAATTTCCTCAAATGTTCCATCCTCCCATACGATAAGATTTCCTACTAGTTGACCGTGACGGGTTTCGCTAACAGTCCAGTCCTCTTTTTCCAATGGCTTACCTAATTTGTGTCCACTCCATCGGCTGTAATCTTTCATAGAACCATTTTCATTAACAATTGGTGTGCTAGGCTTTCTCTTAACAACTGGCTTCTTCTCTACTAAGATAGTTGACAGCTTCTTAATAGCTGACTTGTTAATTTGATACACGTTTGATAAGTTGCATCCCATGATTTCAGGAATTTCTTTGAATGGCATCCCGTAAAAGTAGTGAAGATAAATAATGCTTTGCTGATTGAGTGTTAATTGACGGATTGCCTTTTCTAGTTCCTCACTCTCTTCTTTTTCAATAAGTGAATCTTCTACTGATTGACCTAGAGAATTATTACTCAAGACGTAAACTTTATCCACATTCGTAAGATTGAAAAGACATTCCTCTTTGCCTTCTTCGTTTTCCAGTACACGCTTGGCATTACTCCAATGTTCAGGATGTGACGGATTTTTCTTTTCATCGTTTTCATATTCAAAGTGATAGTATCCGTCTGACTTGGAGTGCTTGCCTTTTGGTGTAGTAATGTTTTTAACCACGTATTCATAAACGGGAATGTGTAAAGCTTCTCTATTACCTCTGTTAATTCGGAAGTGACTATTTTTAATGAATCTGATATAGCCTTCAGCATCCTCTTTAAAGTACGTGTCTCGTACATAGTCCAACTCTTTGTAAATCACGCCACTTCTTTTACGACTGTCGAGAATAGTTGAAGCTTCTCTGATGTTCTTGCGGAATACTTTTAGATACTGGTTTAAATTCATGATGTAAAACTCCCCTTTTTTTGTTTTGTTTTTGTGTAGGAAAAAGAACCCTATATACTTTCTAACGAGACAGATGGACGATTTGCATAAATACCCCACATTCCTAGAAGCAGTTTACATGGACGATTTGCACAAAAGGTATCTGTTACCTTAATAAGCCCAAGTCGATTATTTGCACAAAAAGACATAAAAAAAGTGACTCCATTAGTGGAATCACCTGTAAAAAGTAGTGCCTGAATTCCCTGTTTGATAGGGATAAACAATTGAATAATTTATTTTTAAATTGATTTCTGAAATACCTGTAAAAAGTACCGTTTCAAATCCCTGTATAGATGTAAGAGATACATATTACAAACTTTAATCAAACTCACTAAGCTAACCGTGAAATAGATAACTTGATTTACAAACCATTAGACTTACCAAAGAAAACGGTAAGCCTTTATAGTTGAAGACCTTATTAGGTTAGTAAGTCTGACCGTCAAGGGAAGACAATCACTTCAGAACTATTAATAAGACACTTTGAATAAAATTTATTTTAATGTTTATGACGGTATAGTTTTGAATAAAAAAAGAAAAGGCTGCCCTCAAGAACTGGGCAACCTTCTCTAGTCATTCTTTCTCTGAAGATATATCAATTTCCATTACAATTGTTCCTCTTTGATGTTCCTCCATCTTTTCCCAAAACTCTTTCATGGCATTGCTGTATTTATCAAATGATATTTTGTCTACATTTAATACCCGTTCCAAGTTTGTTGTACGGTACATATCCATTAAGCTAGTGTCGCTAACTCTTTCAAAGTATTCAGGGTAAAGAGTATTTAAATTTGTAGCAGAACGCCCGCTTCCATGTTTGAAAGTATTTGATAAAAGATTACATTCTCGAATTGTTTTCCAAATATCTGTTTCAACAATAAGTTCCTCATCACCAAACAAATCTGTAAATGTTAGTTTTAGTTCGGTAAGCACTTTAGTAAGTTTTCCAAAATCACCGTAAAACTTATCATAAGCATTTTCATTCTTTTCGTTTAAGTGAATAAATTTAACCTGATTAATGTATTCATTTTCATGATGTGTTAATTCCTCATATAACCATTTCCTTAATTGCTGTTCAAAAACTTGATAAAGGTTACTTAAAGACATTAGTTCAAACTGATAGTGCATAAGGAACTGTTCATCAAGCCGTTCATAGACATAATCCCGAACTTCTTCCATATAGTCACCATAATCTGTGTATTCAGGATGAAAGCTTGAATTAAGTTTTTCTTTAGCTTCTTCTTTAAATTCATTTTGTACTTCATCAGTACGAGTCTTTAAACGTTTATATACTGCTTTATATATACTGGAATGGTTATTACTTAATACTTCATACATGCGTATGTATTGTTTTTTAATACTAGGATTAAGATATAAATGAAAGCTTAACTCTCTTTTTTCAACGGTATTTTTCCCCATAAAAACCACATGCACCTCTTCTAATTAATCTCTAATTTTAGCTTGAACTTCTGATAAACTCACAATGAAAAATACCTTATAGATAGGTTCATTTACTTCGGTAAAAACTTTATGAAAAGGTATTCTGCTTTTCGGTTATTACAAAATATCAATGTAGGTTCATCAAAAGGAGGCTACCGTAAAAATCGGTATTGAAAACACCGTAAAAACCTAAATAGCCGTATTGATGAAAAAAAGCTGTAAAATATGCAAGTACAGTAAGAATTGCTAATAAAATTCCTGAATCCATCAACATTTTTCTTATTGATTCCATTGTTATCACGCTTTCTATTTAAGCATGGGCTAAAACTAAATTACTAGCTGGATTCATGTGGATATTTCCAACAATCCTCTGAACAACAAAGTTATCTAACTTCAAACAAACACTTTGAACTTTATTTCTGTTTTGATTTTCATTATTACTCATGTGTAATCCGTCATTGAACAATGGCTGAAGTAAAAAAAACTCTTCTGGAACCTCTATACCCTGTTCAACGGCATAGTTTAATTTGTTTATTGTTCTATGCGTTTCAATATAAGTTGACTTCTGGACTTCAGTTAAAAGGCTTTCGTATACAATCTTTTCAATTTTTACCCTTATAGCACAAATTATTTGTAGGGGGTCGTATGATTGGCCTTCTATTAGAAAACTGACTAATTCATTATGTATCATTTGATAAAAACTTGAAGATTCATGGTAATCAGGATTATTAATTAACGATTTTTCTCCTCCATCTAACTGAATAAATGTTGGATTATAATGCAAATAATGTGCTTCAATTCTTTCAGCTAAAGAATTTTTATTATTTCTAAGCCTTAAAAAATCCAACATTGTTCTGTCAGAGGTCTAAGAATAACTTTTTAAATAATGAATCTTAAGTTTATTAAAATAATAGTTATTAAAAAGTATAGGGTCTAAATGAGTTAAAATTATTGGAAATAATACTTTGCCATTTTTTCTGCTTTCTTCAATCATTTGCGATAAATAGTATTGCACAATCAACATATTAGAACCATCAAGATAGTCAAAAATTTCATCTATAATAAGAATCCCTATATTCTTCGTAAAATTTACTTTGAATTTTGATAGATTAGAAATAAAGCATAAAACATCTCTTTCACCATTAGACATTTTATTAGCTGCTAAAAATTCTATAACTAGTTTATTTCCTGTTACCTTTGTTTTTATTGTTCTTCCGGTTGTATTAAATGTTTGTAATTTACTATCAATATCATTGCGGAACTCAATGTATTTATAATAGTCTTTTGCCTTTTTTATATCACTTTTAATATCTTTAATGACTTCAATTATTTGAATAGCAGTTAGTAACAAATCTCTTTCATGGTCTTCTTCATTATCAAACGGAAGGCACTCTAGTTCTTTAACAACTTCAATTAATTCGGATAGTAATTGATTTTCTTTAAGTGTTGTTATGGAATCATCTGTAATACTATTTTTTAAACTTGTTGATGAACCACTTTCATTTATTTGTTGAAAGAAAGTATTAATTACGGTTTGAGGTCTTATCTGTGATGAACACTTATAAAGAAGTTCATAGTTATCACTAAGTATTGTTAAATTCTTAACACTCTTAAAGACTTCGGAAATGTTTAAAAAAACTTTACCTTTCCCGTCAAATTTCTCCTTAAATTCTCTTATCTTATATGGTACTTCAACTTTTTGCGGTATATTTTTATATATTTCTAAATCTCGCACATCTAATCTTGCAGATGCTGTCGAACGCCCCCCATAACTTCGAGAAGTGCTTTTCGCATACACAGGATTTTTTATTACATATGTATTGATTGACCGACTAAATTCATTCTTAGTTCCATCTGCGGTAAGGGTTGTACAACTTGTTTCATCTAATGTAAGTTCAATTTCTAAAGAAGGCACATTTTCCTCATTACCATCAAATAAATCTTCCTTCTCCAATTCAAGTTTATTTGGTTTTAGTGCATTAAAAGTTGTTGCAATAGTGCTTTTACCATAACCATTTGGTGCAACAAATAAGTTTGGGAAATTAGCGTGTAATTCATTAAAATTTAATTCAAACGTTGCTTTTCCTTTTACATTTTGTATTTTCATTTTTTGAATTCTATTAATTTTCCTCATCCCTTTACTTGTAAATAGTACCTAATTATACCATGTTGTCGATATTTTAATGGCTTAAGTACAAGTTTGTTTTCAGGAAAAAAATAAATTTATCGCCAATTTTAAATGTCGATTTAATATATGTATTGATACCCCATCCACCCAACCTTTTCCAATTAAACCACCCCTGACCCTTTCATCAAACGGTTGTGTTACTCTTTGTTACAAACATCATTCTATCGAAACTCATCTATTAACAACCTTACGACAAACTATAATACAAGCCTTGGAGAACTGGCATATTAGTAAGCTTTGTTTATAGTAATATGATGTTCTTATAAATAACGGTCATATATGTTCCGTATATTGTTTAGCGTACATTATCGAGAACACCCTATAATATAAAGGTATTTTTAATGGGTAGATTAGCACCTTTATTTCAACCATTTCTCCTAAATTAATCCCCCAAAAAGCCTTATATATCAAGGCTTCACGGTATTTCACTCCATAAAAAAAGAAGGTAATAAAAGTGAAAAATTTCACCTTAAAACCTTCCCGTAATCTTATCTATAATAAATTTCTACTGTCGGACTCTTTTCACCTTTTGGATACTTAAATACAACTTTATCTAACAGTAGACTTAAAATTTTATTAACTGATTTACTGTCCATTCCTTTACCGTCAAGGAACTCCCAGTTCTCATAAAGCTTCCCTAAATGCTTTAGTAAGAACTCCATATTTTCAAGTTTATCTTCAGGAGAACTCATTTTTAATTCATTGATTTCTTTTTCAATTTCTCTGACTTCCTTCTTCCTTATCTGCTGACGGTTAACAAATGTAGGCATATCAATAACACCTAATTCTAATTGTTCCTGAAGGATTTCTAATGCCTTCTTACGTTGCTTCAGGCTTCCCTCAAGCTTTTCTATTTCAAATTTAGTGTTATCCCTTTCACCTTGGTTTCTCATTGTATATATGTGAAACTGAAGCGTTTTACGGTAACCCCTTATTTCATCCCGAATAATTTCAGCTATTGGATTGTAATAGAAGCCCCTATTCTCCGTACAACTCCTACATGGTTTAATATAAACCTTAGCTGTATTCACTTTAAGGTTATATGTAAGATTCTTACCGCAGTTCCCACATAACAGAATGTTAGAAGTAGGATAAGCATTATTCTTCTTTCTTGGAGTTTTAAATTTATAAGCTGTCACTATCTGATTGGCTTTACTCCATGTTTCAAAATCCACTAACGGAGGATGACTATTCGGAACTCTAATCTGTTCATCAATATCCCTTAGCTTCCATTTTCCCTCATACTTGTTTCCAACAAATAAACCGTAATATGCTTCATTTGTAATTATTCGTTGGATTGAATTATACGCAAACTTCTTCCCTTTAACAGTTCTGATATTCATTCTATCTAAAGCATCAATTATTTCAGGTATGCTTGTACCTTTTGCAACTTCAGTAAAAATATATTTAACATCATCTGCCCGTTCATTTGGAACAAATTTATTATTTTCATCCCTTGAGTAACCCAATGGAGGAATACCGTTAACCGATTTTCCTTCAGCCATTAAATAACGCTTTTTATCAAACATCCTCTTATGAAGTTGTTTATATTCTTGCTGTGCAACAATTCCAGTAATACCACTCAATAAGAATTGGCTATCATTGTGTAAATCAATAATATCGTTTGGTGTAACAATAAAAGTATTAGTATTGTATAAAACTCTTTCTATGTCTGACATGTCCCAACGGTTACGGGCAAGTCTGTCTATATCCTTTACAACAATTGCATCGTATGTGCCTTTTTTAATCTCTTCTAACACTTGTTGAAATACTGGTCTGCCTTCAATGGAACTAGACGAACCGATTTCTTTATAAACTTTGTATTTATATCCTTTTTCATCACAAAGGTTAATAAGCATCGACTCATGTGCCTTCAATGCTTCGTCAATACCTAAATTTTGTTCATCACGGGACAACCTTAAATAGATAACAACGTTCTTAATAACCAATACCTACACTTCCTTTACTGTATCTTAGTATACCTAAAAGAAGTGTTTCTATAATAACTAACATGTTGGTCCTGTAAAAATCATTAATCCATGTGAATGGTTTAGAAAAGATAACAGCTTGGTTGTTACCGAAGGGAAGAGTGAAAGCTTAGGGATCGGAGGGAATTTTTCTTTTGAGAGTATTCGGATTACCATGCTTTCATCATGGATGGTCGGCAGCGTCGAAAGCCTTAGATTAATTCTTCCTTTTGAAGAAGAAATAGAGAGAGCGCCGTTTTGAGGCTTCCTCCTCTCTCCGATATCCATGGAAGCAAGAAATTTAAGATGGGAGATTAGCCGCTGGCAAATATCCTTTTTCAACACATGTTTTTCATGCAGGTCTTCATCAATCCGATAATGGATCGCAGCGTCCTCCTCTCTTGGGACCAAATGGATATCAGATGCCTGAAGAGAGTGGGCTTCTTCTATAATCCGTTCGCTTAACAATTCAATTGCCTGCATTAATCAGCCTCCTTTTATTCGAGTCGGGTTGATTATATTCCAGGCTATTAAATTTGTCATACAGCCAAAAATCACTTTTATCATTATTTTGCAGTTAATAAAACAATTTTTAGAAATGGCATGTATAAAAAGAGAAATAATGAAAATGATAATACTTGTCGCTTCTTTTAGATGGGCTATAGCCAAGCGGTAAGGCAACGGACTTTGACTCCGTCATGCGTTGGTTCGAATCCAGCTAGCCCAGCCATTTTCAGTAATACATAAAAAGACTGCAGCAGCAGTCTTTTATTCTTAAGTTACAAAATATATTTTTAACTATTTAAATTAAACCCTAAGTTTTTTAGACCTGGTACGTATTTCTAATAGCTGCTGCTAGTTCCAAAATTGATTAGTAATTCCGTTCTCTATATCTACGAAGAAAACACCTGGATTAAGTTAATAATCCCAGGTGTTTTGTCTTTTTTAATTGGAAGTGCCCAAACCGAACATATAACTGTTGGGTTTTTCCAATCAGCGCTAAGCGAATGACCTTTTATAATGCTTCACCTATGCAAATTATGCCCACCATATTTCCGTCAATTCCTCTTTAAAGAGGACCCTTTTCAAGAGAGAAATGGCCTTCCCTAGTCCTTCGTCCACCGACGCGAGCATATCTTCATGTTCAATAGAAAGGACATGATCATAACCAACTGCACGAAGAACACTCACGATATCTTTCCATACCTTTTCATCCTGCCCGTACCCAACCGATCTAAATGTCCATGAACGATCCAAAATTTCACTATAGTGTTTCGTATCTAAAACTCCATTTACTTTTATATTGTCTTTGTCTAAATAGGTATCCTTCGCATGAAAGTGGAAGATGGCATTTTCCCGGCCAAGTTTTTTAATTGCTTCTACGGGATCTATACCTTGCCATACCAGGTGGCTTGGGTCAAAATTTGCTCCAATGCTTGGTCCTATCTGTTCTCTTAATTTCAGTAAAGTTTCAGGATTGTAAACCACAAAACCCGGATGCATTTCAAAAGCAATTTTAAATATACCGTGCGTCTCAGCAAAATGAGCTTCCTCTTTCCAATAAGGAATCACCATTTCGTTCCATTGCCAATTTAATGCTTCCATATATTCCGGTGGCCAGGAACAGGTTACCCAGTTAGGAAACTTTGCATTAAGATGGTCGCCTGGGCAGCCTGAAAAGCCGTTAATAATAGGTACTTCAAGCCGTTCGGCTAATAAAACCGTTTTTCTCCAGACTTCATGGGACTCTTTTGCAATCTTTTTATTAGGATGAAGCGGATTGCCATGGCAGCTTAAACCGCTAATGGTTAGCCCTCTCTTTTCTATTTCTCGTTGAAAATGCTTTACTTTTTCAGGGCTGTTTAATAACTCATCTGGGTCGCAATGGCTGCTGCCTGGGTAATTTCCTGTTCCCAGTTCTACCGCCTCTGCGCCCATTTCAGACAGCTTGTCCAACATTGCTTCAAAAGGCAAGTTTTGATATAAAACGGTAAACACCCCTAGTTTCATGAATGTACCGCCTGCCCCACCCGGACTTTGACCCATTTTTGATTATGATGGCTTTCTAAAACGGCATCCGTAATACACATGGACAAATGCCCATCTTCAAAAGTTGCAAAATTAGGCTGATCACAAAACGGGTCTTTTCCTTCCCGAATAAAGGTGTAAAAGTTTAACATCCCATTTTTTAAAGCATCCGGCCAGCCTTCATTATGTCCCCCAGGGTGATGGATTGATGATCTGGCTTCCGCTGAAAACAAAGAAGGGTCTGCCTGAAGAACTTCATTTGGTTTTTCCCGATGCCCGATCCATAATTTTTCTGGTTCTTCTTGATTCCAGTAGGCCGATTTTTGACTGCTATTGATTTCAAAACAGAGCCTGTTTTTCCGTCCGGCACTTACTTGGGAAACCGTAAAGACACCTTTTGTTCCATCTTCAAATCGCACGAGAACAGATGCGTAATCTTCCGTGTTGATCGGTACGTCTTCATACTTTTCTTCTTGTCCTTTTTGTGTTCCAAAAGTGGAAACATTCGATGTAGATTTTTTTCTTACCGGTATCACCGTTGCCAAATCCGCAAATACTTCTGTGATTCTCTTACCGGTTACATATTGAACAGTATCACACCAATGGGATCCAATATCCGCTACAGCTCGTGATTTCCCGCCAACTTCCGGAGCTAAGCGCCAATTAAAATCAGTTTCATACAATAACCAATCCTGCAAATAGCTCCCGTGAACTAAATTCACGTTTCCTAATTCTTCATTTTTAATCATCGATGCTAATTGCTGCACAATGGGAAATTGTCTGTAATTAAAGTTCACACCGTGGACGATCCTGTGCTTCTTAGCTAGATCCAACAATTCCTCTGATTCTTGACTGGACATCGCTAAGGGCTTCTCTGATAAAACGTGTTTACCTGCTAAAATGATCTCTTTATTGATCGAAAAATGAAGGTGATTTGGGGTGCAATTATGCACTACCTGAATCTCGCTATCACGCAGCATTTCGCGGTAATCACCATATGCTTTTGGAATGCCAAGTAAAGCGGCCTTTTTTTCAGCAGCCTCTTGACCATGCTCTGCTAATCCAACTACTTTCACAAAACCAAGTCTTCTAATTGCTTCAATATGAGTCGGCCCAATAAAACCTGTCCCGATAATCCCTGCTTTTATTTTTTCCATGTATATTCTTCCTCCCCAAATTGATGTTTGTTGTAATCGATTACATTTACCACTGTGGCTTTGCAGCTTAACACCCTTTTGAGCTTTGTTTAATTTTTAGTCATGAATTTTACGTTAAAACACCCCGAAAATCCATGCTTTCACTTATCATTTGTAATCGATTACATAAAATACAAAAAAACAAATTGCTAACTCTTGCACCTTTCTACATTATTGTAATCGATTACATTATAACCTGCAACCGTTTTACCATAATTTTTTCAAGTTTTATATCCTTTCGTGCATTGACTCAAAAGGAATTTCGACGGCTCTAATATTTTAGAACTGCTGGGTAAATTTACTACGGATCGAATGAAAAAGCCTAGTTATATGGGTTGGTTCCGCATAATGCGGAACCATGGGTTAAATAGTTTGATTCATCCTTACTAAACTCTTAATATGCTTAATAGACTGCTCTGTATAGAAATCATACAGTTCGCTCTTTCCGCCATAATCAGAGACTAGATACGGATTAGATATCGGAGGTAGAAACTCCATTGTTATAGGCCCTTTGTAGTTCACTTCTCTTAGCGTATCAATCACCTCTAAGAAATTGACTTGTCCGAGCCCTGCAGCTTCACGCGTATTATCGGCAATATGAACATGAATGAGATACCTTGCGATCTTCTTTATTGCATCACTCATGCTGCGTTCTTCTATACTCATATGAAATACATCCGCCATCATTTTTACACATTCTATCTTTACTTCTTCCACAAATTTTATCGCTAAATCTAAATTGTTAACCAAGTAAGATTCATATCGATTTAATGCTTCTACAGCAAGATTGATATCTTTTGATAAAGCATACTCACCTGCTTCTCGTACACTTTTCACTGCATTTGCCCATTCTTCTTCCCTCGTTGTCTGAGGAGACACCTTCTCGACAAACGTAGGAACCACAATCAAGTGAGAAGCACCCAGCTCTTGAGCCATATCTACACAATCTTTTACATATTGTACCGCCTTTTCTCTTATTGTTTGATTGGATGACGATAAGTCTCTTTCCGGTGTATAGATTCCGCACAAAGATGTACAGGTCAGGTTATATTGATCAAGAAGGCTTTTTATCCTTTCCATGTCCAGTGAATATGGTTCACCGGCAAGTTCAACGCCGTCATAACCATATTTACTTAATCTTTTTAGGCTATCTTCTATATCTTCGCCTCCAAAAATCCACTGGGTCGCACTATAACGGTACATTCGTAAAACCTCCATATACAATGAAAGATTAGTAAAAAGCTAATTTGCTTGGACAGTGCAGTCAGCCGATATTCACCAGTGAATTTTCAATTGATTTAATATATTTAATGCTTTGTTCAGCGTATTTATCAAACCATTCTTCCCCAACGCCTTTTTCAAGAACACCAAATGGATCAGCGGCTGCCGGCAGAAGTTCATAGGAAATGTAACCTTGATAATCAATATCCTTTAATGCCTGAATCACTGGAACAAAATCCAAATGACCAGCACCAGGTGCAGCACGGTTGCTATCCGCCAAGTGGATATTTAACAAATGACTGCCTGCTTTATTTAGGGAATCGCTGATCGAAATCTCTTCCAGATTCATATGGAAAGTATCACCCATAACGCCAACATTCTTTCGATTGACTTGCTTCATTAGTTCCAGACAATCATCGATTTTGTTTAACCAATAATGTTCATAACGGTTCCAGGTTTCAAGAACGAGGCTGATCTTATAGCTTTCTGCAAGTTCCGCGGCTTCTTGAATACCCTCTACAGCCCATTTGATTTCATCTTCCCGGTTTGTTAGAGGCTGTGTCTTCATACAAGCAGTTGGGGTAATCCCTATCGTTTTAGCTCCTACTTCTGCAGCCATTTCGATCACATTTTTAACATATTCTTGTGCGTTTTGACGGACTTTACCATCTGGATGGGCCAGGTCTCTCTCATTCGTATAGATCGCACAAATAGATGAAACGGCCAAATCATTATCTTTAAGTATTCTTCTTACATCATTATAGTTGTAAGCACTTGGTTCCCCATATAAATCGATGGCATCATATCCGTATCGAGCTAAACGATTAACACTTTTCGATAACTCTTCCTTATACCAAACTAGATTACAAAAGCTGTACTTAAACATATTTGCCCCTCCCTTGTTCATTATCTTCTTAAAGGTTAGTAAAACTCCGTGTGCATTAAAATCCATTCCCCGAAGAATTCCTATTATTTGGCTCTATTATTTAATGATGTTTGATGCCTCTAAGATTTCTACTTTCACTGGTTCAATGATAAGATCGTTTATCACTTCGGAAAAATTTTTAAAATGGTGAGTTTCTTCATGTTCATTAATGGCTGTTTGATCCTTCCACTTCTCTAAGAAAACAAAAGTATTTGGCTTTTCTGCATCTTCATAAAAATTGTAGCTTATATTTCCTTCTTCAGCTTGAGATCCTTTTGTTACCAGCTTCGCTTGTTCAATAAATTCATTCCGGTGTTTTGGATCCATCTTGAAAATTGCATGAATGACAACCATTGTCTTTCCTCCTAGTCTTTTTTCTAATTCATACTAACTAATATTTTTAATGTATCTTTATTTTTATCTGCTTCGATAATCCCGTCTGCCAGGTTGTCCAGCGCTATTACTTTACTAAAGATATCTTCAGGATTGAATCTTTTAGAGGAAATTAATTCAATTGCTTTAATCCAAGTTCCGTAAGTACCTGCATAAGAGCCTACTATGGTTAACTCCTTACTGTAAATTTCAAAAGGTTTAATATCCAAAGTATGATCTGCAGGTGCCGCTCCATAAGCAACCAATGTCCCGCCTTTTCTGACCATCTGAAAAGCCTGTCTGTAGGTTGGCATAGCTCCAACAACTTCAAATACAACATCTGCGCCTCTTCCATCCGTGAAGTTCAGCACCTCTTGAACAGAATCTTTTTCAGATGCATCAATCACCATGTCAACTCCTAAATCCTTTGCTTTTTGGATGCGGGCTTGATTCATTTCAGAAATGATCACCCTGCTTGCCCCATTTAACTTTGCCATTCGTGAATGCGCCAGACCCATTGGGCCAGCTCCAATGATCGCTACCGTATCACCCATAGAAATGTTTGCTCTCTCTTGCCCTCTTATGACACAGGCCAGAGGTTCGATATAGGCTCCTTCTTCCCAAGACATTCCATTTGGTAATTTATAAACATTATTTTCAGGAACTTTAACGTATTCCGCAAATGCTCCATTAATATGGACACCAAGCTGTGTGATTTTTTCACAAAAGAGTTTTTGTCCGCTCCGGCAGAAATAACAGTTGCCGCAGCTAATATTAATATCAGCTGTTACCCTGTCCCCTTCAAAGACACTTGTCACTGATGAACCAATTTTCACCACTTCGCCTGAAAATTCGTGCCCTTGGATTAATGGCTTTGGAGCCGGGAAGTGTCCATTGAATATATGCGGGTCTGTTCCACAAATAGCGCAGGCTTTTACTTTTATCAGCAATTCGTTGTCCTTAATTTCCGGCACAGGTACATTTTCAATTCTAAGATCTTGTTTGTCATATAAGACTGCTGCTTTCATATTCATTAAAATTACCCCCTGAAAGAATCAATTATTTTTCCGAAAAGCGCTGTTCGGATGGAATACCCGAATACGCATAGAGCGCTTACATTTTTTTTGCTATTACTTTTCATCCTGACCTCATCTGCCGATTACCCAATATCTAAATCTAATTCTTAATCGTTTTCTTTCCGAAGGCGACAGCTAAGATGATAATGATTCCTTTGATGATCATTTGCTGGCTGACATCAAGTCCCATAATAATTAATCCATTGTTAATCGTACCAATCATTAAAGATCCAATGACTGTTCCAATTACCGTTCCAACACCGCCAAAAAGACTCGTACCGCCAAGAATAACGGCTGCTATCACCGATAGCTCATCACCCTCACCAAAGGTAAATCTTCCAGAATGCATACGGCCCGCATAAAGAAGACCAGCAAATCCTGCCATGAAACCAGAACCTAAAAATACCATTAGTTTGATTTTTTGCGTTTTAATTCCGGAAAACCTTGCAGCACTCTCATTCCCGCCGGTTGCTAATGTTTGTCTTCCAAAAGAAGTTTTTTTCAAAATAACATGCGCCACGATCGTTCCAATCACCGTCCAAAACAACAGGATTGGAAAAGGTCCGATGTCACCAGATCCAAAAATATAATTAAACACTTTATCTACAATCGGTACCGGTGCTGTATTGGTAACCCACATTGCCATCCCCTTTACGGCTCCCATCGTTCCAAGGGTAACGAGAAAAGAAGGAATCGCTACTTTTGTAACCAATAGACCGTTAACGAGCCCTACTAAGAGGCCAGTACCAACGCCCACAATTAGTCCGCCTAGAACACCATAACCTGCCTGTAAGGCTAATGCTGCAGTTAGTGAGGACAAAGCTGTAATTGAACCGACAGACAGATCGATCTCACCTGTACTAATGACAAACGTCATCGCAAGGCCCATAAGAGAAATCATTGCGGTTTGTCTGACAATATTCAGGATATTGGTTGACGTTAAAAACCCTTCATCAAACAAACTGACCGAAAAATACAAAATAACTCCAATAAAAGCAAGATAAACAATATAGTTTCTCCAATCTAAGCCCTTAAACCAATTTGATTCTCCTTTTATTGAAATGGTTGTGCTGCTTGGATTAATACCCTTGGATGGCATGCTCTAGTTCCTCCTCTGTTTTAATCTCTTTCCTCTTCAGTTCTTTCATTATTTTTCCTTCATGCATAATGAGAACCCGGTCACTTAAGGCAAGAAGTTCAGGGAGTTCTGAAGAGATAACCAAAATAGCTTTACCGTTATCAGCCAATTCACGAATAACTTCCATAATTTCAGTTTTAGCACCAATGTCCACACCAATCGTAGGTTCATCCATAAGTAAAACAGCTGGTTCATTAGCCAGCCATTTGGCCAGCACAATTTTTTGCTGATTCCCTCCGGAAAGCAGTTTGGCTGTTTTATAAATATCATCTGTCTTAATATTCAGTTTTTCGACAAGGGTCTTCGCAGTTGCATTGGCTTTCGCTTCATTGATCAGCTGTCCTTTTTTGACTTTCGAAAGGATCGGCAAAATGATGTTTTCTTTCACGCTGTGGTCAAGTATCAGACCCTGCATTCTTCGATCTTCAGGAATAAGGGCAAGCCCTGCGTTAACTGCGTCAGTTGGATTTTTAATGTTTTGTTTTTTGTTATTTAAGATAATTTCGCCGCTGTCTTTTGAATCAATTCCAAAGATGGCACGAACCAGCTCCGACCTTCCGCTTCCCATTAAACCTGCTATACCAAGAATTTCACCTGCATAAATTTTAAAATTAATATTCTGTAATTTCGTTCCTGATGATAAATGCCTTACTTCCAATACTGGCGTTCCAGTCTTGGAATAAGGCCGTTCTTGCCACTCAAAAGCTTTATCCATTGCGGCACCGACGATTTGTTGAATAACGGTTTCAAGGCTGGTTTCACTGCATTTTTCTGTCGTAACATATTTGCCGTCCCGCAAGATCGTGATACGATCACATATCTCAAAGATTTCTTCCATTCTATGTGAAATGTAAATGATGGAAAATCCTTTTGATTTCAGCTGCTCAATAAAGGAAAAGAGGACTTCTGTTTCTTTTTTGGTCAAAGATGAGGTAGGCTCATCCATGATCAAGATTTTCGTTTCTTGGGAAAGAGCTTTAGCTATTTCAGTCATTTGCCAATATCCAACACCAAGGTTTTCTACAAGATCATTGGGATTCATATCAACACCCAATTCCTTTAATAGTTCTTCTGTTTTGGATATGCATTCTTTGTCATTAAGTAATCCCAGTGGTGTTTTCGATTCTCTCGTTAGAAAAATGTTCTGGGCGACAGTCAATGTGGGGATTAAACTAAACTCTTGAAAAATCATCGAGATATAGTTTTTCCTGGCATCTTCAGGGTTGTTTATTTCGACCTTTTTTCCCTCAATGAAAATATCCCCTGAGTCTTTCGTATAGACACCGGTTAAAATCTTCATTAAAGTGGATTTGCCTGCTCCATTTCCTCCCATAAGGGCATGGACCTCACCCTTTTTAACAGAAAAATTAACCGAATCTAGCACTGTAATTCCATTAAAGGCCTTTGTCATGTTCTTCATCTCAAGCATGAGCTGTTCCAAGCTATATCACCTTCTTATTAATAGAGGCTGTTGGTATCAGCCTCATTCATTTTTTTAGATTAGTTGATTTCAACTCCTAATCGTTTCTATTGTTTTATTGCGGTTTTTATAATATCAGGGGCTTCCTGATGGTAAACTAGTTTCCATGCATCTAATACATTTCTCTTCGTTACACTCAATCCAGGAACTGCAACGTATGGCGGAACTTCCTCACCAAGCAGCGATTTGCCGGCTAAAATGGCCTCTGCAATGCCTTGGTCAAATGGCAATTGGGCTCCAAGGCCTTTGACAATTCCTCCTGAAGCGATTTCAGCAGCAACGTTCGTCCCCAAATCAACAGTTGTAATCACTAAGTTATTCTTTCCAAATGTACGGGCTGCCGCTACAGCGCCTTCAGCAGGTACATCCCAAATTCCAAAAAGGCCATCTAAATCCAGGTTTCTCGCTAAAATGCCTGAAGCAACCCTTTCCCCTTCATTAGGATTTGTGATTCCACCGCTTCCAACGATTTTAATACCTGGATATTTTTCCTTAATGGTTGTTTCAAAAGCAGCTCTGCGCTGGTTATTTACAAAAAAGTCAACATCATGAAAAATGACACCGATTTTCCCTTTTCCGCCAAGCTGTTTGCCCATGATATTCGCTGCCGCAACACCATTGCCATAGTTATCAGAGGAGACAACGCTTACATAATCCTTGCCCGGTTTTAGTCCAGCTGGCGGGTTATCCATAAAAACCAGCTTGACACCGGCATCTGCAGCCTTTTTAAAGGCTTCAGCAGTAGAAACTGGATCAACCGGTAAACTGACGATAATATCAGGGGATTTAGCAAGTACGGTTTCAATGTCAGAAACTTGCTTTTCCGCTTTAAACTGTGCATCCGTAACAGCGACAACTTTAATACCCATCCTTTTGAATGCTGCTTTGAGTCCGTTAATTTGGGCTGTTGAGTAGTCGTTGCCGGCATAATGCATGACAATGGCCGCTTTATAGTTCCCTTTTTTAATCTTCTTAATATCTTCTTCTGAGAGTTTTAAAGTTTTTGCCGAAACAGCTGTTTCTCCATGCGGTCCCTTACTTAAAATCTCTTTATCTTGAATTTTTGGATTAATCGTGAGTGGACCAGAGCTTGGCAAGTCTGTGCTGCTGCTGGCTGAAGAACTAGATTCACGGCAGCCGGCAAGCAAAAGACATAAAATAGACATGAAACAGGTTAACAGGATAAGTTTTCTTTTCATAAGGCTCCTCTATTCTTTATTCAGCTATCACTGGAATTCCAAAATTTGATAAAAACGAATGGCTGATCTCTGCTCCTCTTTTGGGCTTTTCATAGCTGTCCAATTCAACGGTGATCCAGTCACTGTAATGAAATTCATTTAGCAAATGGATCATTTCATTAAACATTTGATGTCCTTCGCCAAGAGGTAAAAACTCTCCGTTTTCATAGTCTTTAAAATGAATATATTTAATTCGATCAGCATACTTGAGTCATCACCTCCTTAATTGTAATCGATTACATTTTTTTAAAAAAGAAACTAATTAAGGCTCCAGCCTGCAGGGAGCACAGGAATCACGTATGACAAGCTGTTCATTTAATATAAAAAGGCTTTTCTCAATGTTTTCCTGGTTGATTAATTTCATTAATAATTCCATAGCATTAAAACCGATATCGAATGCAGGCTGTGCGATTGTAGTTAATGGCGGCTCAAAGATGGAGGCGAACTTTATATCATCAAAACCAATCACCGAGAAATCCTCAGGGACACTGTACCCCTTGGACTTAATCGCTTTGATTGCGCCAAACGCCATCTCATCATTAGCAGCAAATATGGCAGTTGGAGGCTTGTCCAATGCCAAAAGCTGAAGCATCTTGTTAAAACCGCTTTCATATGTGAAGTCGCCTTCTTCTATATAAGATGACTGTATAAGCCCTCGATTCTGTAACATAGCATGCTGAAAACCAATTAACCGGTCACGGCTTAACACGGAATTGAGCGGTCCTGAAATGAATCCTATTCTCCTGTGTCCCAAGTCAATTAAATATTGAGATGCTCTTGTGGCACTTCCTATATTATCTATGGATACGGTTGGAATCTCAGATCCAGCTGTATATTCACATGCCAATACAACCGGATAGTCTTTTGCTAATATATCAACTAGCTGATGGTCAATTCTGGCCGTTAACAGGATCATTCCATCGGCATTTTTTTGCCGCAGCATATTTAAATAACCGCTTTCTTTCACATCCTTGTTGTCGGTATCCCCAAGTAAAATTTGGTATCCCTTTTCTGAAGCAACCGCTTCAATCCCCCTTAGCACCTTGGAAAAAAAGGTGTTCGTGATGTCCGGGACGATAACAAGAATCGTTTTGGTTTCTAATTTTCTAAGCTGCCTCGCCAATAAATTTGGCTGATAATTTAATTCTTTAATTGCTTTTAACACTTTTTCTGTTGTTTCTTTTTTTACTGTTCCTGAGTTAGTAATCACTCTCGAGACAGTTGCAGTAGAAACCTTGGCCTTTTTCGCTACATCTACAATTCTTACCATGCCATTATTCCTTTCGGTATTTTATCTGATTTTATTGTAAACGATTACATATTTTATAGCAACACAATTTATAGAATTAGTGCTATTTATTTATTATATTATTCGAAAAATTTGTTTCATACGCCGGAAGAGAGAAGAATAAGGACTGATTGCTAATAATGTAAACCATTACAATATCTTCAGAACTCTGCCTTATGATGCATCCAGCCTTGATCCCCTTCTTTATGAAGCTTTATGCTTTTTCATTATTCTTAAGGCGAAGCCAAGCATGCGGGTTAACTTTTCTATCTTTTATCTTAATCACCATACACCATGTAAGAAATACCCATCAAAGGGTGATCATTCTTTTCTGGTGGCGAGAATTTCTTCGATTCCTTCTGTCGTGAGTTCTAGAATTTTTTCAGTTCGTTATCCGTTTGCGTTTCCCTGAAGAGTTGTCCCGTGAAAATGAATTTCATGTAATTTAAAGCATTGCTTTGTTTTTCGGCATGTAGTCCAGCTTACATCCGTGGAAAGGGTTCATTCATCTATTTTGTTTCCTTCTAAGCGATTGTACAAAAACTTTTTATATGCAACTGAATTGTACATTTGTACAATAATTGCATATCAAAAGCTCGCAGATAATTATGAACATTTTATTACAAAGGAGATTTTTCTTCATTTTTCAAGGAATGGAAGGAAGTTGGGTTATTTACAATAGAAGGAAATCTCAGATATAATGAAAACAATGAGAAGGGGTAAAGGAGGAATACATGTGGACCGGATGTTTAGGGTATTAGGATTCTGGACTGGTATCTTTGCTGTCATGTTTTACCTTGGGGATATGGAAGAAACATCTTTATTGTTTTTTGCGCAAACTGTCTTTTTTGTCTTTTTATCTTACTTAAAATTAACAGAACGCATGTATATTTATATTTTCGGCGCTTATTGCACAGTTTTCTTTGTTGGATTTACCTACTGGACGACATTTATGATGATTCCTGGAATGGGCCAGGAATAGAATAAAGAGAAGCATTTAAAAAAGCTGCACAGATGTGCAGCTTTTTTAAATGGGGACAGTCAGGTTTTTTCCGTGAATGAATACATGAAAGGCCTGACTTAAGCCATTACCCGCTAAAAGGGATGAAATGGCTCTGTTATGTCTGCTTTCTATTGAAAATGGATCCTGCCCTGAGCAATCAATGAGATAATCCGCAAATCCTGTTTTCCATAAAAAATCATTTTGTCTTCCCTCATAAAGAATCTCCCATCCCTTCTCCTCTGCTTTTTTCTTATAAGCATCAAAATGGATGTGTACTGTTAAATCCATGTTATACGGGTGCATTAGAGGATCATTCACCATAACGTGCTGATAATAGCCGCGAAGACTTCCTTCTTTATGAACCTCATTCATTAGCTCTTCATTGTAATATCCATAATCAATCATGATGATGATGGCAGAGTCCGTTTTAGCATTTATCTTTTCCATAAAAGAAAGCATATGAAGAGGTACTTCATATCGGTAGCCTTCCTTTAAAGATAAGTTTAGCCAGGTTAAATAGTCTTTTATTAGAGGATTCGAGAGAGGAACCATTTTTTCTTTTAATTTACCTGCATTATCTAACGCAACACGAACTTCCCACAAGGTACCGTTCTTTTTTTGGATCACATCAACAGGAAAAGCATCATACAGCTCATTTGAAAAGATAACGCCTTTATATCCTTCTGGCAGCTGATTCAGCTCCCGTAACTGCTCCATTTTGAGAGCCTCCTGAAGAGAAGAATGATAAGAGCTTTTCTCGAGGCTTATCATCGAATCTAAACGCACATCGAACTCGGGCAGAGCGTTTAAAAAGGCTTTTGCAAAGGCTCCTGTCCCTCCCCCTATTTCACAAAAATAAGGAGGAATTCCACTGCCTTTAGTCCACTCTGAAAATAAGCGGGCAAAGTGCCTTGCAAAAAAATCAGAATGATTGCTTGCTGTATAAAAGTCACCTTTTTTGCCTATTTTTGCCCTATTCTTCATATAATAGCCTGAGTCTTCCCCGTAAAGCGCTTCTTCCATGTAATCTGAATAAGAAATGGAACCTCCGCATTGCCTAATGATATTCTGCAGGCGTTCAATCATTTTTTAAAAACCATTTAGAAACGGATTTTGATCCATTTCTGCTTCAATGCTTGTTTCTGGACCATGGCCAGATAAGACGAGCGTTTGTTCAGGCAAGCTTAAAAGCTTTTCATGAATGCTTTTAATCAGAAGATCATGATTTCCCCCAATCAGGTCTGTACGGCCGATGCTTCCTGCGAAGAGTGCATCTCCAGAAAAAACGAGATCAGATTCCTTATGATAATAAGAGACACTTCCAGGTGAGTGTCCTGGCGTTTCAAGTACTTTTAATATGAAAGGTCCTATAGTCAGCATCTGCTCTGAACGAATAAGATGCTCAGCTGGATTGGCGAGAATCGGTTCCGTCCCCATTCTCATGGAGCCGTTTAATTCAGGAGATGTAAGCCAGTCTTTTTCCTCGGCATGTATGTAAACTGGAATTTCCCAGCGCTCTCTTACCTTATCGACTGCCCCGATATGGTCAAAGTGAGCATGTGTTAAAAGAATAGCGAGCGGTTTTAGGCCCTTTTCCTTAATATAGTTATTTAGTTTATTTCCTTCACTGCCGGGATCAATAACAAGGCAATCTCCTTCTTCATTATAGAATAGGTAAGCATTTGTCTGTATAGGTCCAAGCGGAATACGTTGCCATTTCATATAATCACCTCACTGGAGCTTTTTTGTACGGCCTCATTCTATTATCAGCGAATTTATTCAATTTTTCAAACGATTGCTATGGCTCTTTTCTTAAACTTTGTTGCTCATGACCCTATATTACGTTTACCAAACCATCGGCAAGGCAATATCTTTGGCTGAATGCGTGATAGATAAGAGCTTGAACGAACAGCAGCAATCTTTGCGAAAACATCCATTGCTTACACCCCTCGTTTATCCATAGATTTGACCTCGACAATCGATATGAAAACGGTTAAACTAATTTCAAGGCAATTCTCATAATTTTCTAATTTTAATCTTCAAAAGAACTTGAGGTAAGGGGGCAAAAAATGGGGATAATCATTATTTTTTCGCTGATTGCTTTACTGGGACTTGTTGGTTTATATCGAGCATTTAAAGAAAAAAACTTTTTAAGCATGTTTTTTTCTCTTGGGGCTGTAGCCATTTTTGGCTGGTTTGCCGTAATGACACTCATTCATCATGGTATTCCGGTTGTTTCTCACGTTTAACAAAAAATTTATCATGGTTACAAAAAAAATCCTTAACAAGTAATCCCCGGCTCACAAGGCCAGGGATTTAACTTTTTTCTGATGAAGCTGCTCACATTTTATTTTTAACACTTTCCAGTTTCCCCTGCATTGTCGTTACTTTATCTCTTCTGTCATCTATTCTGATATTTGTTGCGACTCGTTGTATTCCTTTGTTGTATGGGGCTTCATGAATGGCTTGAACTACTTCGAACAAATCCTTCAGTTCCCCTTCTATAAGGGTATTCATTGGTGTTAACTGAAAGGTAATTTTCCCCTCTTCTTTGTATTTCTCTAAAATGTGATGAATGTCCGCTACATAGCTTGAAACACTTGGTGATCCTGTCCCAATTGGTATAATCGTTACGTCAAAAATAGCCATGCCCATTACCTCCTCTTCTAATCCATTTCTTGCTTAGTTTATCACATCTTATTTAAAGACAATCATTGAAGAGGCTGTATGCTGTTTCAATGAAATGATTTTTTCATATCTTGCTCCATATAAAGCCCAGGTCCCATCCGGAGAAATAGAGATGGGTTCGTTTCCAAGGTTTTTGGCAATCACTTGAGGTTTTTTCCCTGCAAGAGAATAAGCCATAAGATCAAATGCGTTCTGATGTTTTTGCCGGAAAAGATAAAAAAGCCTCTGATTCGGGTCGAAATCATAATTAGGCGGCTGCCATTCAGAATAATTTGATAGGAGCGGAGCGTGCATCGTCATGATTTCACTTCCCGATTTCCAATTACTGAACGAATAGGCACCCATATGCGATTCATTTTCCATCCCGATTGTTAAGAGGATATCTCCATAAACCTCATGCTTGACAGCCTTTGATTTTAATAGCTTTTCTTTTCCTGATTGCAAGCTGAATGAATAAAGAGGTGCTTCAATTTGCGGTTCATCCTTATTCCATTTTATATAACTCAGATTTTCAGCATCTTCCCAAATGACAAACGGTATTTCGAGAGGACTTTCTTCTTTTTTATTTGACAAGGGATGAAGAAGAAACGTTTTGAAGGTCCAATCTTCATTAAAGGCTGTTACATATAACTCATCAGAATCCTCTTCATTCCAAGCTGTGTCCAGCTGATAGGCCGGAATCTTGCAGCTATAAACAGGATTTCCTTTTTCATCAAGAATCTTTAGTGTATTGTTGTTTGCTGTACTGCTTTCTTGCAAGAGAATCAAGTTGCTTTTTTGATTGATTTTTACTGCATTAATTGTTGAACTGCTTTTATAAATGGTTGTCTTCTCTCCAGTGTGGATTTGGTAGCTGTACAGAATAAATTGATGGTTTTGCTCTTCAACTATTAAAATATGTTCTGCATCCATCCAGCCTGACACCATATGAAAGTTGTTCTCACTGGTTTTATAGGTTTTTAGAGGTTCTTCTTTCTCATGGCTGATTACTGCAGGAGATTTAATGGCATGCGGTTGTTTTTCACGAGCCTGTTCATGCTGTAAATTATTGCATCCTGTTAAAAAAACGCCAATGAGGAGAAAGCTTGCAGCTGCAGAAATTCTTTTACCTTTTTTTTCTTTCACCTCAAAGTTCCTTTCTCTTATTATTTTTAATATTGCTCCTATTTTTCAGGAAGCATAGCTGCTTATAGATAAAGGGATGCCCAAAAAATCCCTTCGCCTTTATGGCAAATAGATTCAAATTGCTCGATTGGAAGCGGATTAACCCCATATCCAAGTTCTACAGTAAAGCCGGCTCGGCCCCATTCATTGATAAACCAGTCTCTGAATCCTGCGTGGCTGTCAATGTTTTGAACTGCTTTATATCCGCTTCTAATTGAAAATTCTTTTACAATTAGAGCCGCTTCATCAGGCTCTTTTTGCAAGTATCCCCAATAAATTTCTTCCCCTTGTGTATGAAAAGCAATCAGCCTGTCGAATTTTTTTTTCTTCACAAGTTCAGCCATTACAATAGCTTCCGGCTCTGTTAACGGATTGTCTCCAGGGTAATCCCTGGGTGCAGGGGATTTAGGTTCTTTTCTTTCTTTTTCAATTTCCCAGAGAGCGGGAAACTGATTATTAAGATCAATGCCGCGAATATTGGCTTTCCACTGGGAGAAATCATTTGACTGTCCATTCATTTGCATTAGTTCCTGATAGTTTGGCTCGTTTGAAGAAACTCCGTGATGTACGAGGTTTACGCCATCCGGGTTGACCATTGGCACAATCGAAAGGGTTGTGTTCTCATAAATTTGATTTACAGATATTCCGTAAATAGAGGATTCCTGAATGAGGGCCAGCAAATAACACTCTAAAAATTGCATGAGGGCTGCAGAAGTAATCCATTCATTTGCATGAAACGAAGCATTCATGTGGATTTTTTTTGATCCGTTTCCAATTGTCAACTCATAAATCGGCTTTTCAAGTACACTTTTGCCAATTACCTGCTGACGAATGAATGGATAGGTGGCAGTCAATAGAGCAAGATCTTTTTCCAGAGTATGAAAATCATAGTTTTTCTTACGATTCACTAGAAGTTTGTTTACTTTTTGAGGAACGGCTGATGGAAATAACCCAATACATTCATTATCTTTAAAGCCCGGAACAGTTAACTCTGTGCCTGAAGGCAATATATTAGCAAGCATTCCTTCATTCGAGTCTTTTATCAATTGAACAGGCACCTTCACCTTTTTAGCCAATTCACTCAAATGGATGTTTTCTTCAATCTGTAATTTCATGGGATGTCACCCTTTCTTATATTCATTTTATGTAGGTGAATTCCTTTTTGAACAACTTAAAACAGGAAGAAAGTCGTTATTTTAATAGGAAAAGCTTCGGTTCAAAAGAACCAAAGCTTGACAATCATTCATTTTTTCTTTGTTGTAGAAATCTCAGCAAATCACTATTAATAATTTTATCCGAATAATCGAGTTCCTGTTTTGCCTTATCTGATAAAGGCTGACAGCCTTTTACGTCCACAGTCTCGCCGGTTTTTCTGTTATAGCATTTGTTTTGTGTGTAAATGTATTTATTTGATACATAGCTCCCATCACGCATTACTGTAAATGGAAAGCGATTTTTTGAAAACAAATCGTTCCCGAATTCAATTCTTCCGTTATCCTTTACTCCTAATAAATGAAGCAGTGTTGGACGAATATCAACCTGTCCGCCAACTTCTTTCATATTTTTTGGATGCTTATCTGTAACTCCAGGGATATGAATAATAAATGGCACCCGCTGCAGCTGAATATTTTCATAAGGTGTTATTTTTTTCCCTAAAATCTGTTCCATTGCATCATTATGATTTTCTGAAATACCATAGTGATCTCCGTAAAATACAATAATGGAGTTATCATACAATCCATCTTTTTTCAACTTTTCAATGAAATGTTTCACAGCCTCGTCTTCATATCTGACAGTCTGAAAGTAGTTATTGACTGTCTGGCTGCTTGTTCCAGCATCATTAAGCATTTTATCCTCTGGTTTAAGCTCAAACGGATAATGATTGGTCAAGGTGATCGCTCTTGAATAAAACGGCTGCGGCATTGTCTTCATTAAATCGGCCGTTTGTTCAAAATACTCCTTGTCTTTTAATCCCCATCCTACAGTTGTTTCAGGTGTTGTTTTATAACTGTTGATATCAAAAAATTTATCATATCCAAATGAATGGTACATTAAGTCCCTGTTCCAAAAGGATTTATTATTCGCATGAAACACTGCCGAAGAATAACCTTCTTTTTTCAGAAGCAGAGGAGTCGCAGTATATTGATTATCCGAATTTGTGAAAAAGACTGCTCCCCGTCCGAGCGGGTAAAGAGAATTATCTACAAGAAATTCTGCATCTGACGTCTTACCTTGCCCTGTCTGGTGATAAAAATTTTCAAAGTTATAGCTTTTATTTGCGAGCTGATTCAAATAGGGTGTTACTTCTTTGCCATGAATCTTTTGCTGCATTGCAAAGCTTTGAGTTGATTCAAGACTGACAATAATGACATTTCGCTTTTTGGCAATTCCATAAAGATTGTCATCCGGTTTTTTCTTGCTTGCTTTTATATAATTTTCGATCCCGGTTAATTTGTTGCTGTCTGCCATAGCACGCTGAGCAAAAGTCTTCGATTGAATTAACCCATCATATATATGAAAATGATATAAGCTGATATTTTTCACAAGCATTTCTCTGTCAAATGAACGGGTTAAAAGCTGAGGACGGGCAATTTCAGCAAGACCAAGATTAAGGAAAAATACGGCTGCCGCAAGCAGAAAATAAGCTGAACGGCCTTTCTTACTCGTTCTTTCCTCTCCGAATGCATTTTGTTTTCTCATCAGCCATATTAGAATAGCTATATCAACAAAAAGCAGAAGATCGACTGGCTTAAATAGTGAAGTTACACTGCTTCCGAGCTCTCCCATATTATTAGTCTGAAATAGGATCGGAAACGTTAAAAAATCATTGAAAAAACGGTAAAAAATCATGTTTGCTAAAAGAACTAATGTCAGGATAAAGCTCGTTATGACGGTAAACCTATTCCTGTTTTTTTCCTTCATAAAAAGGCCAAATCCAAAAATAAGAACCAAAAAACTTAAAGGGTTAATAAATAGAATAAATTCCTGGCCAATATTTTCAATTTCAATGTCAAAGCTGGTTTTATATACGATGTAGGTTTTGATCCACATAAATACAACCGCAATGAGCAAAAAAGAATATTTATTTATTTTTTCTTTAAGCAAATTTGCAGCCTCCTTTTTATGCAGCATCTCTCTTAATAAAAATTAAGTGGTTTTTTACATTATTTTGAAATAACTAAAAGCAAGCTATCACATATGTTAATACTGTCTTTACAAAAAATCAACATTAAATTAATATTCAGAATTGAACTATATGTTTGAAAAAAATAAAAGGAGCCTTTCCGTGAGGAAGCTCCTTTTATTATGGATTAAATTCAATTAAAGTATTTCTTAATAATTCGTTAACATGGATTTGGCTAAGTATGCTCCGCCAATAGCCCCTGCGTCGTTGCCAAGCGTTGCTATCGTAATTTCTGCTGCTTCTCCTACACGAGGAAACGTATATTTTTTAAAGTGCTTTTCTACACTGCTTCGAAGGTATTCCCCGGCTTTCGATACTCCTCCGCCAATTACAATTTTTTCAGGATTAAGTCCATTAGCAAGATTCGCGAGAGCAAATCCTAAGTGGAACGTCACAAACTCCATCACTTCTACGGCAAGTCCATCACCTTTTGAAGCATATTCAATAACATCCTTTGATGTAATGATACCGTTTTCCTTAAGAGTCTGGCGAAGCAAGCTGGCTTGATCAGATTCCTCAAGTTTTTCCATTGCATAACGGACAATCCCTGTAGCTGAGGCAACTGTTTCAAGACATCCCTTTTTACCGCAGTTACATTGGGCTCCTCCTTCAACAATTGAAGTCATGTGACCAATTTCTCCTGCAGAGCCGTTGACTCCATGAATGACTTCTCCATTTGAAATGACTCCTCCGCCGACTCCAGTTCCAAGGGTTATACAAATAATGTCGTTTGAACCGTCACCTGCACCCTTCCACATTTCACCGATTGCAGCCATATTTGCATCATTATCAATGACTGCAGGAAGCCCTGTTTCCAATTCCAAATGATCCTTTAAGGCATAGTTTTTCCACCCAAGGTTGACTGTTACATATACAAGACCAGTGGCCAGGTTGACAGGTCCTGGTGCTCCCATACCAATTGCTGCAAGCTTTTCTTTCGTCTCGCCCAGCTCTTCAAGCTTTGCATCAATTGCTTTTGCTATGTCTGTTGTTATGGTTTTTCCGCTTTTATCAGTTGGTATTTCCCATTTTGTAATAATTTCTCCATAAAGGCTTATAAAAGCGATTTTAATTGTTGTTCCGCCTAAGTCTACACCAACCAGCCATTGATCTGCCATTTCTGCTTCATCCCTTTAATATCAAATTAGAGAAACCGTTTGCATAATTGAAGAACTATCAGGTTCTCTTATCCTTCTGTTTTTGTGCCTCATGTCTAACCAGCAGTACTGCCATCTGAAAATCCTTTGGATCAATCAGGCTGGACTCCCTAAGCTGCTTTAATTCTTCTTCCATCAGCTCAAGATCAGCCAATCTGTCACCTATATAAATTATAGTCCCAAACTTTTTCAGCAGCTGCTGTACATCATAAATCGTTTTCAAAATTTCACCTCATGTCAGACACATCTACAATATTAAGTTATAAAAGAAAAGGGCAACCGTCAAGCATAAAAAACCTGAGAAACATTGGCAAATCGAAAAGCGAAGCCAATTGCTCAGCTGCGACAAGCGCTGGAGGAGCTGCACTGCTTATGGGCTGCACTGCTTTTTATTGCTTGAATAGTAAAATGGCTTGCTTGGACAGTTAAACAGCCTGTTTGGACAGTAAAATGCGGATTGCGCTCGTTAGAACCCGAGTTCCTTTCGCCCGTAAAACCTGCTATTTGGACAGTAAGCAGCTTTTCCTGGTCATTCCAGCCTTTACCAGCACGCCAAATCTTACTTTTCACCTTTTAAAATAGTGTTTTCAAAGTAGAGCTGTAATGAGCCAATCTGATCTTTCCATAAAGACTCCATACCATCCAAATCTCCTAAAAATAATGAAAAATTTCACTATAGAGACTTAAATCACGCCCAAGAGAAGATCTTTCAATTGGGAATATTTTTCGTCCTAAGCATTGTTCCACCACAGAAAGGTAATGTACGAACGAATATCAATCTTTCCTAAACGACAAGAAAAGCAGAAGCGTATCAAATGAAATAAGGGACTTCAGCGGAAGCCCCTCATTCATCTAATAAATTTTGTCAGTTTACCCGGTCAATCTGTGCTTTCATTTCTTTATATCGCTGATCGTCGGGTTTCAGCTGCACAGCTTTATCAATTAATTTTTTCGCATTTTTAAAATCACCTTCGTGACCATATAAAATGCTTAGATTGAAAAGGGCCTCATCCATATCAGGCTTCATTTTTGTTACTAGTTGCAGGTTTTCTTTGGCATGCTTGAAATCCTTCAATTTTATTTGTGCGTATGAAAGCTCAAACATGACCTCTGCAGGTGCATTGGGATCCTTTTTCGTCTTCTCCAGCAAATCCCGGGCTTCTGAAAAGTTTTCTTCATTTAAAAGCTGCTGTGCTCTCAGTAAAGCTGCTTCAGGGGTTTCAGCCATAGATTGCCCTGAACCGTAAAAGAAAAGGGCAATTACAAGGGAAACAGCCGCGAGGACCCCTGTTACCCTGGTGAAATACTTTCTATACCCAGGCAGCTGAACTACCATAGTAGCTAAAAATCCTCCAATTAAACCGCCTATATGGCCTGAATTATCAACATTTGACATAGAAAAGCCAATGACCAGATTCAATAAAATCATAACAATAATGTTCGGCCCAATTGTTCTGAAAAACAGCTGTTTGTCAATAACGACAAGGTAAAGCAAGGCTCCGAAGCAGCCAAAGATGGCACCAGAAGCACCTGCCGAAATCTCCGAGTTAAAAGCAAAGCTAGCTAAACTTCCCGCTATTCCTGCAAACAGGTAGATAAACAGAAATCTAAAAGAGCCGTACATTTTTTCAACTGCCATTCCCACATAATAAAGCGCTAATGTATTCAGGAGCAAATGGATGATGCCAATATGTAAAAAGATCGGTGTAATAAACCGCCACCATTCACCCTCTTGAATAAGCGGATTGTACTTTGCACCGTATCTGATAAGCGTCTCATTGTTCGTACTTCCTCCAGATATTTCTAATACAATAAACATGATAACCTGAATGGCAATCAACAGGTAGGTGAGAAAAGGTTTGCCATAATTAAAAATATTGTTTTCTTCTTTAATAGGTGCGTTAGCCTTTTCAATCGCTTTCACCTTTAGCTGCTGAAGGCTTTCGTAATCGAGGTGATGAGGGGACATATCAGCGGCCTGATGAACATCCAGTTTCAGCATAGACGATAATTCAGACAAAGCATTCTTCTCGTTTCCTTCATAAGCCACTATCGTCTTTACTGCTGTCTTTTCAAAGGTAAATGGACGATTTATTTGTTCTTCCCAATCATCAACAGGAGACATCTCAGAAATCCAAAGGTTTAAGACATTCATTGACCTTATGCCAGATCTTTTTCTCACCTCTTCAAATATTCCTGCTGTCGCCTCTATATTCCGCACAAGCCTATTAGTCCAGTCAATATCGGCACGGATAATTCGAATGAGCTGAAATTCCCTTACATGCAAGGGTTCAAACCATACTTCATTTTCATCCTCAGACAACCTAACCAGTCTGAATTTATTTGTTTCTAGCAATTTATCGATCAGCTTCCAATATAAGAAGTCTTGTTCAATAGCCATTTTTTACCTCTCTGATTCGTATTCAGTAACTCTATTATATCAGTTATAATGATTAAAAAGTAAGAAAGATAAGCTTTTAAATGCTAGTAAACGGGGATCTTCAGACACTTTCCTTTTTCTCAATGTGAAGTTTTTAATGTGAATAGTGTAAAAATAACAGGAAAGAAAAAAGAGCCTTAATAAAAAGCTCTTTGTAAAAACTTATCTCTGAAAAATGGCATCCTCATAGACAGGCGGATAAAGAACGAGCGCAGAAATCTTTGACCGAGCAGCAAATTAAAAAGTCTGTAGCGAAAACGATAAACCAGCAATCCACCAAGTATAATGAACATAATTTGAAGCAATTTTTGCATCTGCTATCCCTCCTTGTCATACTTTTTGTTTCTAACAGAATTTTTATCCATTTATTTAAGGAGCTGAGATATTTCCTTGGTTCTTCTATCGCGATAAGCAGCAATGGCGATCTTAAAGAAAGGCTCTTTTACTTAAACTTTGTTGCTCATGAACCTATATCTAATTCTCGAAACAATCGGTATGGAAAAAACTGTAAAAAAAGATGCCCCGATGCTAGTCTAAATGCGTGATAAAAGCATGTACGATAAACAACAATCTCTGCGAAAACAGCCTAAAGAAAAAATGCGATCGTTAATAAAGCTGAAAAGAACTCCTGTCTTCACGACAAACCAAAAGCAAAATGATAAAAAATGATGGATATAATGGCTGCTGCTGCAATTGATAGAGCGTTGATCATATCATTATTGAAAATGGCAAAGCCTTTTGCTATTTTCCCTTTCACTCCACAATGAATAGGCCGTTCGGTAATTTTCCCGCATGTTACACATTGATATTTCACTTGAATGCTTCCACCCATTAACGTATCAAGAAGATTGCCGGCAAATCCGAATAACGCAACAAAAAGAAAATGGCTGAAGCTTTTCTGAAGCATAATAAACGACAGCCCTGCAATAAATAAAGCTCCTAAAAGGGCTGCTGAGGAACCAAGTAAAGATACTGCTCCAGATGTGCCTCTCTCAACTCGTTTTAACGAGGGCAGCATAAATGGCCGTTGCTTGCTGAGTGTGCCTATTTCTGAAGCCCAAGTATCTGAATTTGCTGCAGCGATGGAAACGGAAAAGGCATACAGAAATCCCTCATTTTGAGAGATAAAAAAAAGAATGGCAAAAACGGCAGGGAAACCGCCATTCGCCAGTACTTGGACAGCATCCCGCTGATCTCCTTTTTGCAGAAGCTCCTCAGCTTCTTTTTTGTTTTCCCGTTTATATTTACTCAAAAGGCTGGAACTGGCAAAAAATGCTCCCAGCAGAAAGAGACCCGCAAAACCCGTTCCTATGTAAATTAATATTCCAACAACGAAAGACATAATGGCGCCTAAGAGAGTCAAGGACTTAACTCTCCATCCCAGAATTGAAATCACCAGAACGAAAAGGATTGCGAGTCCATTATTCAGTTCCATCATTGCACTTAATCACCTCATCTTCCGTTACAATTTGCTGTACAGGAATATCAAAGCTTTCTTCAGGAAGCTGTGGTACAACCTGCTGAGAAAAGGCTAACGAAAGTGATGCCCCTTTGTAGTTCTTGAGCCATCTGTCGAAATAGCCTCCTCCATAGCCGATTCTAAAACCCCTTCTGTCATAGACCAGCCCTGGTATAATGGCCAAGTCAATGTGATCTTGTGATATAAGCTCTGTTTTAGAAGGAATAGGTTCTTTCAGTCCAAAATACACCGTTTCAAGCTCATCATAGGAAGTGAGAATACGAAAAACCATTCCCTTTGAGCTGGGAATGCATTTTGGTACTGCTACACGCTTTCCTTGCTGCCACGCGTTTAATATAAGTGGATTGGTATCTACTTCTCTTTCAGAAGAAATGGTCAGAGCAACCGTTGATGCCCTTTTCCAGTCTTGAAGACCTTCTAGTTTCATTTGAATAGCTGCAGACAGATCACGGTATTTGAAATCATCCATTTGCTGCAGCTTCTCTCTCATTCTGCTCCGATATGTTTTTTTATCCATCTGAACCCCGCCAATTTCTCTTTTTCTTTCCCTATTATACCTATTAATGATTCTTGGAAAAAGAAATGTACCATTGTAGACAACCTATCAGCTACGGGTAATCATTTTCATTTAACTTTTTTTAAAAAATGGCCTGTTAAACTCGGCTGTTGATTGCAGCTAGCAGGCACTCAAGCTTTAGCGGGCTTACCTTAGAGCCTCCTCGTCGCTTTGCTCCTGCGGGGTCTCCCTTAGGAGTCTCAGCACCCGCTCCAATCAACAAGGTGTAAAAATCAACATTAAGCTAAGCTTTAATTGAGCCTAAAAAATAAAA
Organism: Chryseobacillus diguaensis; assembly: GCF_049220665.1. NCBI lineage: Bacteria > Bacillati > Bacillota > Bacilli > Caryophanales > Bacillaceae > Chryseobacillus > Chryseobacillus diguaensis. Next base: position 112,827 of record NZ_JBMKNV010000009.1, read on the forward strand.
AAACAGCAGGATAAATTTCCTGCTGCTTACTTTGTTTCACGGTGTGTTGTCATTTTTTTGTCTCTTGAGCAATACTTTTTAAGTTCAAGACGGTCAGGGTTATTACGTTTGTTTTTCTTAGTAATATAGTTACGCTCGCCGCATTCAGTGCAAGCTAATGTTAAATTTACACGCATGATTGTTTTCCCTCCAAACTCTTCAATCGTAAATTGTAATCAGACTTTAATATCATAGCACTTATAAGTAAGAAATTCTACATTAAATTTCTAATAAATCCAGAATCACTAACTTTTTTAGGTTACAGATAAGAGCTTATCATAAAGTTTCCTTGTTTTTTGGGCTGAATGTTCCCATGAATATTGGAGACTTTTCCGATAAGCCTCTTCAGCCAGCTCTTTTCTTAATTGGTCATTGGATATAAGCTGTTCTATTTTTTCAGCCAGTACCTCTTCATTTCCAGCAGGAAAAACCAAACCGCTTTTTTGATCTTTCACTAATTCCTTTAAACCTCCAGCGTCAGAAACGATCGTAGCTTTCTTCATACTCATAGATTCGAGAGCAGCTAAACCGAACGGTTCATACAAGCTGGGTACAATGCTTATTATAGCATTTTTCAGCATTTTTTTTAAGTCGTCATCATTCAAGAACCCTTTAAAAGTTACTTGGCCGCTGATTCCAAGAGACTCTGAAAGCTTCTCATACTCTTCTTTTAAAGGTCCATCACCTGCAAGCACTAGCTGAAGTTGAGGTAATTTCCTGCTAACCCTCTGAAAGCTTTTTAAGAGGGTGTCAAATCCTTTTTCTTTCACCATCCTGCCCATTGCAAACAAATAAAATCCTTCAGTAAATAGATTCTCTTCAAAATAGAGATTCCTTCCATTTGGAATGACAGTTGACTGTACGCCGTTATATTCATATAAAAGCTCTTTTTGCATGTATTGGCTGCAGACGATGATCGAGTCAGCCGATTGAATCAGGCGGCGTTCTATTGTATCAATGGTTTTTTCAGCAGTGCCAGTCAGAATGCCTTTTCTCCCCTTTTCCGTGGCATGAATCGCAGCTGCAAGCGGTACACCATAATACTCCTTTAAAGCCATCCCTGCAGGCGCTGTAAGCCAGTCGTGTACATGAATGATGTCAAAGTCCATCTTCAGCGAATGGACGAAATGAATATAAGAGAGATTCAGCTGAAGCACCCATTCGACTACAGAAGAAAAGGATCCTTCAAGCTTTGGCCGATGGAGGCGAATGCCTGTATCCAAAGCTTCGTATTGAAGTGAATCTTTATAGGGAGCTGTAACGATATTCAAGCCTGCAGTGAGCTTTGTAAGTTCGGGTACTAGCCCCTGCACATGTCTGCCGATTCCTCCTTGAATGTTTGGAGGGTATTCCGGTGTGAGCATTAGAATTTGAGGATGGCTTTTCATTTTTCATGATCTCCCTCATATTCTGTATAGGCTGAAAAAGTTTCCTGCCATTTTTCAGCGGCAGAAACAGCATTCCAACCGTATTTTTGATAAGGATGCTTCAATGTCCCAGTCCTTACTTCGGTTGACTGTGCTATCGTTAATTTTATGTCTTTTGAATTGAAGAAAAGGGTTTGTCCCCGATAAGAACAATTTCCTTCTAATCCTTTTATCAAGTATGAACCATTATGATTTTTTATGGGATAATCCTTATACAGGAGCTCACCCAACCGATCAGCATGAATTATTCTGATAACTTTATGTACTGTTTCATATTCTTCGAAAAGGAAATGCATGCAGGATTTCATCGTTAAACTGCTGATAGACCAGCTAACCTTCAAATAATTTGCCTTTAAAGAAAGTGTAAGACTATCCCCTGAAAAAGTATCCTCTTGTCGAATTGCTGTAAAAGGATTTGTCCCTGTTCTTTTATTTTGCCCTCTCATTTCATCACTCCTGAAACAGCAATAGTTTGGATTTTTTTACTTTTCTATAATACGTCAGTTCAGAGTCTTTTTACAAAAATGATTAATTTATTCGACAAATTGTGATATAACTGTATAATGAAAACTTTGTTAGAAGGTGGGGCAATATGGTAATAGTATTGATCATTTTATTGGTTATTTCGATTCTCCTCTTTGGGGCATCTTTTTTTCAGCGCGATAAAGTAAAAGAGCTTGAACAGGAATTTGAACATCTGCAGCTCTCTGCCATGCAGGAGATCTATAAACTAAAGAAAAAAATGCGTGTTTTGGAGGAAGAACTGCTGCAAAACGATGTGCAGCTGACTAAATCTCCAAATACAGATGATGAAATTGACGCCCAGGTGATCAAAAAAGTCATGGCAAAATATCAGAACGGGATGACCTTAGAAGCCATCGCACAATCTGAAAATCTTACAATGCTCGAAGTCAGAACCATTGTAAAAAATAATGAGAGGGTATTAACATGAGCAAAAAAGGCATGCAAGCTTTCTCGGCAGGAATGATCATTGCCTCTTGTATATTAGGCATCGCCTATTTTTTGTCAGGACCGAAAGAAATGACAAAAGCGGAGACAGCCGCTGAAACCAAAGCGGTTACAGACGAAAGTGTCCAGCAGCACCTATCTGATAAGGGCCAAATCGCCATCCCGCGCAAGGATTACGAAAAACTGATTGCAGAAAAAGAATCAGCGGTTGCAAAATCCGGAGGAACATCCCAAGCAAAGTCTCAAAAAGCACCTGCAGACAAGCCATTCACCTTAACAATTAAGGACGGAATGAGTACTGCGGATGTGGCAAAAGAACTTGAAAACGCTGGAATTGTCAGCTCTGCAAGAGATTATGCCACCTTCCTGGTAGAAACTGGCTATCATACAAAAGTACGTTCTGGCACCTATCAGCTCAAGCAGGGAATGAGCTTCAAACAAATTACAAAAGTACTCGTAAAATAATGGAATACATATAAATAAAATCCGCTGAAAAAGCGGATTTTATTTTTTGAAAAATATTCAGGAAAATGTTAGCTGTTCAAGTCATAATGACGGCCTTTAACAAGATAGAAGACACCTTCAGATATGTTTGTAGCGTGATCGGCAAATCTTTCAAGATAGCGGCAAACAAGCAGAAGCTGGGTAATTTGCTGCATGGATTCCCGTTTATCATAGGTTAGTTCAAGCAATTCCCTGATGGTCTGTCCATATAAGTTATCTACCTGGTCATCCATATCAGCAACGTTTTTGGCAAGGACAACATCCTCTTCATTATAGGCTTTCAAAGATAAAGAAAGCATCTTAGAGGATATTTTCGTCATCTCCTTAATGTGAATGATCGGTTTGATGAGCGGCTCGTCTCCAATTCGGATTGTCGACTTTGCAATGTTAACGGCAAAGTCCGCCATTCTCTCAAGCTCATTTGATATTTTAATCGCCACGATTATTCTGCGCAAATCAGTTGCCACAGGCTGCTGTTTCGCTATCAGCAGAATGGCCATATCATTGATTTCTTCATCAAGAATATCTACTGCCTTATCCTCTTCCATGATTTCAAGAGCACGGTCAACATTTTGTTTTTCAAGCGCATCTATTGCTTTTGATAATGCAATTTCAGTTAAACTCCCGATTTCTATTAGCTTATCTCTTAACGTATTCAAGTCATATTGAAATTTTTCACGTCCTGGCATTTCCGCTCTCCTCCTTTATCTCTATCTTCCCATTGTATAGCAAAATAAAGCATGTTACATCTAGTTTTCTAAAGTTAAGAAGAAATATTCAAAAAGGCTGATTTCAGATCAGGTAAGAGGTTCATATACCTTTGTTAATGACACAGTTCTAGTTTTGAAGGGCAGGAATGATAAGGATTGTTACTTCTTTAACATGTTTTCGATTATTAGAAACATACATGAAATCATGTAATATGAGCAACTTCCATAATAAGATCGGTTAAATTTACCCCTGGCAGCACTTGATTAAGGTTTGCACTAAATTTCTTTGCTTCTTCTGGAACATCTTTTTCTAATCGTGAAATAGAATAAGTAACATTATTCTTTGTATTGATGCAGTAAAACGAATAGAATGGGCCCGACAGACTCGTAAAACGCTGTTAGACTTTTCCTGGGAACTAGAACCAAATGATTTTACTCACCGTAATGGATTCGCTTGGCAAAGTGCGGTGGACAAGAAAATAGAGAAGTGTGGATAACACTTCTCTAGGCATATCTTTTATTTTGCGCTATTAAAAATTTTAATATTTTGCAGAGAAAGAAATGTTAGTCAAGATAATGTCCACAGAAATTCTATGCATGCATATTTTCAGTTTCTGTAAAAGACTCCTCTGATTCTTGAAAGAGTGCAATATCTGGGCGAACACCAAACCATAATAAAGCAGTAATTACAATAGGGATAATATTAATCATAAGAGCGGCGTTCCAACCAATTGTTTGAGCAAGCCATCCGCAGATTAGAGGGGATAGGAAAGCTCCGATATTTCCCCACATGTTCATCCAGCCAGAAACAGAACCAGCAAACTGCTGTCCTAAATCATTGGCAACTGCCCAAGAAGTCACCACTGGAAAACCTAGTGAGCCTAAAGATAAAGTCAGCCAAAGTACACTCATTGATGTACTTGTTGCTCTAGAGGCTAGAAACATCGTGATGGCAAAAACAATCAGTCCACCAATTGCAAGTCCACCGCGGGCTGCCATTTTTGATTTACCCTTATTCAAAAGTTTATCTGAGATAGCCCCACCCGTCATGACGGTTATAAAAATCGCAAGCCATGGTAAACTAGCGGATAACCCCGATTTTGCCAAAGTCAGATGTCGTGCTTCCTGGAGATATGTAGGAAGCCAAACCAGATAGATTGTAACAATATAAATAGTAACAAAATAAGTTAAACCAAATATCCAAAAGCGAACATTTTTAAGTAATTTCCCCCAAGGAGCTGCTTTCTTTGCTTCTTTTGAGACAGCTCGTTCCTTCATGATGAATTCAAGTTCATTCTTAGAAATTCTAGGATGATCCTCCGGCTTATTCCTGCCAAGAGCATACCAAATAACACCGATTAAAATTCCGACAATACCAATAATATAAAAAGCTGCTTCCCAGCCGAAAGCCTGAAATATTGCCACCGTAATAGCGGGGCCGATTACCGGACCAAAATAAGAGCCGGCCAGCAGTGCACTTGAAGCTCTGCCTTTTTCTTTTTTACTAAACCAGTAGCTGTTAAATACGGCATTACCAGGATACATTGGACCTTCACCAATACCAAATAAAAAGCGAACCGTACCAAGCAGCCCATATGATTTCACCGCTGGTGTTAACATCGTAAATACTGACCACCAAATCAGAGCAAATGAAACTATGAATCTCGCACCATACTTTTCACTAATGATTCCAGCTGGTATCTGGGATGCAGCATACCCCAACGAAAATAATGAATTAAGAAAACCAAATTCAATTTTATCCATGTGGAACTCTTCCATCATAGGTATAGCCACGACAGCAATTGTGGAACGGTCCATATAGGCCACCAACCCTATAATAAAGAACAAGAATGCCAGCCACCATCGTAAATTTGAGCGTTTTTCCAAGTAAATCCCTCTCCTTTAAAGTTTATAAACAGATGTTCTTCTATCTTTAAAGATTGGCATTCTTTCTCTAACGCTTTCCACCATATCTAAATTTAAATCACAGTATAAAATGGCAGGTTCATTTCCTGCTTCAAGAAGTACTTCACCCCAAGGGTCAATAACCATTGAGCGCCCATTGAATACATCATTTTGATTTCTGCCGGCCGTATTGACACCTACAACAAACATTTGATTTTCTATTGCTCTGGCACGAAGTAAAGTTACCCAATGTTCTTCCCGTTGTATTGGCCATTCTGCCGGAATAAAAAGAACTTTTGCACCATTTAATGCATAAGTACGAGCGAGTTCCGGGAAACGGATATCATAACAAATTTCTACTGCTGCTAAATGGCCATCCAGATCAAATACATTACAATCTGTACCAGGAGCTATATACCGATCTTCAGCCATAAGTCCGATTAGATGAACCTTGCTGTATATATTTCGTAATTCTCCAGTTGGAGAGAATGTAAGGGAAGTATTACGAACCCCATCGGAAAAATTCACTGGAAGCGAGCCTCCGATAATCCAAACTTTAAGCGTTCTGGCTAGTTCGGAAAGAAATTGAGAGGCAGGGCCTTCTAAGTTTTCTTTATGTTCATCCAATCGTTCAAAGTCATAACCCGATGTCCACATTTCAGGTAATATAATTGCCTGTGCACCATTAGCGGCAGCTTCTTTGATCATACTTTGTGCAGTTTCGCGGTTAACTTTTTGATCACCTTGGATAATATTCATTTGACAAACGGCAATTTTCAATTAGAATCACCCTTTCTTTTGAAGTTAAATCGCTATATCGCGAACCCAGTATTCATGTGTTATTTTTCTATTTAGAACTGGATCGGCTAAAGTTAAACGGAAACCCTCTCCAAATATGAATTGTCCGCCAAGAATAGGAACAGTTCCGCAAAAAAGAATGGTTCCTTTCGGATCGACAGCATTTTTACTATTTGCAAATGTCAAGATATCATCAACTGACAAATTTGCTGTAACATTGCCGTTTTGGTAAACCTCCCAATTATTGTTTATAAAAATTTCACAAGTCATTTGTAAATCATCCCAGTGATCGATCACTTCAGTTAATAACCACGCTTCCTTTGCTATAGGCTTGGGGGTAGCTTGTTTTGCATAAGGAATACTGTAACCTTCCAATTCTCGATCTGTGTGATCTGATCCAACTGTCACGTATGTTTTCTCGTTATTGATCAGCAAAACGAATTCTACTTCACCTGATGTTTTTTTACCAAGAACCTGAATTTCATCATCTTGAGTAACTAAAATATTGCTGACTGGATATACCATAGGGACGGATGGAGGCGGCTGGATTCCTTCTGCTGCCAATTCTTCTATATGCTTTTTAACCATTTCCTGGTTACGGCCAGAATACCCAATACATGCTGAATTTTTTACCGAGAAATTAACGTTTTCACCATTTGGTCCAGAAAAATTAATACTGTACATTTTGATCTCTCCCTGAATAATGATAGGTTTAATTTTCAATTTTTAGTACGGGTTTTCCAATCCGCCTCCTTTCTGACAGATTTTAATTATTTTTAAATTTTTTACTATGGCGTCCCGTGTATGTTCAATATGGTTAAGTACTGCCTGTTTTGCCCTCTCAACATCTCTATTTTTTATAGCGTTAATGAGCAGGGCATGTTCTTTTAAAGTTTGTTCATTTCGATTTGGTGTATTGAGCGCACGAACACCAAACCAGCGTAATTGGTCACTTAATGTCCCCATAAGTTGAGCCAGGCGGCGGTTTCCTGATAATTCAGCTAAATAAATGTGAAAGTCTTTATCTGTCAAGATGAACTTGTTCTTATCTTCAGTTAATTCAGCTTGTGTACCATACAGCTTCTCAATATTTTCAATCTCACTATCCGAAATGACAGGGATTAATAATTCAACAACCAAGACCTCAATCGCACGGCGAATTTGAATCACTTCTTCAACATCTTTTTCAGAAATGTCACAAACAAACGTTCCTTTTCTTGGTACCGAAGTTACCCACCCTTCCATTTCCAAAAGGGGGATGGATTCCCTGACAGGAGTTCTGCTAATTCCCAGCATTTCACTTAATTGCCGTTCAAATAAAATTTGACCGGGAACAATGGTCTGGTCGATGATGGCATTCTTAATTGATTCAAAAGCCTGCTGCTTAAGGGATAATTGTTTAACTTTAGATAAATTCATAACATCTCCTAAGTATTGATTTCGTTATTCAGACTGGCATGTGGCATGCCAGATTGTTTATAATATTATGATAATTATGATTGTAAACGCTGTCAATCTTCTTTTTCTAAAACATATATAATACCGTTACTATCAAAATCATATGATACCATCATATAATGAAGAAAAGGTCTACGAGATTCCTATATTGACTTGGCGGATGCTTTTGAAGCTATGCCGAAATTTTAATTTTGTAAGATGATCTAAGTTAGTTAAGAATACGACATTAAATTGATAAGTACCGTTATATAATATAATAGAAGAAATTCGTAAAAACTAGCCTATACTCATCGGGAGCATAGGCTAGTTATCATTCAACAATCGCACCAAATTGGGTTTAAAGAATTATCACTTAAATAACATCTAAGAAAAAGCTGATTATTTTAGACTACGGGAAATTTCCGTAAAAATAACCCCTAGAGCATAGGCACCAGCATCAGGATAGCCAAGGCTTCTTTCGCCAACTGTACCAGCGCGGCCCATTCGAGCAACGATTTCCTTAGTATAATGTGCTCCTTCAACAGCCGCTGCTGCCCCTTTTTCAAAAGCAGTCTTAAAGTCCTCACCAGCTGCTACACTTTCTGACCATGAATTTGCACAAGGTACAAGCGCATCCACGAGGGTTTTATCACCCACCACTGCACCCCTTCCAAATGAGCGCTCTCCAGTAGTCTGTATTCCTTTAACAGCTGCCTGCAACATGTCTGAAAACTCTCCAACGGATAATTCAATTTTTCCCTCAACAGCTTTACCAGCAGCACGGAAGGCCGAACCCCAAATTGGACCAGACGCACCTCCGCAATATTCCATGATGATCATAGAGCATGCATCTAGAAAGGTCCCTATGTTTAAACGTTCTTGATCCAAAACCGTGCTCCACTCCCGCTTTAATTGCTTGAATCCCTTGGCAACGCTCATACCAAAATCTCCATCACCAGCATGCGAGTCGAGTTCACAGAATGGTACTTCATTCTTGATAATTACTTCACTCATTTTATCGACAAGATAGATCATGTTATCTAAGGAAAATACATCATCTTTGATTACAGCGTTTTCTTCCCTTGTCACTGTTCCAAAAGAAACAAGCTTTTCTTCATCGTTATCGAAAATATCAATGTACTCTACACTCGCTACTGGGCCTTCTACTTTGAATGCTGGAGATTTACATTCTCTAGATAACAACGTCTTTAATTCTTCGTCCAGTTTCATTACTGTCAACGAGACTCCTGCCATATCAATACTCGTCATGAAATTGCCGACAAAGGTTCGACAAATTCTAATGTTTCTGCGATGCATTTCTCGGATAACCGAATTATTAAAAAGATACAGTTCTTGTAAAGGAGTTGATCCAAAGCCATTAACTAGTATGGCAATTTCTGTTGTTCCATCGCTATCTATTTCTATATCCTTGAGAAGATCATTCGTCATTCGTTCTGCCAATTCATCTGCAGAGACTATGTGTTCCCTTCTAATTCCTGGCTCTCCATGAATACCGACACCATATTCGATCTCGTCCTCTCCTAACGTGAAAGTAGGTGATCCTTTGGCAGGAACGGTACAGGAGGTAAGTGCTACACCAAGGCTTCGTACATATGCGGCTGCTTTTTCCGCTACTTCTTTGACTTGCATTAGATCCCTACCATCTTCTGCCGCAGCCCCAGCTATTTTATGAACCAACACAGTCCCTGCGACACCACGGCGTCCTACTGAATACAGACTGTCTTCTACTGCGGCGTCATCAGCCACCCGGACGTATTCTACCTTAATACCGTCTTCGGCAGCTAATGCGGCACCATTTTTAAAGTTCATCATATCTCCACTGTAATTCTTTATAATCATTAGAACGCCTTTGTGACCGGCAATTGCTTTGATCGCCTGATACACTTGTATCTGAGACGGGGAAGCAAATACATCCCCGCATACTGCAGCATCCAACATTCCTTTCCCTACAAACCCCGCATGTGCTGGTTCATGTCCGCTGCCACCGCCACTTAATAAACTTACTTTGTTTTCATCAATTCCTTTCTTCTTTATAATTTTATACCTTTTTAGAAACTCCAGTTCCGGATGGGCCATCACCATTCCGTTGCACATTTCCATTACGAGATTCTCAGGTTTATTAATGATTTTTTTCACTTGTGTTGCCCCCTCATTTTTTTAATTTCATATGGATTTAATAAATTTCTTTTTGGACGTTATTCTAGAGCTATTTGGAAATGAACGAAATCTTTTTTAAATATTATTTTCAATAACTATATTAAAAAATGTAAGCGTTTTAGGCAAACGGAATAATCATGTTTATTTATTTTTAGAGAAAAAATATAACTTCTCTAAATTGCTTCCATATTACGAAGCAAAATTAATCCAAAATAGTGATACTATTTAAATTTTTCACTTACTTTTTTCATTTTAATATTTTTTTATCATTTTTCCAATCCTCATTTTCGGTTTAAATCTATAAGTTTCGTTTGTTGTTATTTTTTATTTATATTTTATGAAAAAGTAAATTCTCTTTTGTGTTGGCCCATCTATGGAATGCCTTGGAGAAAGCGCATTGTTTTTCCTTCAAACTAATTAGCTTTGAAAGAGTTATTTATTGAAAAACAGGACATAGGACTGAAGGAAGTTTTAGGAATTGGAGGGAATTAACAAGCTGAAGGGAAATTTGTAAAATGAGTTCGACGCTAAAAAGAAAAGGGAGATGGCTATGAAGAAATTACTTACTGGTTTGTTTGTAATTGCTATGGCATGGGGGATTTCTTTTTCAACCGCTTCAGCCTCTGCTGGAGGATTTCATCACCCGCAAAGCTGGGAAAAGAACTCGATATTACGGGAGAATACACATGGAGTGGAAGTCCGGAATATGCAGTATATCCTGAATGTATTGGGTTTTTATACGGATTCTGCAGTGGTTGACGCAGATGGAATTTTTGGACCGCTAACCAAAGCTGGTGTAAAGAAATATCAAAAAGCACACCATCTGAAAGCAGATGGTATCGTTGGTCCCAGAACCTGGGATAGTTTCTCTCAATATATTAAGAAAAGAGGCACGAACACCTATGGAGCTGGTGGGTACATGGCTCTCAGAGTCCTTTGGAAGTACGATAATTCTTCCTATACATCTGGCTCAAAAGCCTATGTTTACGGTAATGGGGATACATTAAGCGACCAATATCGTTTATATGCAAATTAACTGCGGACAGGAAATTCTTAAAATTTTCCTTCAAACTTCCAAACGTGTCTGCAATTTGGCACGTTTCTTTATTTCCTTTTAAAAGTGTCACCAATATTTTGATAGAAAACCCACACCCATATATTTTATGGAATATAAAATGGAATGTTTTTAATTTTCGTTTCCTCATAAGGATGAATGTGTTTAATATGTAACGGAAGATACATGGTAATATGAATAAAAAAAGTCTAAGAATTTGCTAAAAATCTAATAATATGAAACCAAGTCAGACATTGTTCGTATAAATATAATAATGAATATTAGGAGTTGAGAGTTATTGTTTCTAGCAGAACTCCAGTCAGAGGAAAAAATAGCGTTTCTTGAATTAGCTGTTCTGATGGCTAAAATTGACGGAAATTTATCTATTTACGAAAGTACAATTCTTAACAAGTATAAAAAGGAAATGGGTCTTGAGAATTATAAAATAAAGGACCTTCCCATCGAAAATATTTTAGGGCTATTCAAGAATGAAAGGTCCCAAAATATTGTCTTGACTGAAATCTTTCAACTGATCTATTCAGATGGAGTTTTTCACGAGGAAGAGAGAGAATCTGTCCGCTTAATAAAGAAGCATTTTGGTTTCGATTCTAGTGAATTTAAGAACTTTAAAGATTGGATTGGTAAAATAAAAGAATTATCCATTTCCAGGTAAAGCTCGCGACTCAGCCTTACTAATGAAAAACATTAGACTAGCAAACCATTTTCTTGGGATAGAAATGGTTTTTAAATGGGGTGAAGAAAGACGGATAATTGGTAAAAAGCTGGATAGCCCCTTTAAGACTATTCAGCTTTTTCTTTGAAGAGGTTACTTCGATTCTTCACGTATTAATTGAACATCATCCATTGTCAGTGTACCACCCGCTTGCGAATTGGCAATATTCCCAATTTTCAATACGTCACCTTTAGAAACATTTATATGAGAAATAGTAACTTTTTTCATTTTTTCAGATGCAGGTACCTCTACTATTTGCTTATCTTTGCCATTTTGGACATAAAGGTAAGCATCATCAAAATTGCCGTTTCGTTTAACATTAGCCCTTAACGTATAGATGCCTCCTTTTGGAACAACATATTGCCAGAGATCAGAGTGAAACGGATTAGCGTCGGTACCTCCGATTTGCACAGCTCCATTGACAATAGATTGATTCACCATGTTGCTGCGGCTCCAGTTATCGAACCCTTTATTGAAATCACCATTTTGCAGAGTCCCTGGTGTGTTGTCAACCTGTGCATTTCTTAATGTTATGGAGTCAAGATTAAAGCTGCCGGAAGCATCATGTACCGTTACCAGGTTCGTTCCTTCCTTAAGCTTAACTTTTTCATTTGCTTCTTTCCATTTACCTTTGGTTGCATTCAATGAAATCGGTGTTGAATAAGTGCATTCCCCACTTTTCACATCTCTAACATGAAGAGCTGCTTTACTAGCTTCATCCGCAGAATAGTTTAATTTCAAGTGATAAACTCCTGCTTCTGAGGTACTGATTGCATAAGTCACACTCTGCCCTGATTTATTCACTTTTAGATAGCCGAATCCATTATAACCTTTCGTCTCCTTTGCAAATTGAACCCCTCTAGAATAAGAAGCAACTTCTGCTTCAAAGGTTTTATCCGTGTTTGCCGGTACGATTTTATACACAACACTGTCATGCGGTGCGAGTGTTACTTTACTAGACGACTGGATACCTAAATCCTTATGCGCCCATAAGTCGCGAACTTCACCTTTTTCAATCCCCAGTTCATCTTTAAAATTAAAATCAAACGTTTGGCTCGCATCCTGGCGGTTAAATAATCCGACAACCCATGATCCGTCTGGCAATTGCCCTGCCCATCGCTGGCTGTCGCGGCTGCCATTAGACTGTTCATAAGGAACAGCACTTTCATAAATAGGCTTCCCGACCAGACCCATTTTGTTGAATTCAATCAACTCGGTGTTTTGATAGTACTTGTAGTCGTTTCCAATCGTATCCGGGCGGTCGGAAATCGCAAGCGGTGATCCTGCCAGTGTGTAGAGAGACATGGTTGTCTTCTTCTCGTTTTCTGCATAATCTCCTGAGTACGTATTCAGTCGGAGGAAATCACCATCTAACATCATGTTTGAACGGCCGGAGATATCAGAGAAGCCAGTAAACCCCTGGAAGGCGTTTGCCCATTGTGACCAAGCAGGCTGCCAGCTCTGGCGTCTGCCGCTTATATGATCCCATCCCCCTTGGAACGTATCCTCATCGATTCGAATCATATCTCCATATTTCTGTTCAAGCTCTCCATGATTCGAGAGGTTTGGCATCACCAGACTTAAGGTTATGTGATTTTCCCTGGCTGCCTCAGACATCCACTTTAAGGCTGTTTCATAATCCATTTCATGTGCCTGCCCTACTGTTCCTAAATTCGGATCTTTTCCAGTTTCATACCACGAAAGGAAATCAACCCGCAGAAAATCTGCCCCTTGGTCTGCGAAGTATTTAACGTATCCTTTTATATATTGTTCAGCACCGGGATAATCAACATTAAGCCAATAAAGAGAGGCTGCATTCGGGCTTCCCCCGCTGAAACGGTCACCATCATTCGGATCATTCGGATTACCTTGATCAATCATGTCCGTAACGTATATAGGCCCTCCTGGATTATGTTCCGTCCCTTGGACAATATATTTATCTGGGTGTTTCACAACCTCTGGACTGACCCATAGCGGGTTGTAATAAACACCAAATTTCATCCCTTTTTCGTGAATGTAGTTCCCCCAGTACTTCCAAGTGTGACCTTCGGGATATTTTTCAGATGGATATTGGAACGGCTCATTATCTTGACTAGGCTTTTCACCCGTTTTATAAAGCTCGACATCATCCAGCTGGAACGAGCTATCCTTCGCTTTGGCGTCCACGTTAAACTCAATGGTTAGCCTCCCGTTTGTCACCTCTGCATGAACTTCAAAAAGTCCATAGATCGGCTTTCCAGATGCATCGGTCAAACCGTCTTTTAATTCGACTGTTTGTTCAGGCGCTGCCTCCACATCTTTTCCATCCGCAAAATCTTTCAGCTTCATGTTGGCCGTACTTGTGCCATTAATAAAATCATTCACATCACCATTCGGAAATTTCACCCGTGCTGTCACCGTATAATTTCCGTTTCCAAGTCCTGTTACGGTTTGAGATACTTTTGCAGTATGGGGATCATTGCCATACACCCACAATTTTGAACCTTCATAGGCATCGTTTGAATCAACACCGTAGTAGGCATTCGTTTCAACATTCCACCCATTCAGGCCATCTTCAAAATCACCATTCTGCAGCTGGCCGGTAATAGGTTTAGAGCCTAAAGGATTCGTCATCCAATTATTATTATGACTCACTACATAGCCATTTTTATTTAGTAAAGAGGCTCCTTCAATCCATCCATCTGTACTAATCATGTCGTAGCCGTATGGCTTAAAATTTTGCGCCATCCAATCAATATCTTTCTTATATTCATCCTCATGCATATAGGAATTATTTGTGAACTGATACTCATAGGTTGAAAAATACATCGGACCTGCTCCTTGCCTGGTATATTCCGTATCTTGAGCTGAAGCCGATCCTGTCATTATGGTGGTAAAAGTTATTGTCGAAAGGACAGTAAAAGGAGCAATCTTGGTTAATAAACTCATACCTAGTAATTTATTCTTATTAAACTTTCGGGTATTTGAGAATCTGTTCATCATGATATCCCCTTTTAAAATATGGTATTTGTGAACCTAAATAATGAGTAAACCACTTCTTCCTTCTTTCATTTAGCAAATGCCGTAACTCCGGCTAGCCAAGCTTTATCCTTTATCATGGGTAAAACCAATTTTTGAATAACATCGATCTGATACCGCTTTCATTTTATTTTACGATCCTGGTAAAATACTAAACTTGATTAGCGATACAGCACAAGCGGGCGATTTTTCTTCAGGAAGGGTTCCTCCGTTTTCCTAAGTTTTAATCGTATTCAATTAATTCATTAACCTCACCCCCACCAAGTGTACTTTTAATCGTACATTCTCTGTGAAAGAAGTACTTGGGCCTAAATATAATTAAAACCAAGTTGATTAAAGGGAAATCGGCTGCATTTATCGCTTCAGCCAAAAGAAGTATTGGGGAATGCTGGCTGGCGAATTTGTTCAAATCCTTTGACAAAAATCAGGCTAGATAGGATAGAAAATGGTCCATAAAATATTTCTTGTTATACAGGGGATAAGTCTGGATTTATCAACTGACGATTCAAAAAAGAACTTTTGCCTGTCATTCTGCATTTATTCATAGATTGGCAGCTGAAATAAATGAGTGATAGCAAGGAGTGCACCTCCGACTAACCAAGCTTCATCATTTAATCGAGATTTAACAATTTTTGTTTGATGTCCCATTTTTGAAAAAAAGTTGTTTTGAGCAATTTTTTGAACTTTTTCCATAAATAATTTTTCATATTTTATCCCTTCACCAGCCATCACAATCTTCTCTGGATTTAAGGTATTAATGAGATTATGAATCCCATGGCCTAAATAAGCAGCCATTCCGTCAATTAATTGTAAAGCAAGCTCATCTCCTTTATCCGCTTGCTCAGACACTTCTTCAAATTGAAAATTCTTTAAGCTTGTATTGGGATAATGAAAAAGAAGCTCTTCTCCCTTATTTTCAAAATAAAATTCAGAAGCATACATTTCTAAACAGCCCTGTTGTCCACAGTGGCACGGGTAACCACCTACTTCAATCGTTGTATGGCCAAATTCACCAGCCCCTCCTATAGAGCCGTAATGAATTTTATTTTCCATTACAACAGAAAGTCCTAAACCGGAACCGACAGATATCAAAGCAAAACTATCACTTTCTTGTCCCTCTCCTTTAGAAAGCTCTGCTAGTGCGTATCCGTTAATATTTTTGTCTACCATAACCGGAATATCGGTGAACCTTTCTTTTAACATTTGAGCAATGGGGACATTATTCCACCCTAAAAGAGATGATCGAATGATGATCCCTTTATGGCGATTGACAAGTCCGGATGATAATAGACCAATTCCTTTAAGATCAGACAAATTCTTCTGATTTTTATCAAAAATCATTTTAATGTTTTTTTCGAGAATATCCACGACAACCTCTGGTGCTGTATGTTTTTTGAATGCTATTCTTATTTCATCAATTATTTCAGCATCCATGTTCGTCAACCCAATGAGAAGACGTTTTTCTTCAATTTTTATACTGATAGCCAACCCAAAGTTTTTGTTAAATTCAATAAGCCTTGCTCTTCTCCCGCCTGTTGAAGAGGATTCACCTACTTCAAAAACAAGCCCTAGTTTCGTTAAATCGTCAATTATATAAGTAAGTGTCGACATTCCTAATTCACTTAATCTAGCAATTTCGACACGGCTTATAGGATGTCTCTCACGGATAATTTTCAACACTTTAAAACGATTAATATCTTTTATTAATTCTTTACTTCCATTTCTTATTGTGTTCATACTTTTTCCCTCGATTTCAGCCTATATAGCCACATACTTTCTTCAATGAACGAAGTATGTTTTTATTTTAATGGAAATACCAACCAACCGCAATAATTATTACAAATATTATAAACATTCAATCTATTATCCTGCTCACGATGGATACGGATTGACCTTCCAGTACAGCACTAAACATAACTAGACATAAATGCCATCCAGATAAATCTTTTGGAGTATGATCACTGAGGGTAGGGATATATTCTTTAATACTAATAAACAACCATTATCTTTAGGAGATAACTCGAATCGAACTTAACCTTCTCCCCATTCATACTGCAAGTAAGATTGTTCTTCGAAATCTAAGATCGAAATATCGAAAGAGTTACCTGTCCCGTCATTCATATTGAACTTAATTGTTCAGCCTTTTCGAAGGTCTACAGCTTCTAAGTTTGGCTTCTATTTTTGCAATTTATCATTCTGTGTTAATGTAGCCTAAACCTTTTCAGCTGAATGATTTAGTGGTCGATTATATGCTTCATGTTTTTAACTTTTATGGGGGCTGGATTCCCCGTTAAGCCACCTTCCTGAGAAAAAGGAACAATAACTTATAGACTTCTTTTTTTGTGTTAACACAAAAAAGGAGAAGGGGTTAACCCCTTCTCTCAGCCTGCAGCCATAACCTGCTTACATCGTTTCCTCAAACGAGACGTCCTTCTTCGTTCCTTTTAAAATAAAGAAATATACCACACCGATTGCAATCCATGATAGTCCGAGAGCAATAGAAGCAGCGTCAAGACTGTAAACAACATAGGCTATGACAAGGAACCCGATTCCAGGCAGGACAAGATGAGCTATATAATTGGTTGATTTTTTCTTAATGATAAAGTGGTAAATAACTGACACGTGCAGCAATAAAAACGCTGTGAGCGCCCCAAAATTTACGAGGGATGTTAATGCTGAAGTTTGTCCCATAAAAACAAGACCGATGATAATTGAAATAATACCAACAAAGATAGTACTGAAATAAGGTGTTTTAAATTTAGGATGCACCTTGGCAAGAACCTTCGGAAGATTTCCGTCTCTTCCCATACTGTAAAGAATTCTTGAGATAGCAGCCTGAGCAGCAAGTGCGTTAGCGAGACCCCAGGAGATGGCGGTTGCAATGATGCAAAGGTTTTTTAGCCAGACGCCCCCTGCGAGTTCTGCCACTTGATAAAATGCGACGTCAAGGTTCTGAAATTTGCTGTAATCCGGCCAGATCAATGCAGCGATCCAAGTTTGGACAATGAACAGTGCCCCAACGAGAAGCAGGGAATAGACAGCCGCTTTTCCAACTGTGTCTTTCCCGCCTTTTGTTTCCTCAGCGAGCGTGCTGATTCCATCAAATCCAAGGAAGCTTAAGACAGCTAGGGACACAGCCCCCATAACAAGCGAAAAGCTGAAGCTGCTCGAATCATAAATCGGCTTAAAGGTAAAACCTGAGCCAATTCCTTTATTAATTGCGATAATGCCGATTACAATAAAAAGAAGCAGAACAATCAGTTCAAAGCCAAGAATAATCAAATTGGCTTTGGCTGTGAATTCAACACCGAGAACATTGATCACCGAGTTGATAGCAATAAAGAGAATAAGCCAAATCCAAGTGGGCACGGCAGGAAGCAAAGAGCCAAGCGCGTTGGCAGAAACGATATATAATAAGGAAGGAATAAGAATGTAATCCAGCAGGACAGCCCATCCGGCAATAAAGCCGACAGTCGGATGAATGCCTCTTTGCGCATAGGAGTAAACAGAGCCTGCAATCGGGAAGGCTTTTGACATCTGGGCGTAGCTGAGGGCTGTGAAAATCATGCCGACCATCCCGATTAAATAAGCCAGGGCGACCATTCCTTTTGAACTGCCGGCAACATAGCCGTAAATGCCGAACGGAGCAATCGGCACCATAAATATCATGCCATATACGACAAGGTCCCTTAAGGAAAGGGACCTTTTCAATTCCTGCTTATAGCCAAATTCAGAAACGGACATCTTTTTAGACATGCTCCTTTTCTCCTCTCAAAAGAGAATCCAGGCTGAATTTTTGTTCTACGTACCGAAGTGGCAATTCAACGCGCGCTGTTTTATTCGGATCAACCACCTGGCAAATTTTCAGATCACCTGCTAAAGACAGGAGGAAGATGGCTTCGTCCCGATCTAAACCTGTCTCGGCATCCAAAAAGTCTACCATGTTTAATACAGCCTGATTGGCTGCATCATCAAGCTTTTCTTTGGAAGCAATCGTCATGACATGCGTTTCATTTACAATCATCGGTACCGGGAGCTTCTTTTCTTTAATTACATCAATTTTGACGAGCACTTCACCGGCTACTTCCACGCCGCAGACAGCTGCTTCGCCGTCAGCCATGGCCGCATGAAGGTCACCAAGTGCAAACAATGCTCCAGGAACATTGACTGGCAGCAGAAGTACAGCACCTTCTTTAATTTCCTTGCAGTCCATGTTGCCGCCGTGAGCATTGGGAGTGCCGCAGGATACCTCCCCATTTTCAGGAGCTGTTCCAATTACGCCGATCATTTTATTAACAGGAATTTGAAGAGAGCTGCTAAGCATGGCATTCTCGTCCAGAATCGGAATCATCCGGATGGAATTCTTTTTCAGTTCTCCTCCAAGAATTCCTAAATCGGGACCTGTCACCATAACTCCCTGTTTTTTAATTGTTATTTTTTCAATTTTTACGGCCAAGAGATCTCCAGGTTCTGCTCCTTCAATATAAACTGGCCCTGTTGCAGGGTTAATCTTGTTCCAGTCAAGTGAATCAAAAGGTGTGTCAGCAGAGGTTATTTGGTCCTCAAAGCAATCACATGTTTCAAATAAAACAGCTGTACCAGGGCTGACCCTCAGCACCGGTTCATTTTTGGCGCTCATAGCATAAATTAAATGTTCTTTTGATACTCTCTCCATTTCAGCCACCCCTTAAGTTCGTCTTATCTTTCCCTATGTTACAAAGACAGATAACCCATCTATATTATTAGAATATATTATTTTTCTGAAAATTTCCAACTTTATAAAACTCGACGCTTGAAGCAACCTCCTTTGGAGCGAAGCGTAACATGCGCCCAGAATCCTTGCGGCAGACGGTTGCTTTCTGATCAGTCCGTAGTGCTGCCGCCAAAGATGGTCTTTGATGTTTGGAACGAATTTATTAAATGATAAAATTTCTATAAGAACTTGTTGAGGGGAAACCTATGAAACTGCTAAAAAAGTACAAACTAAAGGAAGAACTGTTGCGAATTGGATCGACTCACCAGGCAGATTATGATTTATTGAAGTCTAAAGATTTTCTATCCAGCAGTGCAATCATAAGACGGGAAAAGAAAACTTGGTGGAAAGCCTGCAAGGACACTTTTGCCGAAAGACGAATTGCTAACTTCCCTAAAAGAAGAATTCCAAAGAATCGGAAGCTATAAAAAAGATGTGTATCGCGAAAAGAGAATTGTTTCCGCATCCAGTGGTCCTTATTGAATATCTAGGTTTAACGTGGCTAGAAATAGCTGAAAAATGCGGTTGCAAGGATCCAAGAATACCAACAAAAGATGATGCAACAACTGAAGAGTCAATTGAAGAATATCAAGCTTTATGCAGATCTAAGGGCAGCTACAATGAAGGAAATAAACCTTGCCTCACAATATACGCACGATATTTACAGGCAGCTCTTCGGAACAATAGTGGAACTATTATAGGAATCATCTATAAAATCTCCCCCTCTATTCAAAAGATAGATTGTTATATTTGCCCCACTCACTCCTACAGTTGGATCGGTACTTACTTTTACATTTTTATAGCTGTTGCGCTGAAGAATCTTGTAAATACCCCTCCTGTCATGCTATAAGTTGAAGAAAATGATCCAGAAGCAAGTGCACCAGCAGCTGACAATAATATTCCAATGGCAATTCTACAGGAACAAGTTTCTTTCCTAAAACAGAATGGATTATTATGGAAATGTAGGATGCTTGCTATGTAACTCCTAATTCTACGGCTGGCTATCAGTTATGGTTAAGAAATTTTACTGGTCTTCCTATGAGTAGACATATTACAGTTAATTATTAAGGAGGATTAAACTTGACTATAGGGCATTTATACGACTTGAAAATGTCTGCACTTCTTATTTTAATAACAATCGGATGTACAGCAATCCTTTTCTTCAACATTTTAATAAGAAAACAAAAAGATGTTTTGCATAACCTTCTTGTATGTTCTCTAATAATATATATTATCTGTTTGATTAAATTTATCTATTTCCCACTATCCATTTTTAAAGAAACCCATGCATTTAACGAGAAGAAGTACCCTGCTAGTAAAAAAACACTGATTCACTCATGAAAGCAGCTCCATTCGAGAAAAACTTAAGCAGAAGCAGTAGCCTCCGCCATCATGAACCATTATGGATATATTGCATGATGAAACAGATTGCAAAACAAATCTACGATTTCCTTTTATTCTTTAACAGATGTCAGACACTTATAGATAAGGAACTTGAAAGGATGGAAGCATCATGAAAGCTCCAATTCCTGTAGCGGAAGAGGACCTTATTTATGAATATATCTATCTTGTCTACCTCATTACAGAGCTGGAAGAGAATCGCCTAAGCTTCGAGAGGCTGCCATTTAAAATTCCCGAGCCTTATGTGGCCATGATTGATGGGATCCTTAAAGCCCTTCGCCTGGAAGCAAGGGAGATGAAAAAGGAAATGAGGAATTTGAAAATCAAGGTTTTGGAGGAACCGCAAGGCGATGAAATCTTCTTTGATTATTAATACTTCGCCCATGGATATGAGGGTAGTTTTCGCACTGTACCTGTTGTGTTTACAGGGGATAAATGGAGCAAATGTTGGATGTTAGAAGGCAAACCCCCTACCATACGTCTTTGCCCCGCCTGGAACTGATAATAAGAGAAAAATCGGTGAAAAAGTCGATATCGAGCAGCTTATCTTTATAGAGGGCCCTAGTGGATATAAGGAAGTCACTCTGACTGAGTTTCAGCCGATGCCACCAGTGGTCCTCGATCAAATCTTCCCTGGCCTAGCATTTGGGCAGAACTGGAGGTCTGCTTCGACATACAGCTCAATAAAGACATCGTGATACGCAGTTTCCAGTGGCCACCATTAAGCAAAAAAATAAGAGACCGAAGTCTCTTATTTAACAACTTTTATTTCAATTGTTCGTCTTCCATATGACAAAGCATCTGAACGATTCGGCATAAAGATGTCGATTCTTTTTCCATTAATTGCTCCGCCAGTATCTCCAGCAACAGCATGTCCATAACCCGGTACATAGACTTTCGATCCAAGAGGAATGACAGCTGGATCAACAGCAATTACTTTTTGATTTGGATTGTTACGCAAATCAATTCCTGTCCGAGTTATTCCAGAACAACCAGCACAAGAAGCCGTGTAAGCAGAAGATTCAACAGTGATTGTTTTTGAATCTTTTTCTTCTTTTTTCACTGGACCTTTTACTGATTTTGTTCCAGGTAATCTTAGTTCTTGACCAACGTAAATCAAATCAATATCTTTGATTTGTGGGTTAGCCTTTGACAATTCTTGCAAGGTAAGATTGCTTTCCTTTGCAATATTTCCCATTGTGTCCCCACTTTGTACTTCATAAGCAAAAGCAGGAGTGGCAATTAGCATCGATAGTCCTAATGCAGTCGTAGCGATTAGTTTTCTCATAAGGGTTTCGCACGCTCCTATATGTATTTGAGCCATTGTATCTATCTGGCTATATCAACATTTTATAGTACGTAAGTTAGAATTAGGTTACGGTTAGATTACAATAATAAAACAAAGTAGGAGATCCTGCTTCCTTCTCAGTTACTAAAGATTTGTCAGATTCAAGCATTATATACTTCGTTCTTATCATCACTAATTTGGTTTAAGGAAGAATGTCTGAAGGATATTCCATAATGGTCATTCTTGCTTTCCTGGACGCATTTAATTTCAACAATCTTTCCTGCTATAGAAGATGGATTTTAACAGAAATCAACTTTCCATTTTTCTTTAAGTACATCTAACCGTTAACAAGTTCCCATAAGCGGCAGTAATACTTCCGTACCAAATTGAAGCATTCCTTTGCCCCAGCTTCAGTATCTTTGATAACTTGCACACGTTCCCGCTACAACTAAATCCCTCCCTTTTGGCGTTCGGGATCAACTCACGTAACTCTAATGGTTCGCATATCCCAACGCCCATAACTGGCTTTCACCGTTAAGTTGATGAAAATGCCTGGCACACAATTAAAAAAGACCATGGTTATCACGGTCCTTAGTTTATCTATTTTTCTACAGAAGGAATTATTAAAATCCCATTTAAGGTTAGATTTGCCCCGCTGTACGGCATGATTCACTTGATTCTTTTGTTTCCCGTATAACAGTTAATCCATTAATTAAAATCGTAAACTTTGATGCACTGGATTTAAAGTATCTGGGAAAGTGGACAATCACGTAGATATCGAATACAAATTTATACGTTATGACACCATTTGTTTAGCAAAATTAAAAAGCCGATTTCCAAGTTTGAAAATAGACTTTAATGATTTTATTCAACTAAAGTACCCTTCTTTTAGGTAATAATGAAAAGAATACATGTTCCCCTAATACATGTTCCTCTGCTACAAAAGATGGTCGGAAAACTTATTAAACACGGTCTTTCTAAAGCTGAAATCATGGAAATAACAAGTTTTTCATCCGACAAAACTAGGACTTAGTTATTAGAACAAAAATATTATCAACTATCTTTTGTCTATTTAAACGAGGACAGAGCATTTAACTTGTTTTATTTAATTTTAGGCGTATCATTATTAGGTACGTATGTCAAGGAGGCACAACTATGAAACAACTTTCGCGAACACATACAGTCTTACTGCTTACATTTCTTGTGATTGTGTGGGGTGTCAATTGGCCATTATCCAAGATAGCACTTAGCTATACACCACCATTATTATTTGCCGGAATCAGAACAATTTTGGGCGGCCTTATTTTACTTATTTTTGCACTTCCAAGATATAAGAGCCTTCGTTTTAAAGAAACATGGCATTTTTACTTAATTTCTGCTTTTTTTAACATCATCCTTTTTTACGGTCTTCAAACGGTAGGTCTTGGTTATGCACCAGCAGGTTTATTTTCGGCCATTGTTTTCATTGAGCCAGTGTTACTTGGGATTTTTTGTTGGATTTGGCTTGGAGAATCCATGTATAGATTAAAAATGATTGGATTAATCCTTGGCTTCGCAGGTGTTGCGATTATAAGCGCAAGCGGATTTACTGGTGATATTTCCGTAATTGGTATTATTCTAGCTCTTGGCTCTGCATTAGGCTGGGGATTAGGCACGGTTTATGTTAAAAAGACAGGTGAACGTGTTGATTCGATTTGGATGGTTACCATACAGCTTATTATGGGGGGACTTTTCTTATTAAGTGCAGGCTCCAGTTTTGAGAGTTGGTCAAATATCCAGTGGGAAATGCCATTTATAGTAAACTTATTATTCATCTCTACTTTTGTAATTGCCTTTGGCTGGCTGGCCTTTTTTACACTCGTCGGTTCAGGCGAAGCAAGCAAGGTCGGATCATTCACTTTCCTGATCCCGCTAATCGCAATCCTTTGCAGTTCTTTCTTGTTACATGAAAATATTACCCTAAATTTAGTAGTAGGTCTGTTATTTATCGTAATTAGTATATTGTTTGTAAACATTAAGCTAAAATCAGTGACGGCCGACTCAGGTGTTTATAATAAAAATGTTTAACTGATTATAAATGTTTGTTTTCTAACCGTCTTCATAATTGCTTTATTTTTTAACCCACCTCTGGCAAGATCAGCCGGCGAAATTTCTCTCAAATTCGAACAATCCGACAATGTGGTTATACACGACAACACCGATCCAGAAGTGATCTTTTTCCAATACGATTTTCAAGGGTCAGTAACAATGTCGAAGAAGCCCTTTACCTTATCATTCATTATAGTGTTGAGGGATCGTGACGGTAAGATAGTGCACTTGAAAGACTATCTCAATCCTCTTGCATACTCCGAAGCACTGAGTTATCTCAAACGAGTGAAAAGTAAAAATAGGGGAAAAGCGTCACATAGAAGGAGAAACTGTAGCACCGTTCGCATCTTTTATTACTAAAGCACTTCAACAGCTGAAGAAATAGCCGCATTCAGTGGTTCAGAAAAAGTAAACCGCCCATAAAAAAAAACTTAACCCATATGTATCAAGTGTTAAAGGCGCTTACTTCGAGATTTAATTTTTCAGGTAAGGTTTAATAAAAGAACCGTGCTGAATGAATCGCACGGTTCTTTCGCTTGTTATATTTAACCGAAACGGCCTGTAATATAGTCTTCTGTTCTTTTGTCTGAAGGGCTTGAGAATATCTGATTCGTATCTGAAAACTCAACAACTTCGCCATTTAAAAAGAAAGCTGTTTTGTCAGAAATTCTTGCTGCCTGCTACATGTTATGGGTTACGATAATGATACTGTAGTTTTTCTTTAGTTCCTGCACCAGCTCTTCAATTTTCAAAGTGGAGATTGGGTCAAGAGCAGAAGTTGGCTCATCCATTAAAATGACATCAGGTTCGATCGCAAGACAGCGTGCAATGCAGAGTCGCTGCTGCTGTCCTCCTGAAAGCCCATGGGCGTTTTCCTTAAGACGATCCTTTACTTCATCCCAAATAGCCGCTTGCCTCAAGCTTTTTTCAACGATCCTGTCAATTTCCTTTTTATCGCGGATCCCATGAATTCTTGGACCATAGGCAACATTCTCATATATAGATTTTGGATATGGGTTTGCTTTTTGAAAAACCATTCCTACTTGTGTACGCAGCTCCTCAACACGATACATATTGTCGAAAATGTTCGTGCCTCTGTATAGGATTTTTCCAGTTGTCTTAACCGTAGGTATTAATTCCACCATCCTGTTTAACGTTTTAATATAAGTGGATTTACCGCATCCTGATGGCCCGATTATGGCGGTTACTTCATTTTCATATACGTCCAGATTAATATCCTTTAAAGCTTGGTCTTTTCCATACCATAGGTTTAAAGCTTCTGTTTTATAAACAATATTCTTAAATCCGCTTTCTGTTTCTTGCGTCTTTTCCAATACATGTGAAATAATTTCCATCTATATATCCCCCTAAAAATATAAAAGACTGCGTTAGGCTTCCTGCTTCATTTCTTCGACTGTAAAGTGAGAAACCTGATTTGACAGCTTGCTTGCATTGGTTTGCAGAAGTTTAATTCTCTCAAGCATTTGCCCCATTTCCTGATCCTGTGTTTGGATGGAAACCGAGGTCTGGAGGGATCCTGATGAAAACTCCTGTGATACCGCAGCAATATTCTGAAACCATGACATAATGGTCTCACTCTTCCGTTGAATATTATTCAAAATAGTGCTGGTCCCTGCAACATTCTCCACCATTCCATTTATCTCGCGATTAATTTCACTAAACTTGTCTTCTGTTAATTTGAATAGATCTGAGCCTTTTTGAACTTCCTGATACCCTTTTTTTAGGGATTCGTTTACTTTTAGGGAATTGTTTTTTATTCCATCCGTTATTTGTGTTATTTCTATTACGGAATTTCCTACTTGGCTCGCGAGCTTTCGTACCTCATCTGCAACCACTGCAAATCCTCTGCCTGCGTTACCAGCACGAGCCGCCTCAATGGCAGCGTTCAATGCCAGCAGATTTGTTTGTTCTGCAATGGACTGTATGACTTCTACAAGCTTCGATATTTTGCTGATATCCATACCAAGATGCTTTACTTGTTCATAAGAATTTTTAATTTCGTAATACATATCATTCATCTGTTTAATTGATATTTGCATAGCGTTGTTGCCTTCAAGAGTCATCCTGTTAACTGCTTTTGAAGAGGAATCCAGTACTGTGCCCATTTCTGCTGCTGTTTGAATATCGTGACTAAAATGTTCAAACGATTCTAGTGCAGTACTTATATAAGAAGCCTGCTCTTCTGTACTCTCGGATAGCCTGTTCATTGTAACCGCAACTTCATTGCTCGTTTTCAGTATTTCATTTGAGGATTCTAGAAGCTTTTGAGATTGTCCGTTAACATCTTTTGAAACAGTGATGATCTGAGCTACAATTTCTCTAAGATTTGCGGAAACATGGTTAACAGCGTGTATTAGCTGTCCTATTTCATCTTTTCCTTTGTAATCGATCGGTTCAGAGCTTAATTGGCCTGAAGCCACTTCTTTTGCAACATATGCCGCCTGCCGAAGCTTCGTTTTTATCGCTCTAATTACAAAATATAAAATGGTTCCAGCTATCAGAGATGAAAAAATAATGGAGGCAACAAGTGTCATAATGGAAAAAATAACTCCGCTTTTCACAGCAGCCTGTGAATCATCACTTTCTTGAATAACAACCTTCTTTGCCTTATCCAGAAGCAGAAGATTTTGATCTCGAAGCTTAGAGATGGTTGCTCTGTCTCTCGTATAAATATCTTCGTCAAGCCGGACCACTGCAGGAGCTACAGAAGATATGAATAATCTGTCTATTTTCAGATTGTTCGTTTTAAGCTGGTTAAGTGTAGCGGTGATTTGATTGCTTTGCGTTTCATTTTGATCCAGTTCATCAAAAAGATCATTCAGCTCACTTCTGCTTTTTCTGTAATCTCTTATATCCTGATCTTTTTGAAATGTTATGTAATCAGCTATATGGATATCTTTAGCGCGGATAAGTGATCCCATTTGCGTTATTAAGATTGCCCGTTCGCTTTTAGTTTTCATAATATTTGTATCATTCAGGACGTTATTGAGTAAGAAAACTACGATAATGGTTGAAATAATAAAGAGACCGATCGTTAAACCAAAAGTCATTCGGATTTTTTTGCTAAAAGAAAATTGCTCCCATTTGGCTGATAAACCGGATAAAGGATGACTGTATTTTTTGTTTCTTAGTTGTTTCAACATGCTGCCCTCCAAATCAGATTAAAAACCTTAAATACCACATCCATATAATAATGCAGGGTAGGCCTCTTGTCTTAATAATTGGAGAAACTTAACAAGAAATTTACAATAAAATTATATCTAAATACCCAACACCCTTCCTTTTCATTCCATTGTAAAAGAAACTTATTTTTTCCATGGCTCAATTTTTACACCTTGTTGATAGGAGCGGGTGCTGAGACTCCTGCTTAGAAAAGCGTGTCAAGGGAAACCCAGGAGGCTCTAAGGTAAAACCGCTAAGCTTTTAGTGCCTGCTTGCTGCAATCAACAGCCAAGTTTAACAGAGCTTTTTCCATAAAAAAACTCCCTTCTTTTTCAAGAAAGGGAGTTTTTAATATTGGCTGTTATCGATTCGTGGCATCTTTTCTTTGGATTCGCAGTTGTATTTTTGTTTAGAAATAATTTATTTCGATGAAAAACAAAAAAGTTTAAGAAAAGAACGTTAATATTTATCCGAACCTGCCTGAAATATAATCTTCCGTGCGCTTATCTGCAGGCTTTGAAAAGATCACATCTGTTTCATTTATTTCAATCAGCTCTCCCATTAGGAAGAAGGCTGTTTTATCAGAAACACGCGCTGCTTGCTGCATGTTGTGTGTAACCATAACGATTGTGTATTTTTTCTTCAGTTCAAGAACCAATTCCTCAATCTTAAGTGTTGAAATTGGATCGAGAGCTGAAGTAGGTTCATCCATCAACAGTACATTCGGAGTTGTAGCTAAAGCTCTTGCGATGCAAAGGCGCTGCTGCTGGCCTCCAGACAAACCCATTGCACTTGACTGAAGACGGTCCTTTACTTCATCCCACAATGCAACATCTTTTAAAGACTTTTCAACAAGCTCATCCAGCTTCTTTTTATTTTTAATCCCATGAATTCTAGGACCGTAAGCTACATTGTCATAAATAGATTGCGGAAACGGATTACCTTTCTGGAAAACCATTCCTACGTTCTTTCTTAGTTCCACGAGATCCATTTTAGAATTTAAAATGTTTTTTCCCTGATAATTGATTTCACCTGACATGCGGACACCTGGCACCATGTTAATCATCAGGTTTAAAGTTTTAATGTAAGTGGATTTACCGCACCCTGAAGGGCCGATGATCGCCGTAATCTCATTATTTAGAATGGAGAAATTAATGTTTTTAAGAGCATGGTTTTCTCCATACCATAGATTCAGGTCTTTCATTTGAAAAATTTCTTTTGTCGTAACAGCGGTCGTCACTAGTGTACTCCCCCTTATCCAAATCTTCCTGTGATGTATTCTTCTGTGCGTTTTTCTTTAGGATTTGTAAAAATATTTTCTGTGTTGTCGTACTCGACCAGGTCGCCATTCAGGAAAAAGGCTGTTTTGTCAGAGATCCGGGAAGCCTGCTGCATGTTATGAGTAACAATAACAATAGAAAACTCTTTTTTCAGATCAATAATTAAGTCTTCTATTTTGCTGTTTGAGATTGGATCCAAAGCGGAAGCAGGTTCATCCAGCAAAAGGACAGTCGGTTTCATTGCGATCGTTCTGGCAATGCAAAGACGCTGCTGCTGACCACCTGAAAGTGAAAGGGCAGAGGTGTGCAGTCTGTCTTTTACTTCAGTCCAAAGAGCAGCTCTTGTCAGGCTCTCTTCAACGATATCATCCAATACGGATTTTTTTCGCAAACCGTTAAATCTGAGAGCATGCGTAATGTTGTTATAGATAGATTTCGGGAAAGGATTCGGCTTTTGGAACACCATTCCGATTTCTTTGCGAAGTGCGACAACATTTATATTCTTGTCAAGGATGTTCAGACCCTCATACATAATAGCTCCTTCAGCACGGGAGCCGGGAATAAGATCATTCATCCGGTTAATGCTTCTAAGGAAAGTGGATTTTCCGCACCCGGATGGGCCGATTAGCGCTGTAACAGCATTCTCACCAATATCAAATGAGATATGATTAACAGCTCGTTTTTCCCCATAATAAATACTTAAATCTTTCACTTCAAGAACAGCAGGCTTATTCGCCGACTCGTCTCTTTTGTCTTTATTTTCTTTTAGTGCTTCTGCTTGTGGTAATTGAGCCAATTGAAATCACCCCGACCTTCTTATTTTGTAGCTGTCAGCTTTTTATGAATGGCACTGCCGAGCAAACGGGCCAGCAGATTAAAGATTAATACACATATAACAAGTACAGCTGAAGCTCCACTCTGTATTACTGGGGCATCCGGAACAAGACTTTGTGTATTAATCGCCCATATATGAACTGAAAGAGTTTCTGCAGGTCTCATGAAATTCAATGGAGAATTATGTGCGAACGGATTCCAATTCGAATAGTCAAGTCTTGTTGTAACTTGCCCTGCTGTAAATAATAGGGCAGCTGCTTCTCCAAATACACGGCCTGCGGCTAAAATGGCTCCTGTAATAATAGATGGAATAGCAGCAGGTATTAAAACTGTTTTAACTGTATGCCATTTTGTGACTCCTAGAGCGAGACTTGCTTGTTTTTGATCAGATGGGACAGAACGCAGGGCATCCTCTGTAACACGAACCATAACGGGTAAGTTGAAAATGGTTATAGCAAGTGCTCCCCCTAGTATAGAATATCCCCACCCTGTAAGCTGAACAAACATTAGCAAGCCAAACAATCCAATAACAATAGAAGGAAGTGAAGCCAGAACCTCAATACATGTTCTAATAAAATCTGTCAGCTTGCTTGGACGGGCATACTCTGCCATATAAATGCCGCCGCCTACGCCAAGAGGAATCGTAATAATCATGGTTAGAATCAGGATGTAAAAGGAATTAAAAAGCTGATCTCTGATTCCCCCGCCTTCCATTATATTGCTTGAGGGACTTGTCAGAAAATCAAGTGAAATATTTTGTACTCCATTAAATAGTATATATCCAAGTAAACTAACCAAAACGGCAACGATAATAACCGCAATGGCAACAAATACCCCTGTAGCTATTCGATCGGAAACTTTACTGTTCATTAAATCTTCCTCCTAGACGACAGGTAACGAATAAACAAAATAAAAATGAACGACATAATAAGAAGGACTAATCCCATTGACCAGATCACATTATTATCAACACTTCCGGTTGTCGTATTCCCCATATTTTGTGTAATGATCGTAGTCAAAGTTGCTGATGGATCAGTCAGGAGTTTTGGAATGCTAGTTACATTTCCAATGACCATCTGCACTGCCAGCGCCTCACCAAATGCACGTGCCATACCAAGAACAATGGCTGTCAGCAGTGTAGGAGTCGCAGCGGGAATCAATACCTTTCTGATGGTTTGCCATCTTGTGGCCCCCAGTGCGAAACTTCCCTCTTTTAAGCTTTTTGGCAGAGAAGCCATTGCGTCTGCTGCAATAGAAGTTATAGTTGGAAGAATCATAATTGATAATACGATCATACCAGCCAAAAGGCTAAAGCCTTGTGTATTTTCAAAGTTCTTTCTTATAAAAGGAACTAATACTGTAAGCCCTATGAATCCGTAAACAACGGAAGGAATACCTACCAATAATTCGACTACAGGCTGCAGAATTTTTTTGCCCCAGGAAGGAGCTATTTCTGTCATAAAAATTGCAGCGCCGATACCTAACGGCCCTGCAATAAGTGCTGACAGCACTGTCACTGCAAACGACCCGAATATAAATGGAAGCACTCCGTATGATTTATCTCCGAGACTCCAGTTTCTGCTGGTTAAGAACTCAATTGGGCTTACACCATTAATAAAAAATGATTGTAACCCCTTTACCCCAAGGAAAATTGTAATGGCAACAGTCGCTGCAATCATGATAAGCGCTGCTGCTGTTACAAGAATTCTGCCGCGTACTTCATCCGATCTTCTATTCTCTCTACTGTAAATTAATCTTTCTTTAGCTGACTGCTGCAGCTTTTTTTCCATTAAGTACCACTCCCAATAACATCATAATAGGGTAAATGTCTTTCGACACTTACCCTATTTTTGATTGTAGCATTACCTAGAATTACTTGTTAGTAACTTTTCCAGTTGCGTCACGTTCAACCTTCATTTTTGTTACAGCAATGTAACCTTGTTTAGGAAGAACTTCGTTTTGAACTGCATCAGTCATCATGTAATCAAGGAATGCTTTCGCAACGCCTTTAGCTTCGCCTTTTGTATAAACGTGCTCATAAGCCCATACAGGGAATTTACCAGAAGTAACGTTTCCTTCGTCAGCTTTAACACCATCGATAGAAAGTTGAGTTACTTTGTCATCAGTGAAGTAAGAAGTTGCAAGGTAACCGATTGCTCCGTCTGTTTCAGAGATGATCTTTTTAACTGTATTTGATGAGTCCTCAGTGATGCCTTCTGCTGGTTTTTCACCATCAAGAGCAAATTTATCAAATGTTGCACGAGTACCGGAAGATTCAGGACGGTTTACAAGAGTGATCTTCATGTCTTTTCCGCCAACTTCTTTCCAGTTCTTAACTTTTCCAGTGAAAACTTTTTTAAGATTGTCTTTAGAAATATCAGTAATGCCAGCCTTAGGGTTTACTGCAGCTGTCATAGCTACTACAGCAACTTTATGGTCAGTCAATTCTTTTGCAGGAATACCATCTTTTTCTTCAGCGAATACGTCAGAGTTACCCATATCAACAGCACCTTGTGCAACTTGGGAAAGACCTGTACCAGAACCGCCGCCTTGAACTTGAATTTCAGCTTTAGTATTGTCATTCATGAATTGCTCAGCAACAGCTTGTGCTAGTGGCTGCAATGCAGTTGAACCGGAAGCTGTAGCTGTACCAGAAACTTCTGCTGTTTTTGGAGCTTTTTTAGCGTCTCCGCCAGTGCTTTTCTTGTCATCTCCAGAGTTACCACAAGCAGCTGCAAAAACAAGAATAGCTGCCATAACTAAAAATAGTGCTAAACTTTTAGCTTTCTTCATTTGCTTTATTCCCCCTAAAATTTTAAAAATCGGTGTTTTGTCCTACGTATTAAAGAATAACGGCTTACTGTTAACCAAACATTAATCAAATGTTAAGCTTTTGTAAATTCATGATACTTTGTGTCGATATTTGTTATAAAAAAATCCCTAATTTATAGAGTGCTTATATTTTAGACACGAAACTAGTCTTTTATTCATCTCCCCTGCTTAAAACTTTTTTCACGATTTTTTGCTTGTTTTTCTCTTCTGTATTCTCTTTGGCCTGTTTCTTTTTTAATTCAAAATATTTGTCCATGATTCTTTTCCCAATCAATTCATTTATTGGATGGCTGTTCTTTTGTTTTTCATATGCCCACGGAACAACAACCGAAAAAGCAATCTCAGGTTTTTTTGCCGGTGCATAGCCAACAAGCGTTAAATTGTAAACAGGCGTTAAAAACTTGCTCTTATCTGGTCCATCATAAAAAGCCTGTGCCGTTCCTGTTTTTCCTGCAGGCTGATAATCTGCTCCCATAAAATAAGGATAAGCTGTACCTCCCTTTTTCTGCATAACCTCGCGGAACCCTTCCTGCACACGGGATATATTTTCAGCCTTCATATCCAGCCTGTTCAGAACGCTTGGCGGTTCTGATTTTATCACAGAACCCAGTCCTGTTTTAGGATCCGGTTCCCTCACTTCTTTTACTAATTGCGGCTTCATTCTGTAGCCTCCGTTTCCAATGGTTGAAACATATTGTGCCATTTGAAGGGGCGTGTATGTATCAAACTGGCCAATGGCTAAATCAAGAAGAAGACCGGATGTCGCTATTTTACCCTTATATCCTTTTGCTTCATTTGGAAGATCAATTCCTGTTGGCACACCAAGTCCAAACTTGCTGAAATTATTTCGAAAAGTTGAAAATGCTTCTTTTTTTAATGGAAGAGGCTTATGTTTTTGATAGTTGCCCTGCCCTATCTTTATAGCGGTTTTAAACATATAGACATTTGATGATCTTTTTAATGCTTCAAGATCATTTACTGTTCCCATGTTTTCGTGGGATTTTTTTGGAGGAGAACCTTTGATGTAAAGCGGCTCGTCCACTTGTACTGTACCCGGCTTAATCGCGCCTGATTTATAACCTGTCAGAACAGTTGCTCCTTTAACTGCAGAACCCATCGTATAGGAAGATGTCATTGCGCCTAGTGCGTTATCATTGATCTTCTGCTTTCCGTCTTTTCCTTTCACAATCTGCTTGCCGGCCATAGAAAGGACTTCTCCATTCTGCGGGTTCATCATAACCACAAAGGCCCGGTCGAGCAGCTCTGTCCCTCTCTTTCTTTTCGCACGCTGCAATTCTTCAGTTATAATTTTTTCAACTTCGTGCTGAAGCTGCATATCCACTGTCATAACAAGGTCTTTTCCGCTTTTTCCTTCTTTTGAAATGATGGTATTAAGTATTCTTCCATTTTTATCAGTCACATTTCTCCCTATTGCCTTTTGGCCTTGAAGGTATTTTTCATATTGGTACTCCAGATAGCTTGTACCAACACGGTCATTTCTTCCGTAACCTTGTGAAAGATAATAATCCTTCTTTTCCTTAGGCAGGCCTTGACTGGAAGAGGTCGTATTGCCAAGCAGCGTTCTCAGCATGCCCTTATACGGATAGGTTCTTTCCCAGTCAGACGTTACATCAACTCCAGGCATTTGACTGAGGTGTTCGCTTACATATGCAAACTCCTCAGGTGTAACTCCTATATTTTTTATGATCTGAGGTGTATTTGAATAACCATTATCCATATCCCGCTTAATCGCAGCTATTTCCAGCTCATTTTTGTTAATCCCTGCGAGATCTTTTTTCGTTACACGGGACGTTTGCAGTTCATAAAGCTTCGCATTGCTTATAGTACCATCGTCTGCTTTTTTTCTGTCTTTAGAAGTAATTTTCTTTTTTGCTTCCTTTGGTCTTGTTAATATCCAATAATCCTTGAGATCACGTTCTGTTAGCTTAGAGGTGTCTTTTTTAATCATGTGCGATAGCTGCTGTGAAATTCTAAGGCGTTCTTGCTGGGTCGCTTCCTCTGATCGTGTATATGTAATGGCATTTAACGGTTTATTATCCACTACCGGATTATAATTCCGATCGAAGATTTTCCCTCTCGGTACTGTGGTGCTGATTTTGACTTCCTGTTTTTTCTGAACTGCTTTTTCATAGGATGTTCCGTTAATTATTTGAAGGATGCCAAGCCGGAGGATTACTGCTGTAAAAACCAAAAATATCAGCAGAAACAGCAAATTCAGACGGATAGGCAAACCTTTTTGAACCTTTTTCTGATTTTGTTCTTTTTCCCTCTTACTCATTCTATTCCACCCTTGCTTAAGTAATAGTTGAAAGCGCAGGCGTTTGCCTCCACTAATGAGAAAAAATAGAAGGCCTCAAGGAGGCTGTTTATACTGAGCTGCACAGCTATATTAAAAGAAATTTCCCGAAGCTTGTCCCTTTTATGCCAAAGAAAGAAAAGAACACCATCAATAGGTGTCCTCTTTTTATTGTATGGCTTCAATTGGTCTTTATCTACCTATTCGTTTTTTTGTCATCTAATTGTTATGTTCCATTTTCCCCGTCGAGAAGATTTGACTCTGTAACTGTATTAGGCCTGTTATCTTTTTCTATTGCTTCTTCGCTTTCAGGCAGAAAAATCCCTCTTACACAAAAATAGATCAGCGAATGTCCTGCTCCAACTATTGCGAGAAGAACGGGCAAACTGTATTTTTGGTTAAACAATGAAACAGCTGCTATAAACAATAGTAATGATACAATCCGGCCAGAGTTGAGATAAAGCTCCCTTACGACGATATACTCAATTCTTGCTTCAGCTGCATTCCACGCCCGCCCTATAACATCATAGGTAAGGGATACATACGGAACAAGCAGAAGAGGATAGGCTACAGCAATACAAACAGCATATAAAAGAAGATTTGGGAAGCTCATCTTCATCATAATAATGAAGAGGGAAAAATAGAGAATGATTCCGCCTATCAAAATTGCCCTTTTCCTCATATTTTTTTTAATTAATCTTGAGGCGAAATAATAGGCTATAAAAGCCACAGCGGAATTGACAAGACCGAATGTTCCGAGGGCTAATTCACTTCCCGACGTTATATAGACAAAGATTCCTATAACAAACGCAAACGTTCCTTCTCTCAGTCCCTGAAAAAAATGAGCATACGTAATTAGCCGCCAGTTTTTATCCCGTTTTCTTTCTGCGAGAACTTTTTTGACAACATACATACCATGTGCAGGCCTTCTATTTAGGGCCATGCTTAGAAAGACAGCTGCAACAAATAGCAATAAAGAAATAGTGAAAATGACATTATAGCCGGTATTATTAATGAAGCGGGAAATAACAGCACCCGCAACAATCGGGCCAATAATACCTGCTGAAGAAGTCAGGATACCGAGAAAACCGTTAAAAAAATCTCTCGTTTCCGGTTCCGTAATTTCAAAAGTCAAAACGTTAAAAGCAAGCCAATAAAATCCGTACCCGATTCCAAGCAATGCACCAAGCAGGAATAGAAACTCATTGGCTTGCTGGCCAATACTGAGAACACATATGTAAAACACAGATAAAAACAGAACTCCCAGCCTAAGTACAATAACTCTGTCAATTTTTTTAGCGAGCCACCCTGCAAGTATAAATGTAAGCGGCTGAAAGATAACTACAGCCAGATTGTAAATGCCCAAATCCTTAAAGTCACCCGTTTGTTTCCATAAGTATACGTTGACAAACGTATTGGATAACGAGATCCCAAGAGAATACAACCCACCGATTACTAATAGGAAAACAAGCTCTCGATTGACTTCAATTTCACCGATTACCTTTTGAAACTTTGTCATAAAAAAACTCCCTTTCTCTAGAGGTTAGTTTTCCTTGAGAAAAGGGAGATATGTATACAAAACGTGTTTTAATGAAAGATAAATGCATCACAAATTTGCATAAATCATTGATTTTTCATATTACGGCGGTCTGAGTGAAGTGCGAAAAACTTTGAGAATTAGTCTGCAAATTATTCCTTTCACATAAAAAGGCGGTTTTCGCAGAGATTATTGTTTTTCGTAAAATCCTTTTATCACGCATTTAAACTTTAATCAGGGCATCTTTTATCAAAGTTTTTGCCATACCAATAGTTTCGAGGACTTAAATATAGTCTCATGAGCAACAAAGTATAAGAAAAGAGCCTATAAAAAAGAGGAGCAAAAATCGCTCCTCTTTTATCATTCATTATTTTGCTTGAGAATAACGTTTTGAAACCTCATCCCAATTTACAACATTCCAGAATGCTGAAATGTAATCAGGACGGCGGTTTTGGTAGTTAAGGTAATATGCATGCTCCCAAACATCCAAGCCAACGATTGGTGTTTTACCTTCCATTAAAGGAGAATCCTGGTTAGGAGTGCTTGTGATTTCCAACTCGCCGTTGTTTACAACAAGCCAAGCCCAGCCGGAACCGAAACGGCCTTTAGCAGCATCTGCAAATTTTTCTTTAAATTGATCTAAGCTGCCAAATTTGCTGCTGATGGCATCTGCTAATTCACCAGTCGGCTCTCCTCCGCCATCTTTAGAAAGAATTTGCCAGAAAAAGCTGTGGTTAGCATGTCCGCCGCCGTTGTTGCGAACCGCAGTGCGAATGTCTTCAGGAACAGTGTTAAGATCCGCTACTAATTCTTCTACACTCTTGTTTTGAAGATCATCATGACCTTCTAAAGCACCATTTAAGTTTGTTACATACGTGTTATGGTGTTTTGTGTGGTGAATATTCATTGTTTCTTTGTCAATATGAGGTTCTAATGCATCATATGCGTACGGCAGTTCTGGAAGTTGATAAGCCATTTTAATCTCCTCCTATTAATATGTATTTGTGTAAAAATGATAAACGGCTGTTCATCATTCGTCCATTCTCAGATTACCAAAATTGGACGGACGTTTCAAAGAATATGCCTTAAAAAAGATAACGTTATCATCCCCTGATACCGCCTTCCTATTCATATATACAATTTTAACTCACATTTTGTTTTTTCATCATTCGTCATTTCCATAGGCTCTTTTCTTAAACTTTGTTGTTTTTTCATCCATTTAAGTGAATAGCAAATTTTAAGAAAAGATGCCACGAAGCGAATCTTATTCGTGGTCTAAGACTATACGAATAGCAACAATCTTTGCGAAAACAGCCTTTCCATAAATCAATCAGCAAACAAAAAGAACAGGCTATGCTATAGCCTGTTCTTTTGAAAAGCTGCATGCGGTTTTAATTCTGCAAATGAATTATGGACCCTGCAGGATTCGAACCTGCGACCGGACGGTTATGAGCCGTCTGCTCTAACCAGCTGAGCTAAGGGTCCTAAAGTCAGCAAGCTACTATATAAACGGTACCATTCACTCAAATTGCCTGTCAACCTAAGTTACAATACGGTAAAAAGAAAATATCCGATCATAATCAGCTGGATAACCGCTTTTGCAAAAGCACCTGATATAAAACCGATTAAGGATCCTACACCTACTCTGACAGCAGTTCCGAAATCTTTTCGATGAACAATCAATTCTGCCAGTACAGCTCCGGCAAAGGGTCCAATCAGGATTCCTGCTACAGGGATAACAAACGGTCCAATAATCAATCCTATTGTACTTCCCCAAATGGCAGCCCTGCTGCCGCCTACCCTCTTTATTCCAATCAGATTGGTCACATAATCTGCTGCAAAAAGAACTGCTGTGAAAATTCCCTCTATGATCCAAAAAATATATCCCAAGTTATAAAATCCGTAAAAGATTCCATAAAGCACAAAGCCTCCGATTATAAACACAACACTAGGAATGATTGGATAAACAAGCCCTGCGAACGCTATGATAAACATGATTACAATTAGTGCCCAATATAAAAAGTCCATCTAAATCCTCCTGTAAGCATACATTCTTGCTTACATTATTTCTATATTTACACTATTTTAACCTTTTTTGAATTGAGGATGTCAGTTTAAATCCTGTATGCTAGCACAGCTTCTGCAATATTAACGGAATGATCACCAATCCTCTCAAGGTTGCTTACGATATCGACGAAAACGATTCCAGCTTGGCCGGAACAGGAACCTTCATTTATTCTCATGATATGTTTTTTCCTTAAGCTGCGTTCCATGCCATCAATGATCTCTTCTTTTTGCAGCACTTTGCTTGCAATTCCGCTATCTTTATCGTCAAGAGCCTCCATTGCGTCCAAAAATGCTTCAGATGCAATTTGAAACATAGACTCTAGATCCAAAATGGCATCCTCAGTGAGTTTCACTTTGTTTGACAGCTGATAGTCAATGAGCTCAATGATATTCTCAAAATGATCTCCCACCCGCTCAATATCCCGAACAGTATCAAGCAAGATTGAATGCTCTTCCGATTCTCCTCTTGTCAGCACATTACTCGTTATTAGAACGAGATAATCTGTAATTTTCCTGTCAAGATTGTTAATGGCATCTTCTAATTGTAAAGCTGTATCAGCATGCTTCTGCTGATTCGTTTTTAAATACAGAGCTGTTTCCTTCATTCCAGCTGCTGCAAGCTTGCCCATTTTTAAAATTTCTTCCTTTGCCTGTCCAAGGGCAATTGATGCGGATTGTTCTATAAAAACTGGATCAAGATGCTTCGCTTTGTAAGCGGCAATGGTTTCGTCCCCGGGAATGCATTTTGTTACAAACCAGGCAAGCGCCCCTATAAACGGAAGCTGCAGCAAGGTATTGATCACATTGTACGTTCCATGCGCAAAAGCAATCGTAAGTCTCGGATTAAGAGAGAGATTCGTTTGTACCGATTCAATAAAGGTGGAAAATAGCGGAAGAAACAATAGAAATATTACTGCACCTATTAAGTTAAACGTCACATGTGCAAGAGCTGCTCTTCTGGCAGAGATTGATGCGCCAATCGATGCAAGTACAGCAGTAATGGTTGTTCCAATATTGTCTCCAAAAAGAACTGGGAGCGAGGTTTTAAGATCAATAAGATTTTGAGAGTACAGTTCCTGCAAAATCCCAACTGCTGCACTTGAACTCTGAACAATGACAGTTGAAAGAGTCCCCGCTAAAACGCCTAGAAGCGGGCTTGAACCCATCCCTAAAGCAAGATCATGAAAGCTTTTTACACTGCTTAAAGGTTCCATTCCTTTCCCCATAAGTTCCAGCCCATAAAAAAGTGCTCCAAAACCAAAAATAACCTGTCCGGCGTTATGTATTTTCCGGCTTTTAAAAAAGAATAGCAGCAAAGCACCTGCCGCAAGGATGACAAGTGAGTATTCAGCCACCCTGATGCCGATAATAAAGGCTGTTACAGTTGTTCCAATATTAGCTCCCATGATGATGCCGATTGCCTGGCGCAATGTTAAAAAGCCGGCACTCACAAGGCCTATGGCTATAATAATTGTCCCGCTGCTTGACTGAATCAGAATGGTGAAAATCATTCCGGTCAATACTCCGTAAAAAGGACTTGATGTAAATTTATCAAGACTGTCCCGCAGCCTGTCTCCTGCTGCACGCTGCAATGCGTCTCCCATATATTTTATGCCAAAAAGAAAGATCCCGAGTCCCCCAATAAACTGGAAGATCAACTCTTGGATGCTGATGCCCAACCTCTTCAACCCCTTTAAGGTCAACTCTTCTATCTCTTATATAAAACTTGTTTTCGCAAAAATCGCTGCTATTCGTACGGTCTTATGACACGCATAAAGATAAGCTTCGTGGCATCTTTTCTTAAAATTTACAGTTGTATTTTAGCTTGATATTCGCTTAATTGAAAGAAAAAACAATAAAGTTTAAGAAAAGAGCCTGTATAAACCATTAATCCTACACAATTATTAACCATACGTATATTTATTGTAAAGTTTTTTCTGATTCACTGATACAACCTTTACAAAAAATTAATAAATATCCTGAATTTGAGCTGTAATGCCCGATTAGCTGTTATCTTGTATAATATAGAAGTTCATACTAAAATTAAGCCGGAGTCTTAAAGAAGGAAGTGAGTCACTTGAACCTGTTCACCCAATTTTATAAAAGCACACATTCTCCAAAAACCATAGCATCCTTTCGATTTCAAGGAATAGGAAAAACCATTTTATACGTTTTTCTTCTCTCTCTTATCTCCATTCTTCCTGTTCTGTTCTTTCTGGGAAGCACAATCGTTACAGGCTTATCCAGTTTTGATCAAACGGTAAAAAAAGATTTTCCTGATTTTCAAATTGTGAACGGAACATTGCAATCAGATGCCAAAGATCCGATTGAAAAAAAAATCGGAAATTATATTATTGTATTTGACTCGAGCGGCAAATACGGAGCTAAAGAAATGGAGCAAAAGGAAAATGCAGTGGGATTGTTAAAAAACCAGTTTATTATGGTATCCGGAGGCCAATCACAGAGTTATACATATAATATGACAGGTAATGTGGATTTAACAAAAGCTGAGATAGTCGATATACTGAATCAGCTTAATTCAATGAAACCAATTCTTTTAAGTGTTTTAGCCTTTATTGTCTACTTCTTTTCAAGCGCTTCAAAATTTATAGAAGTAACTGTTCTTGCTTTAATCGGTTTGCTGCTAAAAAAGCTGGCCGGCAAAAAAGCGAATTACAAGAATCTCTGGGTTATTTCTGCTTATTCTGTTACGCTTGGAACTTTGTTTTTCACTATCATGGGTGCTTTACAAGCAAATGTGCCAAGTCCAGGCCTTCTCAATTGGTTTATTCACATCGTGCTTTTCTATTTGGCCTTAAAAGAAATTCCTGGTTCGACGTCGAATAAAAAATTGGCATGAAAGAGAAAAGGGCAGATCCATAAATATCTAATGGATCTGCCTTTTTATTTGTCACTATAGAGTCTATGAAAATTTTGCTGATAAAAGCTGCTGAATCTTTTTCCGGTAAAAAGAAATCCAAAATAAGGCTTGGCTGAATGCGAGCAAGATAAAGGAGTATAAAAACATCTGTTCAGGAGTATTCATCCAAACACTGTAAACAATCGGGCCAAGTGCAACACCAGAAAACCTTGCCAGCCCGTAAAGTCCAACTACGAATCCTCTCTCCGAATCCTTTACACTTGAGGTTATAAAGGTATTAATACAAGGCAGTATAAACCCCAGCCCTCCAAAACCCACTGTTAGAAAAAACAGCAGAAATGAAAAATTTTGAAAGACAATAACACACATGAAGGAAACAAACATCATCAAGCTCCCCACTGCTAAATACTGCTTCATTAAGTGATGGTCTGTTTTTATTTTTCTCCCGGTCCAATAGGAAGTAATTGTCATGGAGATCAAGGGAAAGGCAAACGAAAACCCTTTAAAAAATCCGTCTATATGATAAGTTTCTTCTATTAAATATGCAAGGTAATAAAGCAGCCCATAAAGCAGGAACAGCCCTGTACCTCCATATAAATATGCAGCAAAAAGCCATCCTTTTTCCCGCTTAACAACTTTTCCAATATTGGATAGATAATCGTTAAATTTAATGGTTTTATCTCCTGAAGGAGCTTTTTTTATCAATAAAAAGATCCCTGCCCCAGTTAAGACTCCAATTACCGGGAAAATAAAGAAAGGGGCATACCAGCTAAATAGAGCAAGTACAGCGCCTGCGATCGGAGCAACGACCTTGGCAAATCCATTGAACCCTTCTAATATGCCAAGCTGCCTTGAACGTTCTTCCCCAATGAATACATCACCGATTAATGCCATTGCAAGAGGCGTTGTCCCACCAGTACCAAGCCCCTGAATAAACCTGCCTGCAAGCAGCGTGTGATATGCTGCCCCCTTATTAATAAAGCCTGACAGAATACAGAGCAAAGCTCCTATTGTAATAACCGCCATCGAAATTAAAATTAATTTCCGGCGGCCGTACCGGTCTGATAAAAAACCTGCAAATGGAATGATTAACGCTGCAGGAATACTAAAAATGCTAAGAATAATACTTGCTTGGGGACTGGTTAAATTCAACTCACCCTCATATTGAGGGAGAAGCGGAATCAGCATAGAATTTCCCAGGACCATTAAAAATGGTAGCATGCCAATAATCAATGTTATCATGAATGTTTTTTTCAAATTCGTTCCCTCTTCTATGAATGGTTTGTGAGGACAAGCATACAATGTAGTAACAACCCGGCTAAACTCTTAACGTGCTTCTAATGATGAAAATTATGTACGGTAAATCAGAGAGGTGGTCCTTAAAATGAAACGTTCTCTCTTTCTTTTGATACTATCTTTTCTTTGCTATATCGTTTATTATGACTTATCGAAAGGAACTTTACCCGCAGTTACAACACATGCCCAGGAAAAAATTGCGGAAGTTTCCACAGTCGAAGTTTCACATAAAGGTTACGAATCAGTAAAAGTTC
The DNA here is from genome assembly GCF_049220665.1 of Chryseobacillus diguaensis. Taxonomy (NCBI): domain Bacteria; kingdom Bacillati; phylum Bacillota; class Bacilli; order Caryophanales; family Bacillaceae; genus Chryseobacillus; species Chryseobacillus diguaensis. The sequence continues at coordinate 155,610 of NZ_JBMKNV010000009.1, forward strand.
AGTCAGGTGATACAGTATTATCTGTAATGGAAAGTTTAAACAGCAGCTCCTCGCCCAATCTTTCAATTGAAAAGTCCATAAAAGACTTCGAAGCCTTGAACCCTGGGACAAAAGCGGAACAAATCGTTATCGGAAAAACCTACAAATTTCCCGTTTATAAAAAATAAGGAACCGCGAATTCCTTGTCAATAAGACATATACATTGTTACAATATGAAGGGATGATTTGGTTAATCCAAAAGCAGACCCGGCATAACTTTTTGCCGATTACTCTATTTAAGGAGAGATCCACTCGTGGGTGAAATTACACATCGTACGAAAACTCGTCCCGTTAAGGTTGGTAATTTAACGATCGGCGGAAACAATGAGTTAATTATACAAAGCATGACAACAACCAAAACTCATGACGTAGAAGCAACAGTTGCTGAAATCAAGCGTCTTGAAGAGGCAGGCTGCCAGATTGTGCGTGTTGCATGTCCTGATGAGCGAGCGGCAAACGCTATTTCGGAAATTAAAAAGCGCATTAATATTCCTCTTGTTGTAGATATCCATTTTGATTATAAATTGGCTCTGAAAGCCATTGAAGGCGGAGCAGATAAAATCCGGATCAATCCCGGAAACATCGGCCGTAAAGAAAAAGTTGAAGCTGTTGTGAAAGCAGCAAAAGAAAAAGGAATTCCAATCCGAATTGGTGTTAATGCCGGTTCACTCGAAAAAAAAATACTCGAAAAATATGGATACCCTACCGCTGACGGAATGGTGGAAAGTGCCCTTCACCATATCAAAATTCTTGAGGATCTGGATTTTCACGATATTATTGTTTCCATGAAAGCATCTGATGTCAACCTTGCCATCGAAGCTTATGAAAAAGCATCGAGAGCGTTTGACTATCCTCTTCATCTTGGAATTACAGAATCCGGAACGCTTTTTGCCGGAACTGTCAAAAGTGCGGCAGGCCTTGGAGCCATATTAAATATGGGTATTGGAAACACTTTGCGCATCTCATTGAGTGCGGATCCTGTAGAAGAAGTAAAAGTAGCGAGAGAGCTTTTGAAATCCTTCGGTCTTGCTTCTAATGCAGCGACTCTCATCTCATGCCCTACATGCGGACGTATTGAAATTGATTTAATCAGCATCGCCAATGATGTTGAGGAATATATATCAACGATCAAAGCACCAATTAAAGTAGCTGTCCTGGGCTGTGCGGTAAATGGCCCTGGTGAAGCACGTGAAGCTGATATTGGCATTGCAGGTGCACGCGGAGAAGGATTGCTTTTCCGGAAAGGCCAAATTGTCCGTAAAGTCCCGGAAGAAACAATGGTGGACGAATTGAAAAAAGAAATTGATATTATTGCAGCAGAATATTTTGCAAAGCAAAAAGCTGAAGCAGAAGAAGCAGCTCTTAAGGCTTAATATCGGTCAAAGAAGGAGCCGGGGAAATATCCCCAGCTCCTTTTTTTGATCTTTAAGAATGCCTTAATAGAACGGAGTAATAAACAGTCCCATAAGGACAGCTACTATCCCAATCCCTATAGCCCAGTTACCCATTGTTTTTGCATCTTTTCGGCGTGCTACAAAGCCGACAATAATCCCTGCTGCTCCTAAAATGACCGGCAAAATGAATAAGCCGATAATTGACAATGCTAAGGCAATATAACCTGTACTTCTGTTTGCCCCTTCTCTTGCTGGTTCTTCAGAATGATCCCGATCATGATTTATGCGGTCATGGCTTCTTACTGTGCCTGCGGGTGCTGCAAACTCTGCAGCAGTTTCCTCATCATAACCGTGATCATGGTGATCCACTTTTGTTACAGCCCCAACCGGCGCCGGCATGATGGCAGAGGTCATATCGAAATCATCTTCAGAAACCTCTCCTGCCTCACGCTTTTCTTCTGTGAGATCTTCCTTTTCTTCTCTCTTGCTTGTTATATTTTGGCCGCTATAAGTCCTGCCAGATCGTTTTTCGTGTTCCACGGGAATCCCCTCGCTTTCATCTATAAGGAGCATTATTAGTATGAAAACATACGGGAGGAAGTATGCCTGTTAAAGTTTACTGCTTATGTCAATATTCTTTTGAATGATGATAGAGGCATACAAATATTTTTGTTTACCTAATATGATACACTAATAAAATAACCCATTTATGTAAAACCTGTAAGGGAGTGTGCCTTATTGATTCGCTTTGGAATAGATATTGATGGAACCATAACACCGCCTGAGACGTTTGTCCCCTACCTGAATAAATCCTTCGGCATAAATATTACACTTGAGGATATCATGGATTATGATCTGACAAAGGCGATAAAGGTAAGTGAAGCAGAATTAGATGAATGGATGGAGAAGTTTGAACCGATCATTTACAGCGAAGCTCCTCTCTCCCCTAATGCCAAACCGATCCTTGATCATTGGAAAGAGAGCCATCAGCTGATTTTTATCAGCGCACGCAAAAAAAACTTGTTTGACTTAACAAAAAAGTGGTTTGATGAAAACAATCTTTCTTATCATCATATTGAGCTTGTAGGCACCCATGATAAAATCGAAACCGTCAAAAAACATCGCATTGATGTCTTTTTTGAGGATAAACATGATAACGCCTGTATGATCAGTGAAGAATGCAATATACCTGTCATTCTTTTTAATACCCCGTATAATCAGGATCCTGTTCCGGAAAAAGTGATCCGGGTTTCTAACTGGCTAGAAGCAGAAAAATGGGTCAATCAATATGTAATAGAAAAAAACTTGCACATGAAATAATGTGCAAGCTTTTTTGTATAACCATTTAAACACATTCTGGACATGTGCCGTATATTTCGAATTTGTGGCCGCTCACATCATAACCTTGCAAATCATCATGCAGTTTTTCCATAGGACATGAATGCAATTCCTTCGTCTTTCCGCACCTCATGCAAATAAAATGATGATGGTGATGAACAGCGTTGCAGGAAAACCGAAAATGCTTTTCACCTGCCAGTTCTGTTGTTTCCAAAATGTCCATCTCCGCAAAAAGCGATAAATTGCGGTAAATGGTGTCAAAACTCAACCCAGGATAATCATCTTTCATGAAGGTCAATACATCCCTGGCTGTAAGGTATTTATTGGACCCGGCAAAAAAGGACAGCATTTCTTCCCGCTTGCTTGTATATTTAAATCCTTTTTCCTTTAACATGGATAACGCTTCTTGAACATTCATCATGCAGGTCTCCTCTTATACTTGCTCCAAATGATGGAGCCGATTAGGATGATCACCGAAAGGACTACAATGGTTCCTCCGGGAGCAAGACTCAGCTGGTAGGCTAATATTAATCCTATGATAACAGATATTTCTCCGAAAAGAACAGAAAAAAAGATCGCTTGTTTAAATCCTTTCGCAATTCGGATGCTTGCTGCCACCGGCAAAGTCATCAGAGAAGAAACAAGAAGAATTCCTACAATCCGCATGGAAGCCGCAATAACAAGGGCAACGGTAAAAATAAAAATGAAATGAATCCACTTTGCTTTGATCCCTGATGCCGCTGCATGTTCCTCATCAAACGAAAGCAGAAATAATTCCTTATAAAGGACATAAATAACAAGAAGAACGAATAGTGAAATCGCCGCAATAATCCAAAGATCCGTCCGGGTTACAGCCGAAACACTGCCAAATAAATAGCTGAACAAATCTGTATTAAACCCATCGGCAAGAGATATAAAAATAACCCCAACACCTATACCGCCCGATAAAATAATCGGAATGGCCAATTCCTGATAATGCTTATAAACCGTTCTTAGCTTTTCAATGAAAAAAGATCCTGCAACTGAAAAGGTCATTCCGAGATAAAGCGGATTAAGTCCGGTTAACAAAGCGACTTTCTTTTCTAGTAAAAGGCTGGCTGCGATGCCTGCTAAAGTAACATGACTTAACGCATCGGCTATAAGCGAGAGCCTGCGGACAACAACAAAAACGCCAAGGAGTGGTGCAATCAGACCAATCAGCAGCCCCGATAAAAAAGCATTTTGTATAAATTCCAGTGCGAAAATGTGACTGATCATGATTGATATCCTCCATGGTGATGATGTTCATGTGTGATCGCATGAACAGGGTGTCCATACATATCTGAAAGGCTCTGGTTGTTCTTTTCCTCGTATTCCTTTGGATCGCCATGAAAATGAAGGCTTTTATTCAAACAGGCCACATGGGTTATTTTATCTGTTACAATCCCCACATCATGAGTGACCAAAATCAAAGTAATCCCGAGGTTGTTATTTAACTCCCTGAGCATTTTGTAAAATCCTTGTACCGTTTCTGCATCTACGCCGACAGTAGGCTCGTCCAAAATGAGAAGTTTCGGCTCGCTTACTAGCGCCCTCGCAATGAAAACACGCTGCTGCTGGCCCCCGGAAAGCTCCCCGATATTTCTGTTTTCAAATTCAGACATTCCCACTTCTCTTATGGCATCTCTAACTTTTTGATGATGATGTTTATTGAAACGTTTAAACATTCCGATCTTGGATGTTAAACCGCTTGAGACCACTTCGTGCACTGTTGCCGGAAATCCGCTGTTAAAGCTATTGGCCTTTTGAGATACAAATCCAATTTCGTTCCAATGTTTAAATTTCGTTATGGGTGTTCCAAACAGCTTTATTTCACCTTGCTGTAATTTTAGCAGCCCAAGAAGGCATTTCAGCAACGTCGTTTTTCCAAAACCGTTTGGTCCAACAAGCGCTAAAAAAGCTCCCTCGTTGACTGACAGGCTAATATCTTCAAGCACACGCTGCCTGTCATATTGATATGATAAATGTTTGATTTCAATAATAGGTTCGGACAATCCGTTCCCTCCTTGATGTTCAGTGAAATACGGCCTTTCAAAAGGCAACTTATTTAAGAATGATTACGATTTATACTATAAAAAGAAAATGGCGGCTTTTTTGCCAAACCATTCTAATGAACGATAACTCAACGTAAAAATTATACATGTGCTTTTTCCTTTTGTAAAGCTGCAGTTCTTGCCCCCTATTCACCTTTAAATTAATGCACCTTTTGAGAATGCGCCCATACATTGTTTAGAGAGGAGGGGATTGAAAAATGATACTATTTCAAAAGATCATCAATCAAAAGCTAAACAACATCAATGAAGCTGAGCTCTTGCAGCTGGCAAAGCAAAACAGTCTGTCTTTAAATCAAAAACAGGCGTCCCAAATCGTCTCGCTGATACAGGGAAGAAACATAAATGTTTTTAATGAGCAGGAGCGGAAAGATCTTCTAAAGAAAATTGCCATTATTACTTCACCTGAAACTGCAAAAGAAGTTAATCAATTGCTTCAGCAGTTCGTAGGCTGAATGAAAACAAAGAAAAGCTGTCTTCAGACAGCTTCAGTTTGTAGACAAAAGGCATTCGGATGTCTCTATCCGGATGCCTTTTTGTTCATTTTTAAGTAATTTAATGCTTTACAGACCTCTTCCTTGGATACTTTTATGCCATTTTTCCAGATTCCCAAGTCCAAGTTGCCATCTTCTTTAAGTTCATGGCAGCAAAAGTA